>NZ_JBEYVO010000031.1:0-183564 GCF_040644055.1 Streptomyces sp. NPDC047043
CTACGAGAAGACAGCCACCATCTACCTGGCCGGACTCCACATCGCAGGCATCTTCCTCTGGTCCGCCCGATGATCCAAACGAAACCGCCTAGCCGTCAATCAACTCCACGCGCACGGGGTCGCCGTCGCGGACCGTGGCGAGGAGCCGTGGGTCGCCGTCGAGGCGGCCCAGGAGGTTGCACGGGCTCGCGAGGCGGCACTCGTCGCCCCGCGAGATCGGCGTGGGCCCGTAGGGGAGTGCGAGGGCGTCGCCGTCCGTCCAGAAGGCCACGGTGCCCGGCTCCACGACCTGTTGGGCGGTTGTTTCACGTGGAACCGAGACACCTACGTCGAAGTAAACCTCCTCGCCCCAGGTGCGGGCGGTGGAGGCGAGAGGAAGCGCCTTGGCGAGGGCCTGGGCGGTCGTGGTGTCGTCGAGGGTTGCGGCGAGGTGGCCGGCGGGCCACGAGATCCGTATCTGCACGGCAGGCAATTCAACAAGATGTTGAAGCCGTCGCCAAGAGGAGTGCCGAACGGCCCAAGCGGGACGTCCTTGAGGCCTATGGGGGACCCCCCTTCGAGCTTCGACAATCAGTGCGTCATAATTGCTTGTGAATGTGAACGCGTTCACAAGCGTGTCCCGGTTGCTCCAATGATGTGTGTGACATAAGGGGCAAACTGCCGCTGTATCACGGCGACCGAAGGAGACTGACGACGTGGACCTGGCTCTGGCGCCGGAGACACTGGCGCGATGGCAGTTCGGCATCACCACCGTCTACCACTTCCTCTTCGTCCCTCTGACGATCTCGCTGGCAGCCCTCACGGCCGGCCTGCAGACCGCCTGGGTGCGTACGGAGAAGGAGAAGTACCTCAGGGCGACCAAGTTCTGGGGCAAGCTCTTCCTGATCAACATCGCCATGGGTGTGGTCACCGGCATCGTGCAGGAGTTCCAGTTCGGCATGAACTGGTCCGACTACTCGCGCTTCGTCGGTGACATCTTCGGTGCCCCGCTCGCCTTCGAGGCCCTGATCGCCTTCTTCTTCGAGTCGACCTTCATCGGTCTGTGGATCTTCGGCTGGGACAAGCTGCCCAAGAAGATCCATCTGGCCTGCATCTGGATGGTCTCGATCGGCACGATCCTGTCGGCGTACTTCATCCTCGCGGCCAACTCGTGGATGCAGCACCCCGTCGGCTACCGGATCAACAAGGCCAAGGGGCGTGCCGAACTCACCGACTTCTGGCATGTGTTGACCCAGAACACGGCGCTGGCCCAGGCGTTCCACACGCTCACCGCGTCCTTCCTGACCGGTGGCGCGTTCATGGTCGGCATCGCCGCCTTCCATCTGTTCCGCAAGAAGCACATCACCGTGATGAAGACCTCGCTGCGGCTCGGTCTGGTGACCGTGGTCATCGCCGGCCTGCTCACCGCGATCAGCGGCGACACTCTCGGCAAGGTCATGTTCAAGCAGCAGCCCATGAAGATGGCCGCTGCGGAAGCCCTGTGGGACGGTCAGGACTCCGCGCCGTTCTCGGTGTTCGCATACGGCGACGTCAGCAAGGGGCACAACACGGTCGAGCTGTCTATCCCCGGGATACTGTCGTTCCTCGCCAACGACGACTTCAGCTCCTACGTCCCCGGCATCAACGACACCAACAAGGCCGAGCAGGAGAAGTACGGCCCGGGCGACTACCGGCCCATCATCCCCGTCACCTTCTGGGCGTTCCGCTGGATGATCGGCTTCGGCATGGCGTCCTTTGCGATCGGCATCGTCGGACTCTGGCTGACCCGCAAGAAGTTCATGCTGCCGCAGCATCTGAGGGTGGGTGAGGACGAGGTGCCGCATCTGGTCCTCTTCCGGAACAAGGCCCTCAACCCCAAGCTCAGCAAGCTCTACTGGCTCGTGGCGATCTGGACCCTGGGCTTCCCTCTGATCGCCAACTCGTGGGGCTGGATCTTCACGGAGATGGGCCGACAGCCGTGGGTCGTCTACGGCGTTCTGCAGACGCGTCAGGCGGTCTCCCCCGGCGTATCGCAGGGCGAGGTCCTCACCTCGATGATCACCTTCACCGCCCTGTACGCCATCCTCGCCGTCGTCGAGGTGAAGCTGCTCGTGAAGTACGTCAAGGCCGGCCCGCCCGAGCTCACCGAGGCCGACCTCAACCCGCCCACGAAGATCGGCGGCGACGACCGTGACGCCGACAAGCCGATGGCCTTCTCGTACTAGGCCGAGGGAGATCGAGTCATGGAACTTCACGACGTCTGGTTCGTGCTCATCGCCGTCCTGTGGACCGGCTACTTCTTCCTGGAGGGCTTCGACTTCGGGGTGGGCATCCTCACCAAGCTGCTTGCCCGCGACCGGCTGGAGAAGCGCGTTCTGATCAACACCATCGGACCCGTCTGGGACGGCAATGAGGTCTGGCTGCTCACGGCGGGCGGTGCGACCTTCGCCGCCTTCCCCGAGTGGTACGCCACGCTCTTCTCCGGTTTCTACCTGCCGCTGCTGATCATCCTGCTCTGCCTGATCGTGCGCGGTGTCGCCTTCGAGTACCGGGCTAAGCGGCCCGAGGAGAACTGGCAGCGCAACTGGGAGACCGCGATCTTCTGGACCTCACTGATCCCGGCGTTCCTGTGGGGCGTGGCGTTCGGCAACATCGTGCGGGGTGTGAAGATCGACCGGAACTTCGAGTACGTCGGCAACTTCTGGGATCTGCTCAACCCGTATGCGCTGCTCGGCGGTCTGGTGACGCTGACGCTGTTCACCTTCCACGGCGCGGTGTTCACGGCGCTCAAGACGGTCGGTGACATCCGGGAGCGGGCGCGCAAGCTGGCGACGGTGGTCGGTCTTGCCAGCGCCGTGGTGGCGCTGATCTTCCTGCTGTGGACGCAGGTCGACAGCGGCGACGGCAAGAGCCTGGTCGCGCTGATCGTGGCCGTGGCCGCATTGGTCGCAGCCCTGGTGGCGAATCAGGCCGGACGCGAGGGATGGTCGTTCGCACTGTCCGGAGTCACGATCGTGGCCGCTGTGGCGATGCTCTTCCTGTCGCTCTTCCCGAACGTCATGCCGTCGTCGCTCAATGAGGACTGGAGCCTCACGGTCACCAACGCCTCGTCGAGTCCGTACACCCTGAAGATCATGACCTGGTGCGCGGGGATCGCCACGCCGATCGTCCTGCTCTACCAGGGGTGGACCTACTGGGTGTTCCGCAAGCGGATCGGTACGCAGCACATCGCCGAAGCCGCTCACTGAGTCCGAGAGGGAGGGTGGTTCACGGTGATCCACGCTGTTTCACGTGAAACACCCTCCCTGGGCCGAAGGGCATGTTTCACGTGAAACCAATCGATCCACGACTGCTCCGGTACGCCCGAGCCACCCGCCTCTTCCTGGTAGCGGTCGTCGGCCTGGGTGCCGTCGGCGCCGGACTGGTCATCGCCCAGGCGATGCTCATTGCCGAAGTGGTCGTGGGCGCCTTCCAGCACGGTCTGTCCGTTGCTGAGCTCGGCACTCCCCTGCTGCTGTTGACGGCGGTCGCCTGTGGCCGCGCGCTGGTCTCCTGGCTCACCGAACTCGCGGCGCACCGGGCGAGCGCGGTGGTGAAGTCGGAGCTGCGGGGGCGCTTGCTGGAGCGTGCGGTCGAGTTGGGACCCGGATGGCTGAGCGGGCAGCGGACCGGATCGCTCGTGGCCCTGGCCACCCGTGGTGTCGATGCCCTCGACGACTACTTCTCGCGCTATCTGCCGCAGTTGGGGCTGGCGGTGGTCGTGCCGGTGGCGGTGCTGGCCCGGATCGTCACCGAGGACTGGGTCTCCGCGGCGATCATCGTGGCGACCCTGCCTCTCATCCCCGTCTTCATGGTCCTGATCGGCTGGGCAACGCAGTCCCGAATGGACCGTCAGTGGCGGCTGCTGTCCCGTCTGTCCGGCCATTTCCTGGACGTCGTCGCGGGACTGCCGACCCTGAAGGTGTTCGGGCGGGCCAAGGCGCAGGCCGAGTCGATCAAGCGCATCACCGGCGAGTACCGGCAGGCGACCATGCGGACGCTGCGGATCGCCTTCATCTCGTCCTTCGCGCTCGAACTGCTCTCCACGCTCTCGGTGGCGCTGGTCGCCGTGACGATCGGCATGCGGCTGGTCCACGGGGAGATGGACCTGTACATAGGCCTGGTCATCCTTGTCCTCGCGCCCGAGGCGTATCTGCCGCTGCGCCAGGTCGGGGCGCAGTACCACGCGGCGGCGGAGGGGTTGGCGGCGGCCGAGGAGATCTTCGCCGTCCTGGAGACGCCCGTGCCGGCGTCGGGTACGGCGGCTGCACCGACGGGGCGCATCGCATTCGAGGGGGTGACGGTCCAGTATCCCGGGCGCTCCGAGGACGCCGTGGCGGATGTGTCCTTCGCCGTCGAGCCCGGGGAGACTGTCGCGCTGGTCGGGCCGAGCGGTGCGGGCAAGTCGACTCTGCTGAGTGTGCTGTTGGGGTTTGTGCCGCCGACCGCGGGGCGGGTGCAGGTCGGCGGAGCCGATCTCGCGGACGTCGATCCGGAGCAGTGGCGGTCTCGGATCGCCTGGGTGCCGCAACGGCCGCATCTGTTCGCCGGGACGATCGCCGAGAACGTACGGCTCGCGCGTCCCGACGCCGATGACGCTGCCGTACGGAAAGCACTCGGGGATGCCGGGGCGCTGGAGTTCGTGGACGCGCTGCCCGACGGGGCCGGTACGGCGCTCGGTGAGGACGGTGCCGGGCTGTCGGCCGGGCAGCGGCAGCGGCTTGCGCTGGCCCGGGCGTTCCTCGCGGACCGGCCCGTCCTGCTCCTCGACGAGCCGACGGCCGCGCTGGACGGGGCCACCGAGGCCGAGGTCGTGGAGGCCGTGCGGCGGCTGGCGGTGGGGCGGACGGTGCTGCTGGTGGTGCACCGGCCGGCGCTGTTGGGAGTGGCGGACCGGGTGGTGCGGCTGGAGGAACCGACGGTTCCCGCTACTGCCGTGAGCAGGACGCCTGCAGTGCATCGGGCCGCACTGGAGGCGCTCGGGGGCGCCGCTCCGCGCGAGTCCGCAACCACTGGGCTCGCGCAGGGCGGCGGCAGTGTCCTCGCCCGGGTCCTTGCCATGTCCGGGCCCCGCCGCAGCCGTCTCACCCTTGCCCTGCTGCTCGGCAGCCTCGCGCTCGGGAGTGCCGTCGGGCTCATGGCCACCTCCGGGTGGCTCATCTCGCGGGCCTCGCAGCAGCCGCCCGTGCTGTATCTGATGGTGGCCGTGACGGCGACGCGGGCCTTCGGGATCGGGCGGGCCGTCTTCCGGTACGCCGAGCGGCTCGTCTCGCACGACGCCGTGCTGCGGATGCTCGCCGACACCAGGGTCGCCGTCTACCGGCGACTGGAGCGGCTCGCGCCCGCCGGACTGCGCAGTACCCGCCGGGGCGACCTGCTGTCCCGGCTCGTGGCCGACGTGGACGCCCTGCAGGACTACTGGCTGCGCTGGCTGCTGCCCGCCGGCGCCGCCGCGATCGTGTCCGCGGGATCCGTCGCCTTCACGGCGTGGCTGCTGCCCGAGGCGGGCGCCGCCCTCGCGGTCGGCCTGGTGGCCGCCGGCGTCGGTGTCCCGCTGGTCACCAGCGCCGTGGCCCGGCGGGCAGAGCACAGGCTGGCCCCCGCCCGAGGGGTGCTGGCGACGCGCGTGACCGACCTGCTCACCGGCACCGCGGAGCTGACCGTCGCCGGCGCCCTGCCCGCCCGTACCGCCGAAGCACGGCGCGCCGACGGCACACTCACCCGGATCGCCTCGCGGGCTGCCACCGCCACCGCGCTCGGCGACGGACTCACCGCGCTGATCTCGGGCCTGACGGTCGCCGCCACGGCACTCGTGGGCGCCCAGGCGGTCGCCGACGGGCGGCTGGGCGGCGTGACGATGGCCGTCGTCGTCCTCACCCCGATGGCCGCCTTCGAGGCCGTACTCGGGCTGCCGCTCGCCGCGCAGTACCGGCAGCGGGTGCGCAGGAGCGCGGAGCGCGTGTACGAGGTCCTGGACGCGCCCGAGCCGGTACGGGAGCCGGAGCGGCCGCGGCAGGCGCCCGCATCCCCCTTCCCGGTCGTCCTCAACGGCCTGACCACCCGGCACGCCGGGCAGGACCGGGAGGCGCTCGCCGGCCTCGACCTGACGCTCGACCAGGGGCGACGGATCGCCGTGGTCGGGTCGTCCGGGTCCGGCAAGACGACCCTCGCTCAGGTGCTGCTCCGCTTCCTGGACGCGGACGCGGGCTCGTACACACTCGCCGGTGTGGATGCGTACGCGCTCGACGGCGACGACGTACGACGGCTGGTCGGGCTGTGCGCGCAGGACGCGCACCTCTTCGACAGTTCGGTGCGGGAGAACCTCCTGCTGGCGAAGAAGGACGCCACCGAGGACGAGTTGCGCGACGCGCTGAAGCGGGCCCGGCTGCTGGACTGGGCGGACAGCCTGCCCGAGGGGCTCGACACGCTGGTCGGCGAGCACGGGGCGCGACTGTCCGGCGGGCAGCGGCAGCGCCTCGCGCTGGCCCGCGCGCTGCTCGCCGACTTCCCCGTCCTCGTGCTCGACGAGCCCGCCGAACACCTCGACCTGCCCACGGCCGACGCGCTCACCGCCGACCTGCTGGCCGCCACCGAGGGCCGTACGACACTGCTCATCACCCACCGGCTGGCCGGTCTGGAGGCGGTGGACGAGGTCGTCGTACTGGACGAAGGAACTGTCGTGCAGCGCGGGACGTATGCGGAACTGGCCGCGGTGCCCGGGCCCCTGCGAGGCATGGTGGAGCGGGAGGCGGAAGCGGAGTCGCTGGTGGCAGCGGGGTAGCGGCAGCACACGCCGACGGATCTCAAGTTTCTGTATCAAAAGGGACTAATTACGCTCGGAGTATGTCCGGCGCACCGCTCTCCGGCCCCGAGTCGCCCGCCACGGGTGTCTCGGCCGAACTGGCCGCGCACGTGCCGCAGCTGTTGGAGGCGGTGCGGTCCCTCGGCAGCGGTCTGGAGCTGCACTCCACGCTGGACCGGATCTGTGAGATCGCAGCGGCCCTGACGGGTGCCCGGTACGCGGCCATCGGAGTCGTCGACGAGGACGGTGACGGACTCGCCGACTTCGTCTACCACGGCCTCGGCGAGGAGACCGCCCGCAGCATCGGACGGCTGCCGGATGGACGCAAGGGGCTGCTCGGTGCGCTGATCCGCGACCCGGAGCCGGTCCGGCTCGTCGACCTGACAGAGGACTCGCGTTCTTGCGGCTTCCCCGCGGACCATCCGCCGATGCGGGGCTTCCTCGGGCTGCCCATCCGGGTCCAGGGCCAGATCTTCGGGAACCTGTATCTGACGGAGAAGCGCGGCAGCGAGCCGTTCAACGACCACGACCTCGACATGGCCCGGGTGCTGGCCATCGAGGCGGGCATCGCCGTGGGCAATGCCCGCCTGTACGAGGCCGCCAAGCAGCGCGAGCGCTGGATCGACGGATCGGTCGCCGTCACGACCGCCCTGCTGTCGGGCGGCGACGCCGACGACGCCCTGCAGGTCGTCGCGGAACAGGCCCGTCGGCTGTCCGGATCGGCGGCCGGGATCGTGCTGCTGCCCGCCGACGAGGGTGGTCTGGAGATCGTGGCCGTGGCCTCGGACCGGCCCTCGCACATGCTCGGCGCGGTGATCCCGCCGGAGAGCGAGATCGTGGCCGAACTCCTCGGCGGACAGGCCGTGTTCGTCGATGACACCGCCGACGACCTGCGCATGATCACCCAGCAGGTGCACGAGTACGGCCCGACCATGATGCTGCCGCTGCAGAGCGACGGCCGCGTCCTGGGCGCCCTCGTCACGCCGCGCAAGTGTGGGGAGCGACCGTTCACGAGGACGGAGCGCACGCTCGCCGTCCAGTTCGCCTCGCAGGCCGCGCTCGCCCTGATGATGGCGGAGGCGCAGCGCGACCGGGAACGGCTCGCGGTGTACGAGGACCGCGACCGTATCGCCCGTGACCTGCATGACCTGGTGATCCAGCGGCTGTTCGCCACCGGGATGATGCTGGAGAGCGCCCAGAGCAGACCGGTCGTGCCCGAGGTGCGGGACGGCGTCGGCAAGGCCGTCGACGAACTCGACGTCATCATTCAGGAGATCCGTACCGCGATCTTCGCGCTCCAGCAGGGTCCCGCCGAAGTCCCCTCCGGGCTGCGTACGCGCGTGCTGCACGAGATCAACACGGCTGCCGTGCCGCTCGGCTTGAAGCCCTCGCACCGTTTCGTCGGCCCGGTCGACGCCCTCGTTGGCGACCTCACCGGCAAAAACCTCATCGCCGCGCTGCGGGAGGCCCTCTCCGACGCCTTCCGGCACGCGGAGGCGTCACGGATCGACGTCGTCGTCGACGCGACCGCGACCCTGCCGGACGGGCGCCCCGGTGTACGGCTGACGGTCGCGGACGACGGTGTCGGCATCCCCGAGGGTGGCCGGCGCAGCGGCCTGAAGAACCTCCAGCGGCGTGCCGAATCCCTCGGCGGCGACAGCCGGCACGGCCCGGGCATCGGGGCAGGCGGCGGTGGCACGACGGTGGTGTGGCAGGCGCCGTACTGAGCCATCCGTGGCAACGGGTCCCCCAGCCGAATGACTTGAACAGGACTGTGGCAGCAGCACCGGGCCAGGATCGCTGACATGCGCTCATCCCGCCGACGTCGGCTGCTTGTTCCGGTGCTGTTGTGCGCGCTCGCCGTGTTCGCCACTGTGCCGACCGACGCGATGGGCGACGACGACGGCAGCGGCGCCGGCTCCGGGATCAGTGCCCAGGTCGCCAGCCTCTACGAGGACGCGGCCCTGGCGGCGCAGCAGTACGAGGCGGGCCGGCAGGAGGCTGATGTGCAGCGGGCTCGGGCCGAGCGGACCGAGGCGTTGCTGAACCGCCAGCGGCGGGAGATCGCCGTTCTGCACGAGGATCTGGGCCGTATCGCGCGTGCCCAGTACCGCGACGGCGGCGGCCTTCCGGTGGCCGCGCAGCTCGTCCTCGCGGACACTCCGGACGCGCTGATGCGCGGTCAGCACATCTTCTCGCAGGTGAATCTGGGCCTCGCCAACTCCCTCGGCAAGAACCGCCGGGCCGAAGCACGGCTCGCCGCGGACGAGTCGAAGGCCTCGGCGGCATGGCAGGCGCTGGAGCAGCGGAACAACGAACTCGCCACCTTGAAGGCCACCATCGAGCAGAAACTCGAGGAGGCACAGGGCCGACTGCAGGGTGAGGCGAACGCCTCGGTCGCGGCCGGCAGTTGCCGCGGCGCGGTCCGGCTCGACCAGCCGCAGACCGCCTTCACGCAGCCGTGGGTCGCTCCAGTGGAGACGTACCAACTGTCCGCCGGATTCGGCAGCGGCGGCGAACGGTGGGTGAACCGGCACACCGGGCAGGACTTCGCGGTGCCCATCGGGACGCCGGTGCGCGCGGTCGGCGCTGGACGCGTGGTGAGCGTGGCGTGCGGGGGGCCTTTCGGCATCGCGATCGTGATCCAGCATGCGAACGGCTACTGCACGCAGTACGCCCATCTCGCCGCCGTCACCGTCGACCAGGGAGAACAGGTGCGCACCGGGCAGTGGATCGGCCAGTCGGGCACCACCGGCAACTCCACCGGGCCGCATCTGCACTTCGAGGTGCGGGTCACGCCGGAAGCGGGCTCCGCGGTGGATCCGGTGCCGTGGCTGGCGGCACGAGGCGTTCCCGTCGGATGACCGTTACCGTCGGACGACCGAAGGGCCGGCGGACTACAGCCGCTCGGCCAGCATCCGCTCGATCACGACCGCCACACCGTCGTCGTTGTTCGCGACCGTCCGGCCCGAGGCCGCGGCGATGACGTCCGGGTGCGCGTTGCCCATTGCGTACGACTGGCCGGCCCAGGTGAGCATCTCGACGTCGTTCGGCATGTCTCCGAACGCGACGACCTCCTCGTGCGAGATACCGCGCTCGGCGCAGCACAAGGCCAGCGTGCTGGCCTTGGAGACGCCGGGGCCGCTGATCTCCAGCAGCGCGCTGGGGCTGGAGCGGGTCACGTTGGCGCGGTCGCCGATGGCGAGACGGGCGGCGGTGAGGAAACCGTCCGGGTCGAGCGAGGGGTGGTAGGCGAGGATCTTGAGCACGGGCTCGGCGGAACCGGGGCCGTCCGGCGCCAGCAGCTCCTCGGCCGGCGCGAGGTTGTCCGGGATCTCCATGTGCAGCTTCGGATACTCCGGCTCCTGATGGAAGCCGTATGTCTGCTCCACCGCGTACACCGTCCCCGGTGCCGCGTCCCGCAGCAGCCGTACGGCGTCCAGCGCGTTGTCCCGCGCCAGCTCCCGCACCTTCACGAACCGGTGGGCTCCGGGGCCGCCGTGCAGGTCGACCACGGCCGCGCCGTTGCCGCAGATCGCAAGCCCGTGGCCGTGCACGTGGTCGCTGACGACGTCCATCCAGCGGGCCGGGCGGCCGGTGACGAAGAAGACCTCGATGCCCGCCTCCTCGGCGGCGGCGAGGGCGGCCACCGTGCGCGGGGAGACCGACTTGTCGTCCCGCAGCAGGGTGCCGTCGAGATCGGTGGCTATGAGCCGAGGGGGGACGGCGGCGGCCGGGGTCTCGGGCTGTCGAGTCGCTGAGGTCACCCGGCCATTCTCCCGCATATGCCCGCACGGCCGTGCAGGAGTCCGCGCATGTGAGTGGCTGCCGTCCTCATCTGCATGATCGCTTCCCTCCGGCTCAGTCGAGCTGGACCGGGGCCTCCATGGCGATCTGCTCGAAGACCTTCTCGTCGGCGGCGAAGGGCGAGTCGGGGATCGGCCAGTGGACGACGATCTCGGTGAAGCCCAGTTCCCGGTGCCGGCCCGCGAAGTCCACGAACGCGTCGAGCGACTCCAGCGGCCGGCCGCGGTCCGGCGTGAAACCGGTCAGCAGGATCTTGTCCATCGCGGCCGCGTCCCGCCCGATCCCGGCGCAGGCGTCGGCCAGCTTCTCGGCCTGTGCGCGAATGGCTTGAATCGATTGTTCAGGAGTGCCGTTCTCGTACAGCTTCGGATCGCCGGTGGTCACCCACGCCTGTCCGTGCCGTGCCGCGAGCCGCAGCCCGCGCGGACCGGTCGCAGCGATGGCGAAAGGGAGGCGGGGGCGCTGCACACAGCCGGGAATATTGCGTGCCTCATGCGCTGAGTAGAAATCGCCCTCGTACGACACCGAGTCCTCGGTGAGCAGCCGGTCGAGCAGCGGTACGAACTCGGCGAGCCGGTCTGCCCGCTCGCGCGGCGTCCACGGCTCCTGGCCGAGCGCGGTGGCGTCGAATCCGGAACCACCCGCGCCGATGCCGAGCGTGACCCGGCCGCCGGAGATGTCGTCGAGCGAGATCAGCTCCTTGGCGAGCGTCACCGGATGCCGGAAGTTCGGCGAGGTCACCAGCGTGCCCAGGCGCAGATGGTCGGTGACGGCCGCGGCGGCGGTCAGCGTCGGCACGGCACCGAACCACGGGCCGTCCCGGAAGCTGCGCCAGGACAGGTGATCGTAGGTGTACGCGGTGTGGAAACCGAGTTGCTCCGCGCGCTGCCATGCCTCACGCGCCCCCTCGTGCCATCGGCGGTACGGGAGGATCACAGTGCTCAGACGCAGACTCATGCCCTCGAGCGTAAGCGGCCGAATGGGTTTCACGTGAAACAGTCACCGACGGTCATCGCACACGGCCGCTGAGCCACGGGGTGAGGCTCAGCATCGGCATGTACTCCCGGTGCGTACGGTCCTCGGGCAGCGGCACGATCAGGAAGCGGCCGGGCGGGAAGCGGCGTGCCTTCACGAAGGCGCGGTCGTCGAAGACGGAGCGAACGAAGGCGAGCACGTCGTCACGTGCGACGTCGGGGCACTCGACGCCCTCGACGGTGATCAGCGCGTCGTCGTCGGGGTAGAGGCGGACGCTCACCCGAGGCAGGCCGCCGAACTCGACGTAGGCCTCGTGCGGGAGGGAGCCGTCCGGGTCGGCGGTGACGCCGACGCCCGCGGCGCTGCGGCGGGAGGTCTGGTCGGCGCCGATGTCGTGGGTGACCTCGATCTCGCGCGCATACTCCGCAGCGATGGCGCGCAGGGCGGTGACTGCGGCCTCGGTGGTGGGCAAGTGGTCCATACCACTGATCATGCCTGGGTCAGTGCGACTCGGGGAACCGTAGGTACTGCGGCGGTACGGCCTGCGTCAGCCACACCCCGTTCGCGCTGACGTGGAAGACATGGCCGTCGCGGTGCATGGCGCCCGCGTCGACGGAGAGCACGACCGGGCGGCCCCGGCGGGCACCGACACGTGTCGCGGTCTCACGGTCGGGCGAGAGGTGCACGTCGTGCCGGTTCATGGGGCGCAGCCCCTCGGTACGGATCGCATCCAGGTTCCGGATCACGGTCCCATGGAAGAGGTACGCCGGTGGGGTCGCCGGGGGCAGTCCGAGCTCGACCTCGATGCTGTGGCCCTGGCTGGCGCGGATCCGGGTGCCCTCGATCGCGAAGCGCTTCTTGTCGTTGGCGGCGACCACGTGGTCCAGCTCGTCCCGGGTGATGCGGAAGTTGTGCGCGGCGGTCGCGGCGAGCAGTTCGTCGATCTCGACCCAGCCGGCCTCGTCGAGCGTCAGCCCGATCCGCTCGGGCTGGTGGCGCAGGTGCTTCGAGAGGTATTTCGACACCTTCACGGTGCGTCTTTCGTCCATCCGATCAGCATGACGGGCGAGACGGGGATCACGCATTTTGTTTTGGTGCGGAGGTTTGATCCACAACCAACTATAGTTATCCACAGGCTAGTTGGCGGTTCTGTGGACAACTCCCCGACATGTCAGCCCCGTTCGTCAAGGTCGCCCGGGGGCACCTCTCTTGACGTGAGCGCGTCCAACGCCCTTGCCCGTACCTCCCGTTCAGCCGCCAGCCCGATGAACTCCCCCGCCCGCTCCGGCCCAACCAGCCGCTCCACTTCCCGCATTGTCTCCTCGGCCACGGACACGGAGCGTGACTTTTGGCGGGTTTGTGACGGATCCCCGGTGCCAAGGTGCTGCCTCAGCTGCCGGACCGCCAACAGCCGCATCGCCCGCGCCAGTTCGGCGTCCACCGTCTTCTGCGCGAGCGGTCGCAGCCGGCGTACGAGTGCGGCCGCTTCGGTCGCTTCCGCGTCGCTCGGACGGTGCGGTCCCTCCAGGTAGCGGGCGAAGACGTGCTCGGTGGTGAACTCCAGGAAACGGGCCGCGATGTGCTCGACCTGGCCCCTCAACTCCCGCAGATGGCCTGAGATCGCGGACAGCGGGACGCCCGCGGAGTGCAACTCGACGGCCACGGCGAGCTCTTGGGGGCTCGGCACGAGGAAGGAGTCCGCGTCGCCGGGCACCGGCTCGAGCACGCCGAGCTCGACGGCATCGGCGACCGCCGCGTCGTCGGGGGAGCCGCCGAAGCGCTCGTCCAGCTCGGCGCGGGAGATCCGTACCGCCTCCTCGTCGGTCCAGGGACCGTCGACCTCGACGACCAGCCCGAGCACCCCGCCGAGGCCGCGGCCCGCGTCCCAGGCCTCCAGGAGCTCCTTGATGGAGGCCAGGGTGTAGCCGCGGCTGAGGAGGTCGGCGATCCGGCGCAGGCGGTCGAGGTGGGCGTCGGAGTAGAGGTTGGCGCGGCCGCGGCGCTCGGGGCGGGGGAGGAGGCCGCGGTCCTGGTAGGCGCGGATGGTGCGGACCGTGGCGCTGCTGAGATGGGCCAGGTCCTCTATCCGGTAGGCGGCCGCCTCGCTCACGCGGCTGCCCTCGCGGCCGGTGAGCTGCGTCGATGGGAGTCCGCCGCCGACCTGGGCCACCGGAAGCAGCGGACCGCGCCGCGGTCGCAGCGCTGCTCCCGTGCGCTCACGACGGCGACCCCTCGCGCGTTCACAGTGGCGGCTCCAGCCGTGCGATCGCCCGCAGTGCGCGCGGAGTGAAGCGTGACATGAGGTGGGCGCTGCGGGCCTCCGGAGTGACCGGTACGACGGCCTCGTTGCGCACGACCGCCCGCAGGATCGCGTCGGCCACCTTCTCCGGCGGGTAGTTCCTGAGGCCGTACAGCCGCGCCGACTTCTTCTGCCGCCGCTTCTCCTCGTCGGCGTCCACGCCCGCGAAGCGTGCGGTCGAGGTGATGTTGGTGTTGACGAAGCCGGGGCATATCGCGCTCACGCCTATCCCCTGCCCGGCCAGCTCCGCGCGCAGGCACTCGCTGAGCATCAGCACGGCCGCCTTGGACGTGCTGTAGGCGGGCAGTGCCTTGGAGGGCTGATAGGCCGCCGCGGACGCGGTGTTGACGATGTGGCCGCCCTGTCCCCGTTCGGCCATCTGCTTGCCGAAGAGGCGGCAGCCGTGGATGACGCCCCAGAGGTTGACGTCGAGGACCTTCTTCCAGTCCTCCGGGCTGGTGTCGAAGAAGGAGCCGGACAGGCCGATGCCGGCGTTGTTCACCAGGACGTCCACCACGCCGTACTCGGTGGCGACCTTGTCGGCGAGCTTCTCCATGGCCTGCTCGTCGGAGACGTCGGCGGTCTCCGCCCAGGCCTCGGGGGCGCCGAGCAGGCGGGACAGCTCGGCGGTGCGGGCCGCGGCCTCGGCATCCCGGTCGACGGCCACCACGCGCGCGCCGGCCTCCGCGAAGGCGAACGCGGTGGCCCGCCCGATGCCGCTGCCCGCGCCGGTGACCAGGACGAGCTGCCCGCCGAACCGGTCGGCGTACTTGCCGGTGGCCGTCACCTCGCTCTTGCCTCCCTCGACGGATGTCACGAACTCGGTGATCCAGGCGGCCAGTTGGTCGGGCCGGGTGCGCGGTATCCAGTGCTTGGCCGGGAGGGTGCGGCGGGTCAACTGCGGAACCCAGGACTCCAGTTCGTCGTAGAGCTTCTCCGACAGGAACGCGTCTCCCAGGGGCGTGATGAGCTGCACGGGCGCGTGTGCGTACGCGTCCGGGCGCGGTCGGCGTAGCCGCGCGCGTACGTTGTCCCGGTACAGCCACGCCCCGTGCGCCGCGTCCCGGGGCAGTGAGGCGGTCGGGTAGCCGCCGCCGGGGACCTTCTCGAAGCGCTGCAGGATGCGCGGCCAGCGCTTGCCCAGGGGGCCGCGCCAGGCCAGTTCGGGCAGCACGGGCGTGTGCAGGGCGTACACGTACCAGGACTTGGCGCCCTGGCCGAGGAGTTGGCCGACGCGGCGCGGGGTGGGCTTCTTCAGGCGCCCGTTGATCCAGTGACCGAAGTGGTCGAGGGACGGCCCGGACATCGACGTGAAGGAGGCGATGCGCCCTTCGGTGCGTTTGACCGTGACGAACTCCCAGGACTGCACCGAGCCCCAGTCGTGCCCCACGACGTGCACGGGCCGGTGCGGGCTGACCGCGTCGATCACCGCAAGGAAGTCGTCCGTCAGCTTCTCCAGGGTGAAGCCGCCGCGCAGGGGCTGCGGCGCCGTCGACCTGCCGTGCCCCCGGACGTCGTACGACACGACATGGAAGCGGCGGGCCAGCCGCGACGCGACCTCGGACCACACCTCCTTGCTGTCCGGGTAGCCGTGCACCAGCACCACCGTCGGTTGCCCGGGGTCGCCCAGTTCGGCGACGCACAGCTCGATGCCGCCGGTCCGCACCCGGCGCTCCCGCGCGCCCGTCAACCCGTCGTCCTCCCGCGCCACCGTCACTTGTCCTCCGCCCAGCGCCGCACGTGCGGCAGATCGTCGTCCAGCCAGAAGGCGCTCTCCCCGGGGTCCTTGGAGTCGGTGACGACCAGGATCTCCTCGAACTTCGCACCCGTGCCCCGGAAGCCGAGGTGGGGTTCGACCGCCCACAGGCCCGGCTGCGGCGGATGGTCGGAGAAGCGGTAGGGCGACCACAGCGGGGACCAGCCGTCGCGGTGGCCGTGGAGAGCGTCGCTCGCGAGCCCCTTCAGGGACTGGGCGCCGAATCCGAACAGGTGGGGTGACCAGCGGCGTTGCCTGATCCGGTCGACCTTGTGGGCGATCACGCCGAAGGGGTAGGCGCGGTGCCGGTTGGCGTATCCCTGGCGGACCATGAGGCGGTCGACGTCCTCGTAAACGGACCGCAGCGGACGCCGTTCGCGCACCTCGCGGAGGATCAGCTCGCGGTGTGCCTCCAGGTCCGCCATGAGCTTGTCCTGTACGGGGTTGATCCCCAAGGACCCCGAGTAGCCGATGTCCGCCGTACAGCCCTCGTGGACAGGGGCCATGTCGAGGATGAAGGGCATCCCGGGCTCGAGGCGCCGGTTCGTCGGGAAGAACTGGAGCGGGATGCGGAAGTTCACGAACGCCGTACGGTCCCCGAACCAGGCGAAGGGCAGATGGAACCAGTCCCGCACGCCCCGCTCGCGCAGCCAGGCCCGCTGCATTCCGGCGGCTTCGCGCTCGGTCACGCCCGGTTGCAGCTGGGCGGCGACCGCCTCCGCGCACTCGTAGGCGAGGCGTTGCACCTGCCTGAACCCCCGCAGCTGCGCGGAGAGTTCACCTGCCACTGCCGTCGTCATGCCACCGCCCCACCCTCGTCCACGTCGACTGCGGTACGTGCCCGTAACTTGACACTGGCGAATGTGACAGTTGTTAGAGGCTGCGTCAATAGGCGGGGTCCGGGCTGTGGATAACTCTGCGTAGCTCTCAGGTAGGGGTTTCCCCTACGGACCCGTACATCTGGAGTCTGAGGAGAAGACAGCTCTGCGGTCTGACGACTGGCGTGGTCCAGGTCACTACCTTCGAAGACGTGACTGTGATCGCGACCGAAAGCCTGAGCAAGCGGTTCCCCAGGGTGACCGCGCTTGACCGGCTCTCCGTGGACGTCGGGCCCGGTGTGACCGGACTCGTCGGAGCCAATGGAGCCGGCAAGTCCACACTGATCAAGATCCTGCTGGGTCTGTCCCCCGCCTCCGAGGGCCGCGCCGAAGTGCTCGGACTCGATGTCGCCACCAAGGGCGCCGACATCCGCGAGCGGGTCGGGTACATGCCGGAGCACGACTGCCTGCCGCCGGACGTCTCGGCGACCGAGTTCGTCGTCCACATGGCGCGCATGTCCGGCCTCCCGCCCACGGCCGCCCGCGAGCGCACCGCGGACACCCTGCGCCACGTCGGTCTGTACGAGGAGCGCTACCGCCCCATCGGCGGCTACTCGACGGGCATGAAGCAGCGAGTGAAGCTTGCGCAGGCCCTGGTCCACGACCCGCAGCTGGTCTTCCTGGACGAGCCGACCAACGGCCTCGACCCGGTCGGCCGCGACGAGATGCTCGGCCTGATCCGCCGTATCCACACGGACTTCGGCATTTCGGTCCTGGTCACCTCGCACCTGCTGGGCGAGCTCGAGCGCACCTGCGACCACGTCGTCGTCATCGACGGCGGCAAGCTCCTGCGCTCCAGCTCCACCACGGACTTCACGCAGACCACGACCACCCTCGCGATCGAGGTCACCGACACCGACGAGCACCCGGACGGCACGCGCGCGGTGCGCGAGGCGCTCGACGCGCGCGGGGTGGAGGTTCTCGACGGCAGCAACGGCCTGCCGGGCGCCGGACACATCCTGCTGCTCACCGCGCAGGGCGACCAGACGTACGACCTCGTGCGTGACGTCGTCGCCGACCTGGGTCTCGGCCTGGTGCGCATGGAGCAGCGCAGGCACCACATCTCCGAGGTCTTCAAGGACAGCGACGAGCAGCGGAAGGAGGCCGTCGGCCATGGCAGTTGAGCACCCGGTCACCGCCCCCTCGGGCGACCAGACCCGCATCCACAACATCGGCTACCGCAACTACGACGGGCCTCGCCTCGGCCGCTCGTACGCCACCCGCTCCCTCTACTCGCAGTCCCTGCGCGGCTCCTACGGCCTCGGACGCTCCATCAAGTCCAAGGTGCTGCCCATGCTGCTGTTCGTGGTGATGTGCGTGCCGGCGGCCATCATGGTCGCCGTCGCGGTCGCCACGAAGGCCAAGGACCTGCCGGTCGACTACACGCGCTACGCGATCATCATGCAGGCCGTCATCAGCCTGTACGTCGCCTCGCAGGCACCCCAGTCCGTCTCGCGCGACCTGCGCTTCAAGACCGTGCCGCTGTACTTCTCGCGGCCGATCGAGACCGCAGACTACGTACGCGCGAAGTACGCGGCGCTGGCCTCCGCGATGTTCATCCTGACCGCGGCCCCGCTGCTCGTGCTCTACGTGGGCGCGCTGCTGGCCAAGCTCGACTTCGCCGACCAGACCAAGGGATTCGCGCAGGGACTCGTCTCCGTGGCACTGCTGTCACTGCTCTTCGCCGGCATCGGCCTGGTCATCGCCTCGGTGACCCCGCGCCGCGGCTTCGGCATCGCGGCCGTCATCGCCGTCCTGACCATCTCCTACGGCGCCGTCTCCACCCTCCAGGCCATCGCCGAGAACCAGAACAGCTCGAGCGCCATCCCCTGGATCGGCCTCTTCTCGCCCGTCACGCTCATCGACGGAGTCCAGTCCGCGTTCCTCGGCGCGAGCTCGGCGTTCCCCGGAGCGGTCGGCCCGAGCAACGGCGAGGGCGCGGTCTACGTCCTGGTCGTCCTGGGCCTGATCGCCGCCGGCTACGGCCTCCTGATGCGCCGCTACAAGAAGGTGGGCCTGTGACCACGCTCTCCATCGACCACGTCTCCCGCTGGTTCGGCAACGTGGTCGCCGTCAACGACATCACCATGACGATCGGCCCCGGCGTCACCGGCCTGCTCGGCCCGAACGGCGCCGGGAAGTCCACCCTCATCAACATGATGGGCGGCTTCCTCGCCCCCTCCACCGGCACCGTCACCCTCGACGGCCGGCAGGTGTGGCGTAACGAGTCGATCTACAAGCACATCGGCATCGTCCCCGAGCGCGAGGCGATGTACGACTTCCTCACCGGGCGCGAATTCGTCGTCGCCAACGCCGAGTTGCACGGCCTGGGCGCCAAGGCTGCCCAACGTGCCCTGGCCACGGTCGAGATGGAGTACGCGCAGGACCGCAAGATCTCGACGTACTCCAAGGGCATGCGCCAGCGCGTGAAGATGGCGTCCGCCCTGGTCCACGACCCCTCGCTGCTCCTGCTGGACGAGCCCTTCAACGGCATGGACCCGCGCCAGCGCATGCAGCTCATGGAGCTGCTGCGGCGCATGGGCGACGAGGGCCGCACGGTCCTCTTCTCCTCCCACATCCTCGAAGAGGTCGAGCAACTCGCCTGGCACATCGAGGTCGTGGTGGCCGGACGGCACGCGGCCAGCGGCGACTTCCGCAAGATCCGCCGCCTGATGACCGACCGCCCGCACCGCTACCTGGTGCGCTCCAGCGACGACCGCGCCCTCGCGGCCGCGCTGATCGCCGACCCGTCGACGTCGGGCATCGAAGTCGACCTCGCGGAGGGCGCGTTGCGCATCCAGGCCGTCGACTTCGGCCGCTTCACGGTCCTGTTGCCCAAGGTCGCCCGCGACCACGGCATCCGGCTGCTGACGGTCTCGCCGTCCGACGAGTCCCTCGAGTCCGTGTTCTCGTATCTGGTCGCGGCGTAGGAGGCCGAAGATGTACGACCCCACAGTCGCCCGACTCACCTACCGGGCTTTGCTCGGCCGTCGCCGGGCCCTCATCCTGGGCGCCCTGCCCCTGCTGCTGATCGCGATCTCCGTGGTCGTACGCGGCCTCGCGGGCGCCGACGACCAGACGGCCTCCGACCTGCTGGGCGGGCTCGCGCTCGCCACGATGGTGCCGATCATCGGCGTCATCGCCGGCACGGGCGCGATCGGTCCGGAGATCGACGACGGCTCGGTCGTGTACCTGCTGTCCAAGCCGCTCAAGCGGCCGACGATCATCTTCACCAAGCTGATCGTGGCGATCGCGGTGACCATGGTGTTCTCCGCGCTGCCCACCCTGATCGCCGGCTTCATTCTCAACGGCAACGGCCAGCAGATCGCCGTCGCCTACACGGTCGCGGCGCTGGTCTCCTCCATCGCCTACGCGGCTCTGTTCCTGCTGCTGGGCACGGTGTCCCGGCACGCGGTGGTCTTCGGGCTCGTGTACGCGCTCGTCTGGGAGGCGCTGTTCGGCTCCCTGGTGCCCGGTGCGCGCACGCTCAGCGTCCAGCAGTGGTCGCTGGCCGTCGCCCACAAGGTCGCCGGCGGGGACCTGGTCACCTCGGACGTCGGACTCACCACCGCGACCGTGCTGTTGGTCGCGGTGACCGTCCTGGCCACCTGGTACGCGGGACAGAAGCTGCGGTCGCTGACGCTGGCCGGGGAGGAGTGACAGTTCCTGAGGGGGGCGCCCGGTTCCTGTGAGGGCGCCCCCGGTCTTGACGGAGGCTTCACCCCTGTACGGGCACACTGGGCAAAACGGAATGCTGGGCTGAGAGGAACGCTGAGAGGAACGGGGATGGAAGACGACTTCGACGACCTCGTCCTGGACGAGGACTTCATACGAGGCGCCGAGACCTCCGAACCGTCCGCCCGGGCCCGCATGCTCGCCGCCCGCTGGCGCAACGAGGAGCCCGAGCCTCAGCCGTGGCGCTCCGACGAGCCGCCCGCCGGGTGGTTCTTCAGCAAGGGGCGCCGCCGACGGTGGCGGCGCCGCTGACCTCGTACGGCCGATTTATTCGGTGGCGTCCAACTCGTCGTACAGGCACAGTGGTTGTGTCCACACCGCCGGACGCCCGTACTTTCGGATGCTGCTCCGGCGCCACGTTCTGGGAGAGGAGCCGGGCGATGTCCATGCACGACAGTACGTCCAGCTCCCGTCAGGGCAGCCCGCGGCGGGCTCCGGTGTAGTTACCCCACCGTCGAACCCGCTCCGCACCCGGAGCTGCCCGGGGCGACCGCTTCGAGCACGCGATGTCGCTCTCGCGTGGGTCGCCCACCCGGAGGATTGGCCGAGTGGCAAGGCACTGGCTTGCGCTGTGTTCGATTCAAAGCGAGCCATGGTCGGGGGTCGCACCCCGCGCACGTTCGATCCGTGCATCCTCCGCAAGTAGTCCCGAGCGCTCAGGCACAGAGAACCGCGAAGCTCAGGCGAGCAACCGCTCCAACACCACCGCGATCCCGTCCTCCTCGTTGGACGACGTCACCTCGTCCGCCACCGCCCGCAGTTCCTCGTGCGCGTCGGCCATCGCCACGCCCCGGGACGCCCACGCGAACATCGGGATGTCGTTGGGCATGTCGCCGAAGGCGATCGTGTCCGCTGCCTTCAGCCCCAGACGGCGGGCCGCCAGGGAGAGGCCCGTCGCCTTCGACAGGCCCAGCGGCAACAGTTCGACGATGCCCTCGCCCGCCATGGCGACCGTGACGAAACCGCCCGCGGCCTCGCGGGCCGCGTCCGCGAGCTCGTCGTCGGACAGCTGAGGGTGCTGAATGTAGATCTTGTTCAGCGGAGCCGCCCAGAGGTCGGACACGTCCCTGAGCGGGGTCGACGGGAGCGTGCCGGTGACCGCGTAACCCGGGCCCACCAGCACCTCGCCCTCCAGGCCGTCACGGCCGGCCGCCAGGTACAGCGGGCCGATCTCCGCCTCGATCTTGGCCAGGGCCACACCCGCCAGCTGCCGGTCCAGGGTCACCGACGTCAGCAGGCGGTGCGCACCCGCGTCGTACACCTGCGCACCCTGACCGCAGACCGCGAGACCCTCGTAGCCGAGGTCGTCGAGGATGTGCCGGGTCCACGGGACCGCGCGGCCGGTGACGACGATGTGCGCGGCGCCCGCCGCGGTGGCCGCGGCGAGGGCGTCACGGGTGCGCTGCGAGACCGACTCGTCGGAGCGCAGCAGCGTTCCGTCGAGGTCGGTCGCGATCAGCTTGTACGGGAACGTGCCGGAGGGAGACGCGGCGCTCACTTGGCGACCGGCTCCAGGACCTCCCGGCCGCCCAGGTACGGGCGCAGCACCTTCGGCACGTACACGGAGCCGTCGGCCTGCTGGTGGTTCTCCAGGATCGCCACGATCGTGCGCGGTACGGCGCACAGCGTGCCGTTGAGCGTCGCCAGCGGCTGCACCTTCTTGCCGTCACGCAGTCGCACCGACAGCCGGCGGGCCTGGAAGCTGTCGCAGTTGGAGGCCGACGTCAGCTCGCGGTACTTGCCCTGCGTCGGGATCCACGCCTCGCAGTCGTACTTGCGGGAGGCCGACGCGCCCAGGTCGCCCGAGGCCACGTCGATGACCTGGAAGGGCAGCTCCAGGCCGGTCAGCCACTGCTTCTCCCACTCCAGGAGGCGCCGGTGCTCGTTCTCCGCGTCCTCGGGGGCGACGTAGGAGAACATCTCGACCTTGTCGAACTGGTGCACGCGGAAGATGCCGCGGGTGTCCTTGCCGTACGTGCCCGCCTCGCGGCGGAAGCACGGGGAGAAACCGGCGTAGCGCAGCGGCAGCTTCTCGGCGTCGAGGATCTCGTCCATGTGGTACGCCGCGAGGGGGACCTCGGAGGTGCCGACCAGGTAGTAGTCGTCCTTCTCCAGGTGGTACACGTTCTCCGCGGCCTGGCCGAGGAAGCCCGTGCCCTCCATGGCGCGCGGGCGGACCAGCGCCGGGGTCAGCATCGGGATGAAGCCGGCCTCCGTGGCCTGCGCGATCGCCGCGTTGACCAGCGCCAGCTCCAGCAGGGCGCCGACACCGGTGAGGTAGTAGAAGCGCGAGCCGGACACCTTGGCGCCGCGCTCGACGTCGATGGCGCCCAGCGCCTCGCCGAGCTCCAGGTGGTCCTTGGGCTCGAAGCCCTCGGCGGCGAAGTCACGGATGGTGCCGTGCGTCTCCAGCACGACGAAGTCCTCCTCGCCGCCGACCGGGACGTCGGGGTGCACGAGGTTGCCCAGCTGGAGCGCGAGACGCTTGGTCTCCTCGTCGGCCTCCGTCTGTTCGGCGTCGGCCGCCTTGACGTCGGCGGCGAGCTGGCTCGCCTTCCTCAGCAGCTCGGCCTTCTCGTCACCGGAGGCCTTGGGAATGAGCTTGCCGAGCTGCTTCTGCTCGGCACGCAGCTCGTCGAAGCGGACGCCGGACGACCTGCGCCGCTCGTCGGCAGACAGGAGAGAGTCGACGAGCGCGACGTCCTCTCCACGGGCGCGCTGGGACGCGCGCACACGGTCGGGGTCCTCACGGAGCAGGCGAAGGTCAATCACGCGGTCAAGGCTACCGGTGCGGGGATACGGCCCACGACTCACCATTCCCAGCCGTTCCGAAATGAGGCTTACGTTCAGTTATGAGGGAATTGCCGAGCGTGTCAATAAAAAGTGTCTCACTCCCTGGGACGAGGGAGGCTGCGGGCGCTGGGTTGACCCGATTCCCTTGTGGAGAACGGGACTTGGCGCCTGGTTGTCCACAGCGATCCACACCCTCTCAAGAGTTATCCACAGGGTGTGTGGATGATCTGTGGACTTCGGAATTGATCAATCCGAAACGTGGACGCGAACCCGAGGATTCCCAGGGCAAACCGTATTTACCCTCACTTTCGAGTGTAAATAGGTCACCCCAAAGGATTGCTCAAAGGAAAAGAGTGGACGAAGGGTGATGTGCACGCCGGTGAACCCGAGGGTGGGCTGGGGGCCGATTTGTCGACAGGGTCATGCTCCACTGTCGACTTGTCCCCAGGTCGAGAAGCAAACCTGTGGATAACTTCTGTGGATAACTAAAATCTGCAGGTAAGACCGGGGTCAGAACCGGCCGTCCTGGCAGCGCGCGACCCAGTCCGAGGCCGTGACGAACTCCTCGTCCGAGGTGCCGAGCCGCGGTGCGCTGACGTCCTCGACGCCCACGTCCGCGCGCGGGTACGAGCCGAGGAAGCGCACTTCCAGACAGATCCGCTTGAGCCCCATCAGGGCCTCGGCCACCCGGCGGTCGGAGATGTGACCCTCGGCGTCGATGCAGAAGCAGTAGTTGCCGATGCCGGCGCCGGTCGGGCGGGACTGCAGCAGCATCAGGTTGATGCCGCGGGTGGCGAACTCGCCCAGCAGATCGCGCAGACCGCCGGGGTGGTCGTCGCGCTGCCACAGCACGACGGACGTCTTGTCCGCGCCGGTCGGCGCCGCGGGCCGGGCGGGCCGTCCGACCAGCACGAAGCGGGTCTGCGCGTTCTCGGCGTCGTGGATCCCGGTCTCCAGCGCCTCCAGGCCGTAGCGGGCGGCCGCGAACTCGCCGGCGAACGCGGCATCGTACTGGCCCTCCTGGACCAGGCGCGCGGCGTCCGCGTTCGAGGCGGCCGACTCCCAGTGGGCGTCCGGGAGGTTGCTCTTGAGCCAGTTCCGCACCTGGGGCTGGGCGGCCGGGTGTGCGGAGACCGTCTTGATGTCCGACAGCTTCGTGCCCGGCCTGACCAGCAGCGCGAAGGTGATCGAGAGCAGCACCTCGCGGTAGATCATCAGCGGTGCGCCCGCGACGAGTTCGTCGAGGGTGGTGGTGATGCCGCCCTCGACGGAGTTCTCGATCGGCACGAAGGCGGCCTCGGCCTCGCCGGCGCGGACCGCGTCGAGCGCGGACTGCACGGACACGTAGGGGATCAGTTCCCGGGTGGCTGCTTCGGGAAGGGTGCGCAGGGCGACTTCGGTGAAGGTGCCCTCGGGGCCGAGATACGCGTAGCTCGCTGGCATGACCTCACCCTAATGGGCTTGCGGAACCGAGGCTCACGCATCTCACGAGAGCCCTCCCGACCGGCCCTGGCGAACGCCGGGGTCTCACGCCTCCAGCAGCTTCTGCCCCACGTACTCGCCCCTCGCGGCCCCGCCCGGCACCGCGAACAGGGCGCTCGCCTCGTGGCGGATGTACTTGGACAGGGCGTCGCCGCGGTCGAGCTTGCGCTGGAGCGGCACGAAGCCGCGCAGCGGGTCGGCCTGCCAGCAGACGAAGAGCAGACCGGCGTCCGGGACACCGTCCGCGTCGAAGCCGTCGTGGTACGAGAACGGGCGGCGCAGGATCGCGGCACCGCCGTTCTGGTCGGGCCGCGTGATCCGGGCATGGGCGTTGATGGGGACGAGGTACTCGCCCTTGGCGTCCGCCTTGTCGAGGTCCATCGCGGTCGTCTCGGAGCCGCCGGACAGCGGCGCCCCGTTCGACTTCCGGCGCCCGATGACGTTCTCCTGGGCCTGGAGCGACAGCTTCTCCCAGTCGTCGAGGAGCATGCGGATGCGGCGTACGACGGCGTAGGAGCCGTTCGCCATCCACGACGGGTCGTTCGAGCCGGTCGCGGGCACGAAGATCCGCTTGTCGAAGTCGGAGTCCGTCGGCTTCGGATTGCGGGTGCCGTCCAGCTGGCCCATGAGGTTGCGGGCCGTCATGGGGTGGGCCGTGGCGCCCGGCGTGCGGTTGAAGCCGTTCATCTGCCAGCGGATGCGGGCCGCGCTGCCTGCGTCCTTCTGGATCGCGCGCAGGGCGTGGAAGGCGACGAGGGAGTCATTGGCGCCGATCTGCACCCACAGGTCTCCGTTGCTGCGCGCCTTGTCGAGGTGGTCGGAGGAGAAGTCGGGCAGCGGGTCGAGGGAGACGGGCCGCTGCTTCTCCAGGCCGGTGCGGGCGAAGAAGCTGTGGCCGAAGCCGAAGGTGAGGGTGAGCGAGGACGGGCCCGCGTCCAGGGCGACGTCCGTGTCGTCGTGCGCGGCCGCCTCGCCCGCCATCAACCGCTCGGCCGTGGCCGACCAGCGGCGCAGCAGGGCGGCCGCCTCCTTGCGGCCGGCGCCCGCCGTCAGGTCGAAGGCGACGAGGTGGCCCTTGGCCTGGAGGCCGTCGGTGATGCCGGGCTGATGTTTCCCGTGAAACATTGCCATGTCCGCGCCGAGGGAGCTGAGCGGAGTGGCCTCGGAGGGTGCGGCGGCATAGCCCACGGCCCCACCGGCCGCGCCGAGCACGAGGCCGGTGGCGCCGGCGGTGCTCAGGAGCGTGCGGCGTGAAATGCCGTCCTTGGAGGGCGTGTTCGGGGGGACGGGCTCCTGCGAGGGCACCTCGGGACTGCGTGCCTCCGGGATGGACTGGTCAGCCATGGTGCGGTTCAGCCGATCTGCGCGTTCTTGGAGACGGTCACCTGGTCGATGTCGGAGGTCCGCACGGTCACGGCGACCTTCCAGTCGCCGGCCATGGGGATCTGGACCCCGTTCGCCGTCCAGTGTCCGGTGGTGACGTGGTCGGGGTTGACGGGCAACGGCCCGATCTTCTTGGCCTCGAGGGTGAAGGCGACCTTCACCTCGGGGACGTCGAAGGCGCGGCCGTTGGGCCGCTGGACGTAGACGTGCATCTCGTTGCCGCCCACGCGCGCGGGGTCGAGGTCGACCGAGACGACGCCCTTGCCGTCCGTGCCGCCCGTGTTGAAGGACATGGTCAGCGTGAGTGCCCCGGACGACGAGTCGGACGTGGCGGAAGAGGAGGACGAGGACGAGGTGGCCGCCTTGGCCTCCTGTTCGGTGCGTCCCGGCTCGGTCTGGGTCAGCACAGTGGTGACGGCGAGCAGCACGACGGCGACGCCGGCCTCGGCGAGCACGGTGCGGCGCAGTCCGAACCGGTCGGGGTCGGCGTCGCGCTGCCGCTTCTGGCGGGCGGTGTCGATCGCGGCCCGCTGCCGGGCGAGTTGGGCGGCGCGCTGGGAGCCATCGCCGGATGCCGGGCCGTCCGAGGTCTTGGCGGACGCGGACTTCTTGGCCGTTGCGGCACCGGTGCGCGCGGCGGCGTGCTCCTTCTCGCCCGGGGCGTCGCGCTCGGCCGAGTCCTGCGTCTCCTCCGTCCTCTTTGTCTTGTGCGGCTTCGCGACGGCCGTGTCCGCCAGCCGTCCCGTCCAGCGCCGCGAGATCGAGGCGATGCCCACGAGCAGCGCCACGAGCCCGATCTTGACGAGGAGCAGTTGCCCGTACGCGGTGTCGGTGAAGGCCGACCAGGAGCCGAGCTGCCGCCACGACTGGTAGACACCGGTCGCGACCAGCGCGAGGACGCTGTAGAAGGCGACCTGTGAGAAGCGTCGTACGGCTGCCGCCTCGATCGGGGCGTCGGACCGGTACAGGGCCACGAGGAGCGCGGTGAGTCCGCCCAGCCAGGCGGCGACGGCCAGCAGGTGGACGACGTCGACGGGCATGGCGATGCCCGGCTGGAGCCCGGTGGAGGCGTGCTCGGCCATGGCCCAGCTCGCCGCGAGACCGGCGGCCACGACGAATCCGCCGATCGCCAGCCCGAAGGTCAGGTCCCGCTTCTCCTCGTCCTCACGCTTGTCGTAGGCGCCGAAGAGCACGGCGATGAACAGTGCCGCCGCGGCGAGCAGCAGCAGCCGGGAGACGAGTGCCGCGCCCGACTTGGTCTGCAGCACCTGGCTGAGCAGGTTCAGGTCGAAGATGTCGCCGACCTTGCCGGTACTGGTGTAGGAACCACGCAGGAGCAGCAGCATCAGGGTCGCCGAGGTGAGCGCGAGCCACCCGGAGACGACGAGCCGCTGCAGAGCCTTGACGCCGGAGCCGCGCTGCCAGCAGGCCAGTACGAAGGCGGCGCCGCCGACCATGACGATGAAGCCGGCGTACGACACATACCGGCCGAATCCGTACAGCCAGCCGACGACCCCGCCGCCGATCTCCTGGCCGGAGGCGGCGACGGTGGTCTTGGAGGGGGCGCCGATCGAGAAGGTGAAGGCCCCGGCGACGGGGTGGCTGTCCGCCGACACGACCTGCCAGGCCACGGTGTAGGTGCCGTCGGCCAGGCCGCTCTTCAGTTGCACGGCGTACGTCGTGCCGCTGACGTCGGTCGGTTTGCCGTTGTCGACGCGCTTGCCCTTGGGGTCGAGCACGCGCACCGAGTCGCCCGAGGTGGCGACCTTCTCGGAGAAGGAGAGCGAGACCTGGGTGGGCGCCTTGTCGACCACCACCCCCTGTGCGGGGTCGCTGCCGGTCAGCGCGGCGTGAGCGGAGGCCGGTGCGGCACCGGCGAGAAGCGCTCCGACGACAGCCAGGAACAGCAGCACCAGGGTCCGCACACGGCGGGGGGTGATGGTCTGCGTCACGGTGGTCTCCCTCAGTGGCCGGTCGCGGGGTTGTACGTGGCCGACTTGACCGGCATCTCAACCTTGATCGGGCCCGACTTGGCGAAGTGCAGTTCGACGGTGACCGTCGCGCCCTGCTTCAGCTTCCGCTTCAGGTTCTCGAACATCAGGTGGTTGCCGCCGCTCTTGAACACGAGTTGACCATGTGCGGGGACGTCGAGGGACTCGACCTCCTCCATGGTCTGCCCGACGGTCCTGTGCATGGTGACGCTGCCCGCCGCGCCGCTGGTGACGGAGGTCAGCTCGTCCTTGGCGCCGCCCTTGTTGGCGACGGTGAAGAAGCCCGCGGCCATCTCCTCCGTCACCGGCTGGGGCATGTAGGAGGCGCTGACGGCCAGTTCGGGCCTGTCGTCGCCGGAGCCGCCGCAGCCGGCGAGGGCGAGGGCACCGGTCATCACCAGAGCTGTGGGGGCGAGCCGCCTCACGGGTTCTGCCCCTTGACGATCTTGGGGAGATCCTTGGTGTAGTCGTCGACGCCGGCGTCCTCGCCGTAGAGGACGTAACCGCCGTCGGTCTTCGGCGAGAAGGCGATGACCTGGGTGCCGTGCACCGAGACCGTCTTGCCGGTCTTCTTGTCCTTGTGGGTCGGCTCGATGGAGATGCCGAGGGTGCGGGCGCCGGCCTGGATGGTGGAGAAGTCGCCGGTCAGGCCGATGAACTGGGGGTCGATGCCCTTGAGCCACTTGCCGAGTTCGGACGGGGTGTCGCGCTTGGGATCGGTGGTGACGAACACCACCTGCAGCTTGTCCTGTTCGGCCTTGGGCAGCTGCTTCTTGGCGACGGCGAGGTTGCTCATCGTCGTCGGGCAGATGTCGGGGCAGTGGGTGTAACCGAAGTAGATCAAGGTCGGCCTGCCCGCCGTCTCCTTGCGGAAGTCGTACTTCTTGCCCTGCGTGTCGGTGAGCACGAGGTCCGGCTTCTCGAAGGGCCGGTCGAGGATCGTCGCGGCCTTCTGCGAGGTGTCCTCGGAGACCACGGCGACGGGCGAGTTGCTGTCGTCGCCGCTGCCGCAGGCGGAGAGGGTCAGGGAGGCTGCGGCGAGCAGGGCGGCCGCGGCGAACGTCTTCTTGCGCATAGAAAAATGTCCCAGATGTGAGAGCTCCGGTGTGCACCGGGGTCCTGCGACCCCGGTGCAGCACACGGAAGGAACGGTCCTCAGGCGTCGCTGCGTCGACGGCCGGCGAGCACGCCGTACGCCACGCCCAGCGCGCCGACGACGATGCCCACGACGCCCAGCACGCGCGCGGTGGTGTCGCTGCTGTCGGCGGAGACGGAGGTGTCGGCGGCGGTGTTCTCGGTGTCCTTCGAGTCGTCACTGGCCTCTTCGGCGCCCGACGAGCCGTGCGAGTGCTCGTCGTCGGAGGCGGCGGACAGGGCGAGGACCGGGGCCGGGTTCTCGGGCTCGTCCTGGCCCTCCTTCGTCTCCTCGATCCAGCGCACGACCTCCTTGTTGTCGTACGTCTGGAGCGCCTTGAAGACGAGCTGGTCGGCGTCCTCGGGAAGGGTGCCGACGGAGACCGGGAACTTCTGGAAGAAGCCGGGCTTGATGCCGTCGCCGCTCGCGGTCCAGGTGATCTTGGAGACGGCTTCGTTGATCTTCTCGCCGTGCATCTCGATCGGCTTGGCCAGCTTGGCCTTGGTGACCTTGATGTCCCAGCCGTCGATCGGCGCCGGCATCGCCGAGGCCAGCGGGTGGTCGGTCGGGAAGCTGACCTCGAGCTTGGTGGTCGAGGCGTTGTCGCGCTCGTTGGGGACCTTGAAGTCGACGACGGCGTAACCACCCTTGGCGGCCGTGCCCTCGGGCTGCACGCTGACGTGCGCGAAGGCGGGCGAGGACAGGACGACGACGGCAGAGGCGGCGACGGCGCCGGTGGCGGCGAGACGGGAAGCCTTCATGAACGGATGCACTCCACTTCGAGTGAGGTCTGGTGCTGAAGAGGGGTACGCGTGCGTGGAGATGACCTGTCGGTCGGCAACGGGCACGCGCGTGTGCCGCGCGACGGCGGCCCCTCGACCCCGGAATCACGGAGTGGCGGTCGCGTCGCGTCAGGCGGCGAGAACGAGTGCGGCGGCGGGCGGCGGGCCGCGCCTGATCACCGTGTGCTGGAGTGCGCAGCCACGGGGCTTCGGCGGTACGAACAGGGCGGTGCGCGGCGGTCGCGGGCCCGCCCCCGGCGCTCCCGGGAGCCCGGCACGCAGGGCGCGCACCAGCGCGAGCGCCCCGCGCAAGGACCGTACGAGCGCCCCTTCGGCGACCGAATGCGCCGACAGTGCGGACAGTTCGACGAGCCGCAGCAGCGCCAGGTCCCCGCGGCGCAGCAGCCAGCCGGCGGCGATCGCCGCGAGGACGTGGCCGAGCAGCATCGGCAGGGACGGCAGCAGCGAGGCCGGGGAAGTCGCGGTGGCGGAGACGGCGTCCGCCGAGTGGTGCATGGAGCCCATGTCCATGGCCGTGTCCGGGGAGAGCCGGGCGTCGGCGAGGATCCTGCGGGCCTGGGCGGGGCTGATCGCCGCCGCGGTGGTCCCGCACACGAGCCGCGCCGCCCGCTCGACCAGGGAGGCGTCGGACACCGACGGCATCGACATCGTGCCGGCCGACATCGTCGTGTGCTGCCCCAGCCCGAACAGCGTGTGCAGCACGGTCTGCCCGCCCGCGAGCAGCGCCGCGATCCCCGGCAGCGAGCGTGCGCGTCCGGCGAGCGGCACCACGACCAGGGCGGTCCCCGCGAATCCCGCGCCGAGCGTCCACAGTGGCACCGTGGCGCAGGAGGCGAGCGTGTGACCGGCCGCGGCCAGCACGACGCAGACCGCGGCGAACACCGCGGCCCTCAGTATCCGGAGATCCTTTCCGGAGCGCGCCGTGCGCTGGTGGGGGGCAGTCATGGCGGGCTCATCATCGCACTGGCCTTGTGGGTGCCATACGGCAGGTCCGCAAGATGCCGTACGAACCGGAAGATCACTTTATGGTGGGAACCACCCGCACATGCGCCGGTTCCGTTCCGGCGCATACACCGATTCCGTTCGGGACGCATCGCCCATATGGGCGGCATCACGTCAACTCCGTGCTTACACCCGGCCACTCGCGGCAATAAGAAACGGTATGTCGAGTCGCGGCCGGGAGGCTGGAGCATGAGCATCTGGTGGTCACTCCATCTCCGGCGTGAAGCTGCGAGCGTCCCGCTCGCCAGACGCCTGCTGCTCGGCACCATGGAGACGGCGGGCGTCGACCCCGACATCTCCTACGACCTCTCCGTCGCCCTCAGTGAGGCCTGTGCGAACGCCGTGGAGCATGGCGCGGTCGGCGCACACGGCATGCCCTCGGAGGCGTACCGGGTCACCGCCTACCTCGACGGCGAGAAGTGCCGTATCGAAGTCGCCGACTCCGGCCCGGGGTTCGCGGCCGCCCTGCCGCCGCGTCCCGCGCGCGCCGACGCGGAGCACGGCCGGGGGCTGGGCCTCATCCGGGAGCTCGCCGATCATGTCCACATCGGCAACAAGCCGGGGCGGGCCGGTGCGGTGGTGAGCTTCGACAAGATCCTCAAGTGGCGGGAGGACGCACCGCTGATGGCGGTGTGAAGCATGCAAAGGCAGGCAAGAGCTGCACAACGGTCCGACGGTAACCGGAACTTCAGCTTCCTTAGCATTCACAGCTCCTCCTAAGGCCCGCCATACACCCCTGACGGCCGGCGTCCATACGTTCCGGATCATGACGGGAAACCACAGAGACAAGTCGATCAGCCGGCGCCGCGCCATCGCGGTGACCGGCGGCACGGTCGCGGCGGGCGGGCTCGCCGTCGCCGGTTACCAGTCGGCGTTCGCCGACACGACCACGGACGCCGAGGCCACCGCGTCGGCGACCTCCACCAGCAGCGAGTGCATGACGCTGATGACCAGCGTCACCGAGGGCCCCTACTACCTCGACGGCGCGCTCGTGCGGAAGGACATCACCGAGGGCAAGGCCGGCGTCCCGCTGACGCTGCGTCTGACCGTCGTCGACGCCACCGACGGCTGTACGCCGGTCTCCGGCGCGGCCGTGGAGATCTGGCACTGCGACGCCTGGGGCTACTACTCCGGCTACACCACCGCCAACCCCGGCGGCTCCGCGCCAGCGGAGAGCGAGGAGGGCGACTCCGCCAACGACAACACCTACCTGCGCGGCTACCAGATCGCCAACGCCAATGGGGTCGTCAAGTTGAGACGATCTTCCCCGGCTGGTACACCCCGCGCACCTGCCACATCCACGTGAAGGTGCACACGGGCGGCGAGAAGGAGGACGGCACCTACGAGGGCGGCAAGGTCAACTACACGGGCCAGCTCTTCTTGGACGACGACATCGCCGAGGAGATCTTCACGCTCGAGCCGTACTCCAAGCACACCGGCAGCTACACCGTCCTCGCCGACGACATGGTCTACGACGGCGGTGGCGCCTCCAGCGGTCTGCTGACCCTCAAGGCCGTGCACAAGAAGGACCCGTCCAAGGGTTACAAGGGCTTCCTGACCCTCGGCATCGACCCGGACGCCGAGAGCACGGGCGCGGGCAGCGGCGGCGGTGGCACCCCGCCGAGCGACGCTCCGACGGGTACGCCGCCCAGTGACGCCCCGAGCGACAGCACCAGCCCCTCGGCCTCGGCGTCCTCCTCGTAGGGCGCGCCCATGAGCAGCCGAGAGGACGAGACGCTTGCGCAGGCCGCCGTGACGGCGCTGACCGGGCAGCTGGCCCTGGCTCCCAAGCCGGGCCTGCCCGACCCACGTGACCTCGGGGTACCCGCCGGACGTCGAGATCACTGTTCCCTGCGCTGGTCGGCCAAGGCGCTGGCCCCCGGCCTCGCGGCGATGGCCGCCGCCGCCCGCCGCACCGGCGAGCCCACCCCGCAGCTGCGCGCGGAGCTGGGCTCGATCGGGCGGTCCACCGAGCACTCGGTGGGCCTGGCGGGCGGCGGCCACCGGGGCGCCCTGTGGGCGCTCGGCTTCCTCGTCGCGGCGGCCGCGCTCAACCCCCGCGCCGGAGCGCGGGACGTGGCCGCCGCCGCGAAGAAGATCGCCGCCTTCAACGACAAGGGCGCTCCGCGCAGGCCCTCGCGCGGTTCGTCGATCTCCGCGAAGTACGGCGCCGCGGGCGCCCGCGGTGAGGCCCGCGCCGGATTCCCGCACGTACGGCGGGCGTTGGACGCGCTCGCCGCGGCCCGCTCGGCCGGCGCCACCGAGGCACAGGCGCGGCTGGACGCCCTGCTCACCGTGATGTCCACCCTCCAGGACACGGAACTGCTGTACACCGCGGGCCCGTTGGGGCTGCGGCACGTCCAGGCGGGCGCCCGGGGCGTGCTCGAAGCGGGCGGTGCGGCGACCGAGGCGGGCGCGCAGGCGCTGGTGGCCCTCGACGCCGACCTGCACGCGCGCGCGTGGAGCCCGCGGGGGAGTGCGGGCCTGCTCGCCGGAGCCCTGTTCCTGGACTCCCTCCCCCTCAGCGCACAAGCGTGGGCTCGGGCTGCCTGACGGCCCGGTCCGACCGGCCGGCGGCCCTGCGCGCCGCCGGCCCCATCGCGTACGACGCCACCACCGTGACGCCGCCCAGCAGGAGCCACCCCGGGGTCCCCCAACCCACCAGCAGCGAGGTCAGGACGAGCGGTCCCAAGGTCCGCGCCACCGTCACCCCCGTCCCGAAGAACCCCTGGTACTCGCCCACCCGGTCGGTGGGCGCGAGGTCGAAGGACAGCTGCCAGGAACCCGCCGACTGCCCCATCTCGGCGACGACCTGCAGCACCGCCCCGCCCCCCAGGGCGCCCACCGCCACCCACGGCGACACTCCGGCCGACAGCGCGAACACCGCGCACGCCGCGAGCATGACCCACCCCGACCGCCGCACCGCACGTGTGGCGGACGCGAGCCCGGTGACACCCCGCGCCATCCGCACCTGGAACAGCATCACCGCCCCGGTGTTGAGGACGAACAGCGCGGAGACCAGCCAGGCCGGAGCCGCGGTCCGCTCCGCGATCCACAGCGGCAGCCCCAGACTCAGCAGCGGCATCCGCAGCAGCAGAACGGTGTTGAGCAGCGCGACCACCGCGTAGGGCCGGTCGCGGAGCACTCCGCGCGTGTCCCGCTTCCGTACGGTGACGGGCGCCACCGCCGGCAGCCGCGACAGCACGCCCGCGCACACCAGGAAGCTCACGGCGTCCAACGCGAACACCCCGAGATACGCCGCCCGTGTCCCGGCCTGCAACGCCAGCCCGCCGAGCCCCGCGCCCACCGCCAGCCCGGCGTTGAGCGTCGACTGCAGATGCGCGAGCAGCCCCGTCCGCTCCCCGGCCGTCACCAACCCCGCCAGCAGCGCCTGCCGGGCCGCCGCCAGACCCGACTGCGCCGTCGCGTAAGCGCAGGCGGCGAGGACGAACGGAACGAACCCCCGCACCACCAGGAACGAACCGACCGCCGCCGCAGTTCCCAGCGCCAGCAGTACGGCCGTCCCACGCGGCCCGCGCCGGTCGGCGAGCCGCCCGAGCGGCACCCCCGCCACCGACCCGACCGCCCACGCGACGGTCAGCCCGAGCCCCACGTGCGCGGGGGCGAGTCCGACGACATGCGTGAAGTAGAGCGCCGAGGTCACGTAGTAGGCGCCGTCGCCGATGGAGTTCGTCAACTGGGCGAGAGCCAGGACGCGTTGTGGGCCCGCGGGCGGGACGAGGCGATTGGTCATGTCTACGACGCTAGAAGCACATTGGGTCGGTCGGCAGGCCCAATGGGTGAGCATTTCACTGGCCCAATTCAGCTTGCCGAGCATCTGATTCAGCGATCGCCCGGCCCCTGATTCAGCGGTCGCCCAGCCCCTTGGTTCAGCTGTCGGCCAGCACCTTCCCCAACACCTCCAGCGCCTCCGGATACGCCCGCTCCCGGGGTGTCCCGTACCCGACGACGAGCCCTTGCGGGCGTCCCTCGCCGGGCGTGTGCCAGTGGTCGCCCAGGTGTCCGACGGCGAGTCCCTCGGCCTCGGCCCGCTCCAGCACCGCCGCCTCGTCGGCGACCTCCACGAGCGCGTGCAGCCCGGCGGCGATCCCGCGCACGGTGCGCCGACCGCCGAGCCGGTCCAGGAGCTGGTCCCGGCGTCTGCGGTATCTGAGCCGGCACGCGCGCACGTGCCGGTCGTACGCATGGCTGTCGATGAGCTCGGCGAGCGCCAACTGGCCGATGGACTCGGTGTGGTGATCGCTGTGCAGCTTGGCGTCGGCGACCGCGTCGACCAGGTGCGGCGGCAGCACCATCCAGCCGAGCCGCAGCGCGGGCCCCAGCGTCTTGGAGGCCGTACCGAGGTAGACGACCTGCCCGGGCGCCATCCCCTGCAGCGCCCCGACGGGCTGGCGGTCGTAGCGGAACTCCCCGTCGTAGTCGTCCTCGACGATCAGCCCGCCACGCGCGCGTGCCCAGCCAGTGAGCGCCCGCCGCCGCTCGGGGTGCAGTGTCACGCCGGTCGGGTACTGGTGGGCGGGAGTGACGACGACGGCCCTGAAGTCGCCCAACTCCCCCGCGCACAGCCCCCGTTCGTCCACCGGGACCGGCACCGGACTCCCCCCGTTGCGCCGCACCACCTCCCGGTGGAACGGCAGCCCCGGGTCCTCCATGGCGATCTCGGCGCCGTCCAGCACGCGCGTGAGGAGCGCGAGACCCTGCACATACCCCGAGGTGATCACGATCCGCTCGGGCGGCGCGATGACGCCGCGCGCCCGCCCCAGATACCCCGACAGCGCCGTGCGCAGCTCGATACGGCCGCGCGGATCCCCGTAGTCGTACGCAAGCAGCGGTGCCGTGGCGATGGCCCGGCGCAGCGCCCGCAGCCAGGCCGCCGCCGGAAACGCCCCCACGTCCGGACTCCCGGGCCGCAGATCAAAACGCGGAGTACGCGCGCGTGCGGCCGCCTCCGGCGCATCGGCGTCAACGGACGGCAAGGAGGCGACCTGGGTCCCCGACCCCTGCCGAGCGGTCAGATACCCCTCGGCAACAAGCTGGTCGTAGGCGGCCTTGGCGGTCCCCCGAGAGACGCCGAGTTCGGTGGCGAGCCGCCGGGTGGCGGGCAGCCGCGTCCCGGGCGCCAGCCTCCCGTCCCGCACGGCATCCCGAAGGGCCCGCTCGAGCCCGACCCGGCGCCCGTCTCCGGGATCCGGCTCCAGATGCAGATCGACACCAACGCCGGACCAGAAGTCGTTCACGAATCTCCCCCGTGAGTGGACGCGCCCCGAAGGGGCGCGGGGCTGCATACATGTGCGGCTCCGCCGCGCGGGCGCGACCAGCCCCCCACCTACCCGCAGACCGCAAACCAATGGCCGGGCACCCACTTCGTACCCGGCCATCGATCCGACGTCAGCTCTTCAAAGAAGCCATCCAGCTCTCGACTTCGTCGGACCGCCGAGGCAGCCCCGCGCTGAGGTTCCGGTTCCCGTCCTCGGTCACCAGAATGTCGTCCTCGATCCGAACGCCGATCCCCCGGTACTCCTCCGGCACCGTCAGGTCATCGGCCTGGAAGTACAGACCGGGCTCAACCGTGAGAACCACCCCCGGCTCCAGCGTCCCGTCGACATACGACTCCACCCGCGCGGCAGCGCAGTCGTGCACGTCCATCCCGAGCATGTGCCCGGTCCCGTGCAGCGTCCACCGCCGCTGCAGCCCGAGCTCCAGCACCCGCTCCACGGGCCCCTCGACCAGCCCCCACTCGACGAGCCGCTCGGCCAGCACCCGCTGCGCGGCGTCGTGGAAGTCCCGGTACTTGCCGCCCGGCTGCACGGCCGCGATCCCGGCCTCCTGGGCGTCGTACACGGCGTCGTAGATCTTCTTCTGGATCTCGCTGAAGCGCCCGTTGATCGGCAGCGTGCGCGTGACGTCGGCGGTGTAGTACGTGTGCGTCTCGACGCCTGCGTCCAGGAGCAGCAGTTCACCGGAGCGCACCGGCCCGTCGTTGCGCACCCAGTGCAGCGTGCACGCGTGCGGTCCGGCGGCGGCGATCGTGCCGTAGCCGACGTCGTTGCCCTCCACGCGCGCGCGGAGGAAGAACGTGCCCTCGATGTAGCGCTCGGAGGTCGCCTCCGCCTTGTCGAGGACCTTCACGACGTCCTCGAAGCCGCGCACGGTCGAGTCGACGGCCTTCTGCAGCTCGCCGATCTCGAAGTCGTCCTTGACGAGACGCGCCTCGGAGAGGAAAACGCGCAGCTCCTCGTCGCGCTCGGCGGTGACCTTGTCGGTGAGGGCCGCCTCGATGCCCGCGTCGTAGCTGCGCACGACCCGCACCGGACCGGTCGCCTCGCGCAGTGCATCCGCCAGTTCGCGCACGTCGGAGGCCGGGATGCCGTACAGCTTCTCCGCCTCGGTGAGCGAGTGCCGGCGGCCGACCCACAGCTCGCCCTGGCCGGAGAGCCAGAACTCGCCGTTCTCGCGGTCGGAGCGCGGCAGGAGGTAGATCGTCGCGTCGTGGCCCTCGGCGTTCGGCTCCAGGACGAGGACGCCGTCCTCGGTCTGGTTGCCGGTGAGGTACGCGTACTCGACTGACGCCCGGAAGGGGTAGTCGGTGTCGTTCGAGCGGGTCTTGAGATTGCCCGCCGGGATCACCAGACGCTCACCGGGGAAGCGCGCCGACAGCGCGGAGCGCCGTGCGGCGGTCTCGGCGGCCTGGGCGATCGGCTGCAGGTCGTGCAGCTCCGTGTCGGCCCAGCCGGACTTCATGCTCTCGGCCAGCTCGTCGGACACGCCCGGGTACAGGCCGTTCTTGCGCTGCTTGATCGGCTCTTCTGCGCTCTCTTCCGGGGTCTCCGGGGTGAGCTCGTCGGCCACGGTCATCCTCCTCGATACGGCACTGGACCCCCTCCATCGTACGGTCGTACGGAAGGGGGCCCTGGGGCGGAAGACCTGTTACCGGTTCCTACTCGAAACGCGCCGCCAGCAGGACCACGTCCTCCTCGCCGTCGGCCGCGTCGAGCCCGTCCGGCAGCACCGTCCGCAGCACGTGGTCGACGATCGCGTCGGGGTCGTGCCGCAGCGCCCTGGGCACTCCGGCCGCCGCCGCGTGCAGCCGCGCGAAGGCACGGTCGGTGGCGTCGCCGGTGCGGTGCAGCAGGCCGTCGGTGTAGAGCAGCACCGTCTCGCCGGGCTCCACCTGGAACTCCACGCTCGGCGCCTCCCAGCAGGCGAGCATGCCGAGCGGCGCGGACACGGACGTCTCCACGAACTCGATGCGCCGATCGCCGATCAGCAACGGCGGGCTGTGCCCGGCACCGGCCAGCGTGATCTTGCGCAAAGAAGGCTCGCAGTAGGCGAACAGGGCGGTCGCGGAGCGGGCGGGCTCGGTGAGGCGGAGCAGCAGCTCCAGGTCGGACAGGACCGCAACCGGATCCTCGCCCTCCATCACGGCGTACGCCCGCAAGGAGGCCCGCAGCCGTCCCATCGCGGCGACCGCGCTCGGCCCGGAACCGGTCACCGAGCCGACCGCAAGGCCCAGCGCTGCGTCCGGCAGCGGCAGTGCGTCGAACCAGTCGCCGCCCCCGCGCGGGCCGGTGCGGTGCCGGGCGGCGAGCTGCACTCCGGCGACGCGGGGGAGCCGGGACGGCAGCAGCTCCTCGGCCATCGTCGCCATGCACGCGCGCGTACGCTCCAGTTCGACCAGCCGGGCCAGGTGTTCACCGGCGTAACGGGCGTACAGCCCGACCAGGTGCCGCTGGCGCTCGACCGGCTCGGCGGGCTCGTCGTACAGCCACACGGCGGCGCCGAGACGGTCCGCGGACTCGGTGGCCAGGGGGAGCGCGTAGCAGGCGGCGTAGCCGAGGCGGGCGGCCACCTCGCGGTGCCGGGGATCGAGACCGTCCTCGGCGAACAGGTCCGGCTGTGCGATCTCGCCGTCCGCGCCCGGCAGTCCGTCCAGGATGCGGCCGTACGACATGGCACTGCGCGGCACGGTCTCGATGTGACCGAGGTCGGCACGGGCGAGGCCCAGGCCGATCGTCGTGTCCGGACCGAGCCCGTCGCCCGGTTCCAGCACGACGAGACCGCGCCGGGCACCCACGAGGGCGGCTCCGGCGTGCAGCAGTTCCGTCAGGGCGTCGGCTAGTGAGTCCGTGCGGGCCAGACGTTCGGTGAGTTCGTGAAGTGTCGTGAGGTCCGAGACCCAGCCGGCGAGCCGGTCCTGGAGCAACGCCCCCGGTGGATGCGGCGGGGAGACCGGAGAGGAGCCCGAGGCGGGGGGCGCGGGCGCGACAGTGTGTGCGGGCGATGGAACCGTTGAATCGATTCCGGCCACTTTCGGAGCGTGAGGGGCGTTCATGGCGTCCGGCTTTCCGACCGGTGCGTATTGCTCAAAAGCATCGCAAACCCCCATGTCATTCTGCGCCGCTAGCAGTGTCTCCACATGTACACGCACTCGTGAGGGGATGTCCAGCATTGTCCTGCCGGGATTCCTGGTGTCCATGGGTTACCAGTGGTCCCCTTGCCAAAAGGCAAAGTTGGCTTAAAACTGACTCGGGTAACGGGGTATTGCGGTCGACTGGGCTTGCTCCACAGAGCGTCACAGCGGTCGTGATGGGTACGTACTCGGAGAAGACCAGGGGTGGTTGACAGCCACCCGGAACCTGGTGACCGACCCGGGCGTCTTAGCCACCGACGACCGTGCCCCATCCTCCCGTGGCGGAGGCGAAGAGAAATACGCGGGACGGCAAAACGCCAGACTTCGCCACCCCCACGCCACGCCCATGCTTTTGATGGATGCAGCATGGACGAGGCTGCCGCGGATGCAGTCAACGTTCGACCCATAGGGGTTCCCCTTGCCTCCGGCAGGGGTGTGATGCGCCAACAGGTACGCACAGTGAAGTGATCGACACATGGTGTGATGTGGCCCCCACGGTGTTGCCAGCGGTGCAACGGAAAGGAACGAGCGCTCATGCGCGAGATCCTCGGAAGGCGACGCAGGCTCCTGTCCAAGCGCAGCGACGGAAGGCCTGAGTTGATCAGCGCGGCCCTGACCTTCGCGACGGAATGGCAGTGGCCCGTACTCCCGGGTGTGGCGGCGGACCCGCAGGGGCGTTCCCGCTGCGGCTGCCCCGACCCCGAGTGCACGGTGCCCGGCGCGCACCCCTTCGATCCCGGCCTCCTCGCGGCCACGACCGACGCCCGCATGGTGCGCTGGTGGTGGGCCAACCGGCCCGCCGCGCCGATCGTCCTGGCCACCGGCGGCAAGGCCCCCTGCGCGGTGAGCCTGCCGGCCCTCGCCGCCTCGCACGCGCTGACCGCGCTCGACCGCATGGGCATGCGCCTCGGCCCGGTCGTGGCCTCGCCCAGCCGCTGGGCGATCCTGGTGAAGCCGTACTCCATGGAGCAGTTGGGCGAGCTCCTCTACGCCAAGGACTTCGTCCCCGGTTCCCTCCGCTTCCACGGCGAGGGCGGCTATCTGGCCCTGCCCCCGTCCGAGACCGGCGAGGGCGAGATCCGCTGGGAGCGTGCTCCGCTGCCCGGCTCCGCCTCCCCCTGGGTGCCCGACGTCGAGCCCGTGGTGGACGCCGCCGTCGAGGCCCTCACTCGTACGGGTGTGAGCGCGCCCGAGTTGTAGGGGTGTCGGGCGCGCACGGAACGGCGCGCCCGGTTGCGGTCGTTATCTTCCGGAGTATGAACCTCCGTCTGCCCGCTCTCGCGGGCATCGTGGTGTGCGCGGTTGCGCTGCCGCTGGCCGTGGCATCCGCGGGACCGGTGGGTGACGAAGGCCGCGTCGTCGTACGTGCTCCCGCTCGCGAAGCCGTACGTGCCTCCCCGCGCGACGAGGACGCCAAGGCACCCTCCCTCACACCCACCGCCTCCGCCGCCCTGCAACTCGGCCTGGGCCTGGCCACCGCCGCCCGCTGCGGCCCCCAACTCACTTCCCCCGACGGCATCGAGGCGCAGACCTGTGTGCTGACGCAGGGTGAGGAAACCTGGGCGCGCACCTACTACCGCAATGCGACCGGTGGCGCTCTGGACTCCGCACTGAGCCTCATGGGACCCGGTGGCCGCACCCTGCAGATGAACTGCGACGTGAGCGCCGGGGACGAGCCGGAGATGTGCGAGACACCGCGCAGGCGCACCCAGGGTTCGCTGGACGCCTACACGGCGGTGGCGGAGTTCGCGGCACGGGGCGGGAGCGGGCCGCTGCTGCTGCGATCCGGGAGCAACTCCGGGGAACCCGGGGGCAGTTGACGGACGGCTGCGTTCCGTCAAGGGACCGTGCACATGAAAAGACCCGGTTGCTGGCGACGGGGGATGCACCAGCAACCGGGCTACTGGAACGGTAACAAGAGATCGGCGGTTCGCAAATTCGATCCGGTCTTTCCAGTCACGTATTTGCTTGTTCCCAGCGGGACTTGTGACCGGACCCACCGATTCCGCAAGATCCGGTTCGGCTGACCGGTCGGTCAGCCGAACCGAGTCGCGTCACCGTCTGTCAACTGAGCGTGACCTGGCGGTTGGTGAGACCGCCGCGCGCGCGGCGCTCGTCGGGGGTCAGCGGCGCGTCCGAAGCGAGGGCCGCGGCGAGGCGCTCGGCGAATTCGGCCGCCGGCTTCTCGATGTCCTCCGCCGAGACCCCGCTCGGCAGGTCCCAGACCGGGACGGTGAGCCCGTGAGCGCGGAAGGAACCCACGAGGCGCGTTCCTTCACCGAGGTTCGACCGGCCCGCCGCGTGCAGTCGCGCAAGGGCGTCCAGAAGCTGCTCCTCCGGGTGCGGCATGACCCAGCGCAGGTGGTTCTTGTCCGGCGTCTCGCACCAGTACGCGGCGTCCACGCCCGTGAGCTTCGCGGTCGGGATGGCCGCGGCGTTGGCCCGCTCCAGGGAGGCGGCCACTTCCGGGGTGGCGTTCTCGGAGTCCGGGACCCAGAACTCGAAGCCGCTGTGCACAACTGGCTCGAACGCGCCTTCGGGGTCGAGCAGATCCTGCAGTCGCGGACCGTCGGCGGGAGCGCGGCGGCCCTCGACCGGGGTGCCCGGCTCGGCGGTCAGTGCGCGCTGGAGGGTGTCGGCGAGGTCGCGGCTGATGTCTCCGGACGCCGTGTCGTTCTGCAGGCCCAGCAGTACCGAGCCGTCGTCACGGCGCAGGGCCGGCCAGGCCATCGGCAGCACCGTCGCAAGCGTGACCGAGGGAACGCCCTCGGGGAGCCCGCCCTTCAGCGGCAGCTCGACGGTCGCCGCCGGCACCAGCTCACGCAGCGCCACCCAGTCGCACTCGCCCGCAAGTCCCTCGAAGGGGCGGTGCACCAGCTCGGTCACGGCGTGCGCGGCGGCCCGTCCATGACAGGCCTTGTAACGGCGGCCGCTGCCACAGGGGCAGGGCTCACGTGCGCCGACAACCGGGATCTCTCCATCCGTGATCTGCGGGCGCTTGGCCTTCGTCTGAGGTCGCTTCTTGGCCATCGTGGGTGTCTCCCGGTTACGGCTCGTCTCGTACGTCGGGAGCCTAGCCGTTCACGCCGTGACCCACGGGGACCTGTGGACAGCCAGGTGTTCAGTCCAGATCGTCGAACGCGTCCGCGAAGTCCAGGCCCGGCATGGCCGGAATCCTCGAGACCGACGGGGTCGTGACGCGCGTAGCGAAGGTGTCACGGATGCGCCCGGCGTCCGGATCATGAACGTCGTCGTGCACGACGACCCATACCGTGACCTCGCCCCGGGTGTCGTCGCGGACGCCCCAGTCGTCGGCGAGCGCGGTGATGATGTTCAGCCCGCGGCCGCCGTGCGCGGTGACCGAGGGCGTGGCCGGAGCCGGGCGGGTGGGCCCGCCGCCGTCCGTCACCTCCACCGTGAGCCGACCGCCCACGTCCACGCGCCACGCGGCCCGTACGTCTCCGTCCCCGGCGAGGGCGTCGCCCAGTGGCCGGCCGTGCTTGCACGCATTGCTCAAGAGTTCGGAAAGAATCAGTACGGCATCGTCGATGACCGCTTCCGAGACGCCGCCCGTGCGCAGTTGCTCGCGCATACGGTGTCTCGCCTCCCCCACGCCCGCAGGGCCATGGGGTACGGCCATGCTCGACGACGTGGGCACCTCCTGTGCCACCACCAACGCCACCCCCGAGACCTCCTTTGCCCCACGCCACGGTGTGGATGCCCCATTGGCCTGTACCGGAAACCGGCCAATCCAGGTCCGGTGACGCATTCGCAACGATCGAATACGGACCGAACGCGCCGGAGCACTCCCTGTAGTCGTGTGGCTGGTTTTCGACGGTGTCCGGAATCGGAGGATGATGCCAGTGGGGTGGAAGGGTCAAGAGTTCTTCACAGGTCTTTACCAGTGACACATGTCAATGACCGGTCAACGGCCGAGTTGGCGCAGCACCGCGCGCGGGCGGTTGGTGATGATGGCGTCGACGCCCAGGTCGACGCAGAGGTCCACGTCCTCGGGCTCGTTCACCGTCCACACGTGCACCTGGTGGCCGGCCCGTTTCAGACGCTCGATGTACGCGGGGTGATTGCGCACGATCCGGATCGAGGGGCCCGCGATCCGGACACCGGCCGGCAGTCGCCCGTCGCGCAGCCGGGGCGAGACGAACTGCAGCAGGTAGACCGTCGGCAGCGTCGGCGAGGCGGCACGCACGCGATGCAGCGACCGCGCCGAGAAGCTCATCACGCGCACGGGCGACTCGGCGGCGGAGGCCGGGGCGTCCAGCCCGAACCGCTTGAGCAGCATCATCAGCCGCTCCTCCACCTGTCCCGCCCACCGCGTCGGGTGCTTGGTCTCGACGGCCAGCTCCACCCGCCGCCCCGCGTCCGCGACCAGCTCCAGCAGCCGCTCCAGGGTCAGTACGGAGGTGTCCTCCCGGTCCTCGGGCCGGAACTCCCAGTCGGGCTCCTCGTCGCGGTTGCGCCAGAACTCCCGCGTCTTGCGCGAGCCGAAGTCCAGGGCGGCGAGTTCGGCGAGCTCCAGCGCCGAGACCGCTCCCCGCCCGTTGGACGTACGGTTGACGCGTCGGTCGTGAACACAGACGAGATGGCCGTCCGCCGTCAGACGTACATCGCACTCGAGGGCATCCGCACCGTCCTCGATCGCCTTCTTGTACGCGGCCAGGGTGTGCTCGGGGGCCTCTTCGGAGGCTCCGCGATGGGCGACGACTTGAATCCGGTGCTGCCGTGCGTGGGTCACCGCGTCATGGTGCCACCGCGAGGGGGTAGTCGTGCGACCGGAGGAGCAGAGGTTGCGTCCCTTTTGCCTGTCATGGCCTATATAAGGAAAGGCCCCGGACCCACAGGCACCGCTTATGGTGCCCTGACGGCGCATGGGAAAAGCTGACGGCATACAAAGGGAACATGCACAGCTGCAGCGCACGGACCGTCGACCAACGTGAACGGGCGTGACGGAGTGCGACCGAGAACAACAGCCGTGGATCGAGGAGAGAAGCTGTGAGCACCGAGAACGAGGGCACCGCGGTACCCCCGGCCCCGTCTGCACCCCCCGTGCCGGTGGACGCTCCCGCTCCCTCGGCACCCGCCGCCCCCGAGGGTGGCGCGCCGACCACCCCACTCCCGGCGACGCCTCCGGGCGCCCCCGGCGCCCAGGAGCAGGAGCTGGTACACGCCGGGCACGCGCCCGCGTACGCGTCGACGGAGTCCGGTGGCGCCCAGCAGGGCTCCGGCGGATCGGCCCCGGACGCCTCCTGGCCGCCCCCGCCGCCCGCGACCCCGTCGTACGCCGACGGCGGCGGCGGCTCGAACTCCGGCTGGGGCTCCTCGTACCAGCAGCAGCCGTCCTCCCCGAAGTCCGGCCGCGGCGGTCTCGTCGCCGCGATCCTGGTGGCCGCGCTGGTCGCCGGCGGCCTGGGCGGCGGTCTCGGCTACACGCTGGCCAAGAACAACGACAACAACACCGGCTCGACGACCGTCTCCGCGTCCGACAGCGGCGGCTCCGTCAAGCGCGACCCGGGCACGGTCGCGGGTGTGGCCGCCAAGGCGCTGCCCAGCACGGTGACCATCGAGGCCGAGTCCAACAGCGGCGAGGGCGGCACCGGCACGGGCTTCGTCTTCGACACCCAGGGCCACATCGTCACCAACAACCACGTCGTCGCGGACGCGCTCGACGGCGGCAAGCTGACGGCGACCTTCCCGAACGGCAAGAAGTACGACGCCGAGGTGGTCGGCCACGCCCAGGGTTACGACGTCGCGGTCATCAAGCTCAAGAACCCGCCGTCGGACCTCAAGCCCCTCACCCTGGGCGACTCCGACAAGGTGGCGGTGGGCGACTCGACGATCGCCATCGGAGCCCCCTTCGGCCTGTCCAACACGGTGACCACGGGCATCATCAGCGCCAAGAACCGCCCGGTGGCCTCCAGTGACGGCACCGGCAGCAACGCGTCGTACATGAGCGCCCTGCAGACCGACGCCTCGATCAACCCGGGCAACTCCGGCGGCCCGCTGCTCGACGCCTCGGGCAATGTCATCGGCATCAACTCCGCCATACAGTCGACCAGCAGCGGCGGCCTCGGCGGCACCAGCCAGTCCGGCTCGATCGGCCTGGGCTTCGCCATCCCGATAAACCAGGCCAAGTACGTGGCCCAGCAGCTGATCAAGACCGGCAAGCCGGTCTACGCGAAGATCGGCGCGTCCGTCTCCCTGGAGGACTCCTCCGGCGGCGCGAAGATCACCGACCAGGGCACCGGCGGCGCCTCCGCGGTCGAGTCCGGCGGCCCCGCCGACAAGGCCGGCCTCAAGCCCGGCGACGTGATCACCAAGCTCGACGACCATGTGATCGACTCCGGCCCGACCCTCATAGGCGAGATCTGGACCCACAAGCCCGGCGACAAGGTCACGATCACCTACGAGCGCGGCGGCAAGACCCACACGGTCGAGCTCACCCTGGGCTCGCGCACGGGCGACAGCTGACCCGCCCGCGGATCGATCCGGCACGTCCCTCCCCGCGCCGCCGATCAGTCGGCGGCGCGGGTGCGTTGCCCGAGCCCCCCCGAGGCCGGGCCTGTCACCTTCCCGCTCCTGCACCTGCGCGCAAGTAATGCTCGCTCGCCGCAGCCGAGTCCGGCATCGGCGTCTGCGGGGACCGGTTCACCCCGGGGCTCGTCGCCCACTCGGCACGCGCGCCTGTACGGCCCGCCGAGAGCATCGACTTCCAGGACCTGTTTCGCTTGAACGGCATCTCGAAGATCTCGGCGAACAGCCATGCCGCAAAGACCGATGCGGGCAGCGCCAGAATCAGCGTGAAACAGAATGTGGGCAGTCCGGCCGACATGTAGTCCGGGGCGATTTTCCGGACGACGATCATGACGATCGGCAGGTGGATGAGATAGAGGCTGTAGGAGAAGTTGCCGAGGCTGCGCATGGGCCGGGTGGCGAGGAACCGCATCAGAAAGGCGGGGCGCCCGGTGGCGACCGCCGCGATGAACATCGCCATGGCGGGCGCGATGACCAGGTCCACCCAGAAGTAGTGATTCACCGTCCACGCCGATCCCTTGACGGCAATGAGTGACAGCACCGGAATCACGGCCAGGGCGGCGAGCCAGTGCCAGGGCAGGCGCCGGATCCTCTCCCGCGCGACAAGGACTCCCGCGCCGACCAGGCCGGCGACGAATACGGGGGCGAGATTCGGGGTCAGCCAGTAGTCGCCCTCGACCGGGGTGCCGTCCTCCGCCGTCAGCCCCCGTACGACCGCGAACAGGGTCACGCCGGTGACCAGGAACACCGCGCCCAGGCGGCGCCGGACGAAGAGCAGCAGCGGGAAGAGGAGATAGAGCTCGGCCTCCACGGCGATCGACCAGAACGCACCGTTCGGTGTGTGTGCCGGGAACAGGTCCTGGGCCAGGAAGCCGTACACGAGAACTGTTCTGTCGGTCGGCGGACCGTGATGCGAGGCGGGTACCACGAAGACGGCGATGATCAGGCTCAGTGCGAGTGCCGCCCAGTACGGCGGAAGGATTCGCCAGGCGCGCCGCCGCAGGAACCGGGAAATGCTGCCCTGGTGCCAGCCGTGGCGTGCCGGAGAGATGGCCAGCGAGAATCCGGACAGCACGAGAAAGAAGACGACGGCGAGACGGCCGTACATCAGCCAGCCCAGCCAGGACGGGCCCGAGTTCTCGGGAAAGCCCGAGAAGCTCAGCAGCCAGCAGTGAAAAAGGACCACGTACAGTGCGGCCAGACCGCGGAGTCCGTCCAGACCCTGCACCTGGCTGGTGCCGTTCATTTCCTGAGAAATTGTTCGGCCCTTCCTCTCGGCACCTAGGTGACCCTCCGGGGCGGCCGCTGCGCCACCCATCGTGACTCGTACGTCGCACGGAGCGAGGAGGTTCACCTCTGGCGAGAAGGTTGCACCCGTATGACCAATTACGGACCCTGTACCAAATCGGGCGCAAGTCCGTGCCGGTCGGACCTCATCCGGACCACGCCGCCCACGGCCCGCCGTGATCCCGGTACGCTGTACCCGCTCCGCCCCAGGTGGGCGGCGGCGGAGGTGGGTTGCCCGAGCGGCCTAAGGGAACGGTCTTGAAAACCGTCGTGGCAGCGATGTCACCGTGGGTTCAAATCCCACACCCACCGCTGGTCGCAGAGCTGGGGTGCCGGAACGCTTCCGGCACCCCAGCTGTCTTGTGTCGGGAGGGCCCAAGACGCGCGCCGTCTCAGACCTTCCCCACGAGGGCCGCGACCAGTGCCGCCACCCCGCCCTGCACGATCGACAGGACCGCGTCCTTGGCGCCGCCGGCGATGGCGCTGCCGAGCGCCTGGAAGCGGCCCGGCTGCGAGTTCACCGCGGCGACCACCGCGCCGGGATCGGTGACGCTGCCGTCCGGGGCGACCAGACCGGCCCGGGTCAACTCGGCCACGAAAGAGCGCAGTTCGGCGACGGCGGCGTCCAGCTCGGCCCGGGAGACGCCTTCCGAGTGCCGGACCGACTGGACGTTGCGATCGCCGACCTGCTTGTACTGATCCCGGCCGACTTTGTCTCCGTACACGAAGTCAGACATTTCTTAAGGCCTTTCGAGGCTCGTCAGGTGAACATGCGATTTCCGGGTCCGCTCTGCTTGTACTGATCCCGGCCCACCTTGTCGCCCATCACGACATCGCCCCGCACCTGTACGTGCATTGCCTGGAAGGGCGGATTCTCGATGGCGTCGACGATGATGCTCTTGATGCGCTGGATCTCGGTGAAATCGGTTCCTGTGAGAGCGGTGTACTGGGTTCCCGCCGTCTCGATGACGAGGGCATAGCGGCGCTTTCTGAACAGGAGCCGGTAAAGGAAGACCGCCAGATGGAACGTCATTGCCGCGCCGGCCAGCCCGGCGACAATGACGGCGAACTGGTGGGCCAACTGCTCGATGTCGGGATCGGTGCCGGCCGGGAGCTCGGGCGGCACCAGTACGGCTGCCGCGACGACCACACCCGCCACGACGGCCACCGAGAGCATCCGGCGCAGGGGGTGGAAGGTGGCGAGTCTGCCGCCCCAGCGGACCTCCAGCAGCTGGACCCGGGAGATATTCGCCAGCGGGTACACCTCGTGCCCGATTTGAACAACTCTTCGACTGATGACGATTTCACCGACGCGCCTCTTGGCCATACGACGTCACCTTCGGGCGGGAGCGGCGCAGGGCAGGGCTGATCTGGATGAAGTGTTCGGCATGAGATCCCCCGTCGCGCGGAGCGCACTCGGCTCCGGAATTCGATGCCGAGCAGTGTGCTCCGTTGATATTGGCCCAACAAGCCTTATCCGGAAGGTCGGTGAGGGAGAGTCAGCAGGGTCGGAAGGGGTGACGCACTGGCGCGAAATGCAGACTAGAGTTCGCAATCCCGCGCCAGCTCGTCCCAGTCCAGCTCGCGCAACGAAGCCTCCGCATCGCACTCGGACGGGATCCGGGTCGTCGGCTGGAACCAGATCACCGTGAGGGCCGAGCGGTACAGCAGCGGATCATGGGCCGGGTCCAGTGCCGTGGAGCGGAACGTGCCGACGCACGCGACGGACGGCAGCACCTCGACCGGGCCGAGGGCACCGGCGTACTGGTGCGGGTACTCGCGCGGCGGCGGGACGAGGTGGACCGGGGTGGCGGGGCAGGTGCGTTCGGCGGCCCGGATCAGGCCCTTGATCACCATGTCGTTGACCGGCCTGCAGGGGTAGCCCTCCGGCATTCCCCCGTACGTCGACGCAAGGCGCAGGTCGGCGAGGTCGACGCAGCGGCCGGAGGCGAGGACCACGCGGGACAGCGACATGGTCCGCACTCTGGGGCGGTGGTGCATGCAGTTCCTCTGTTCAGTGCTGCGGGTGCCCCGGTCTCACGGCCGGTGCCCCGTCATCCGTGCCGCCGACGCGATCGTCGCGCGCGCCTCGCGTTCGGTCAGGCCCGTGTTGAGGGCGGCCTCGACCAGGGGATCGACCAGGGCCGGGCCGATGCCGTCCTCGTAGGCGCGGCAGGCCGCCCAGAACAGGCGGGTGTTGCGCTGCCCCTCGTGCGCGGCCAGGACGAACTGGACCAGGCCCTGGCCGTGGTCGCCGCTCGTCTGCGGTGTGGGCTGCTGGGCGCGGGGCGGCGGCAGCAGCAGGCGCAGCAGGGCGGGCGGGCAGGCCGCGGGGGCGAGGTGGGCTGTGCCCGGCGCCGTGCCGTAGACGCCGTGGTCGGTGCGGGAGCCGGGGCCGACGAGGTAGCCGCCGGCGCCGCGGATGTCGATGCCGGGGGCGAGGCGGCCCGCCGAGTTGGGGACGACGATGTCGGGCGGGCCGCTCAGCCAGAGGTGGCGGCCGCCGCTGGGGGTGAGGACGACCACCGTGTCGGGGATCGTGAATAGATGGCGCAGGGCCAGTTCGCGCAGGGCGGCGGAGGAGTCCGTGCCCGACTTCGTGTCGAGGTCGATGCCGATCAGATGGTGGGGCGGAAGGCCGCACGCGATGCCGTAGCCGGTCGCCCAGGGGGCCGCGGTGAACAGTTCGCGGATGCGCGCCGGGTCGGTCGAGGCGTCGTACACCCCGTGGCCGAGACGGCCGCACTCGCCGTGGCAGGGCTTGGGATCCGGGTCTTCGCGGTGCGGGGAGCGCAGGGCCGGCAGCTTCGTCCGGGACAGGGGAATGACGGCCAGTCCGCGCTCGGCGGCTGACAGGGCGTGTGCGAGGGCCAGCGTCGTGGCCTGCCGGTCTGTGGTGGCCATGCCTCCATTTTCGTACGCATGTTCGAAAAATGGAAGAGGAATCGGCGGCGACGCGCCGGGCCGGGAGGATTGGCCGGAAACGTGCCGGAACGCTTCGGCCCTTGCGGCACTTGCGATGGAGGCGTCCGTACTGGCCTGATCTGTTGCTGTCTGGGAGTTAGAAGTCGCGATAGGGGTTTATCGACTTGTTGTAGCACTTGAGGGCGAATCGCCTCGTCCGGGGTGGTTCGCCGGGGATTCGGTGGGCAACTCTGATCTTGCGACGTCGTGCACAGCACCGAGGCGGTCGGCCAACTGCCTTGAAAACAGCCGTAGTTCACGTACTACAAGCGCTTCCGGCCAGCAGCCGGTGCGTACTTGGTGTTCTGGAGGAACAACATGGCAAGCATCCGTACCGCCCGCGTCATCGCCGCCGTCTCCGCCCTCCCGCTGGCAGCCGCCCTGTTCACCGGCGTCGCGGCGGCGGACAACGGCGCCTTCGCCGGCGACGGATCGAACGCGGGTGTCGCGAGCATCGTCGGCAGCGGTGTCGGGCACGACAACAACGGCAACTCGTCCACCACGCAGCAGAGCGCGGTCGGCTCCGGCGCCTCGAACCAGAGCAACACCGCCCAGGTCAACGGTTCCGCGTTCACCTCCATCAACCAGGGGAACAAGAACGTCGCCGTCAACTTCACCGAGCTGTGGTGAGCCGACGGCCCTGACTCTCCGGGAGTTCTGGGGCGTGCTCCGTGGGGTGCAAGGCGTCTGCGCGGCGGTACTTCGGTGCCGCCGCGCAGGCGTTTTCGTGTACGGCCGCGAGCTTGACGTTCGCCTGCGGTCACGTCCTTGACAGTGCACCGTATCTGACGGACAGTCAGAAACTCCCGTCGAGATCGTGGGAACCCGCTCGGCGGCAGCGGTGTACCAGAAGTGTCAATGCGATGCGGCAGGAGATGGCGAGGGGGCGGCGGTGAGCGAAGAGCCGGGAGCGAGCGAGGAGTTGGGGAGTCGGCTGAAGGCCTACGAGGGGCGGGCGGCGGCCGTCGCCGGAGTGGGCAGGGACCCCGTCAACCTGCCGATGATCCGGCACTGGTGCGAGGCCATGGGGGACACCAGCCCTGCCTATGTCGGGCCCGACGCCATAGCGCCCCCCACCATGCTCCAGGCCTGGATCATGGGCGGCCTCTCCGGGCATGAGGGGCGCACGGACGCGTACGACGAGCTGCTCGCCCTGCTCGACGAGGCGGGCTGCACCTCGGTCGTCGCCACCGACTGCGAGCAGGAGTACGTACGGCCACTGCGCCCCGGGGACGAGGTCACGTTCGACACGGTGATCGAGTCGGTGTCGGAGCGAAAGACGACGAAGCTGGGCGCGGGCTACTTCGTCACGACGCGGACGGACATCCGGGTGGGCCCCGACCTCGCGGGCACACACCGCTTCCGCATCCTCAAGTACGCCCCCGCACGCCGCGCACCGAAGCCGACGGCCCGCCGCCCCCGCCCCGTCGTCAACCGCGACAACGCCGGCTTCTGGCAGGGCGTCGAGCGCCACCGCCTGCTCATCCAGCGCTGCACCGACTGCGCAACGCTCCGTTTCCCCTGGCTTCCGGGCTGCAACACCTGTGGCTGCCCGGACTGGGACACGGTGGAGGCGAGCGGCGAGGGCACGGTCCATTCGTACGTCGTCATGCACCACCCGCCCTTCCCGGCTTTCGCCCCTCCTTACGCGGTCGCGCTGATCGAACTGGCGGAAGGGGTGCGGATGATCAGCAACGTGGTGGGGACGCCCTACGACAAGGTGCGCATCGGCATGCCGGTCCGGCTCGAATTCCAGTCGTACGACGAGGAGTTGGTGCTCCCCGTCTTCCGCACCCTGGAGGACGCGGCATGAAGCCCGGCGACGCGCTCCCTCCTCTGGAGATCCCGATCACCCGCACTCTGATCGTCGCCGGCGCCATCGCCTCCCGCGACTACCAGGACGTGCATCATGACGCCGAGCTGGCCCGGAAGAAGGGCTCCCCGGACATCTTCATGAACATCCTCACGACGAACGGCCTGATCGGCCGCTACATCACCGACCACTTCGGCCCGACGGCCGTGCTCCGCAAGGTGGCCATACGGCTGGGGGCGCCGAACCACCCCGGGGACACGATGGTGTTGACGGGGCGGATCGAGGAGGTCGAAGGCGAGACGGCGACGGTGCGCGTGGTCGGGGCGAACGGGATCGGCAACCACGTCACGGGCACGGTGACGGTGACCGTCCCGGCCGAAGGACCGGGGGGTGCGTCATGAGCGTCCGCACCCGCGACAGCCTCGGCGGCCGGGCGGCGGTGGTCGGCATCGGGGCCACCGAGTTCTCCAAGGACTCGGGGCGCAGCGAGCTGCGGCTGGCCGTGGAGGCGGTGCGGGCCGCGCTGGCGGACGCGGGACTGACACCGGGCGATGTGGACGGGCTGGTCACGTTCACGATGGACACCAGCCCGGAGATCACCGTTGCCCAGGCCTGCGGGATCGGCGAGCTGTCCTTCTTCTCCCGGATCCACTACGGCGGCGGGGCGGCCTGTGCGACGGTCCAACAGGCGGCGCTCGCGGTGGCGACGGGCATAGCTGAGGTCGTCGTCTGCTACCGCGCCTTCAACGAGCGGTCGGGACGGAGATTCGGCTCCGGGGTGCAGCACCGGGAGCCGTCCGCGGAGGGCGCGGCGCTCGGCTGGTCCCTGCCGTTCGGTCTGCTCACCCCGGCCTCATGGGTGGCGATGGCGGCCCAGCGCTATCTGCACACGTACGGGCTGACCCCGGAGGCGTTCGGGCATGTCGCCGTGGTCGACCGGAAGTACGCGGCGACGAACCCCGCGGCGTACTTCCACGGGAGACCGATCACCCTCGCCGACCACGCGGCCTCGCGTTGGATAGTGGAGCCACTGAGACTCCTGGACTGCTGCCAGGAGACGGACGGCGGCCAGGCGATCGTCGTCACGTCGGTGGAAAGGGCCCGTGACCTGCCCCGTCCGCCCGCCGTCATAGCGGCCGCCGCCCAGGGAGCGGGCCGCGGACAGGAGCAGATGACGAGCTTCTACCGCGACGACCTGACCGGCCTGCCGGAGATGGGAGTGGTGACCCGCCAGCTGTGGCGCACCTCGGGGCTGACGCCGGCCGAGGTGGACGTGGCGATCCTGTACGACCACTTCACCCCGTTCGTGCTGATGCAGCTGGAGGAGTTCGGGTTCTGCGGGAAGGGGGAGGCGGCGGAGTTCGTGGCCGGGGAGACGTTGCCGATCAACACGCACGGAGGGCAGCTCGGGGAGGCCTACCTCCACGGGATGAACGGGATAGCGGAGGGGGTGCGTCAGCTGCGCGGGACCGCTGTGAACCAGATACCGCGGGCAGGCAGGGTCCTGGTCACCGCGGGCACGGGGGTCCCCACATCGGGCCTGGTCCTGGCCGCGGACGGCTGAGCTCCCCGGTGGGCCCTAGGGGGTCGTCCCGCAGTACCCCCGACCCGCTCGTCCACCTTCAGGAGGTGCAGCTAGCTCCACCCCTACAACCTGAGGCGGAGTCTGCTTCGGGACCTGCGGCCGATCCGCCGGAGGTGGGTGCGCTCATAGCGTGGAGCCATGACCACGACCGTCTGCACCAGCGCTTCGACCGCCGCCGATCCGGCGACGCAGACCCTTGCCTACCCGTCGTTCGCGTCGTACGTGAGGGCCCGCCAGCCGGTGCTGCTCCGTACCGCCCGGTCGCTGACCGCGAACCCGAGCGACGCGGAGGACCTGCTGCAGACCGCGCTCACCAAGACCTATGTCGCCTGGGAGCGCATCGAGGACCACCGTGCACTCGACGGCTATGTGCGCCGGGCGCTGCTGAACACACGCACGTCGCAGTGGCGCAAGCGCAAGGTCGACGAGTTCGTGTGCGAGGAGCTGCCCGAGCCGGAGCCCGTGCCCGGTGGGGACGACCCGGCCGAGCAGCAGGCGCTGCACGACGCGATGTGGCGGGCGATCCAGAAGCTGCCCGCCCGGCAGCGGGCCATGGTCGTCCTCAGGTACTACGAGGACCTCAGCGAGGTTCAGACGGCCGAGGTGCTGGGAGTGTCGGTCGGGACGGTGAAGTCGGCGGTGTCGCGGGCGCTCGGCAAGCTGCGGGAGGACCCTGAGCTGGGACTTGTTCGACAGTGAGGTGTAGTGGGCGGTCCGTGGGGCGTCCATGTGGGGCAACGTGACCTGATCGATCACCGGCACCTAGTGACATACCGCGCGGTATGTGCGCAGAATCGGCCCAGCCCTTACTGCCGCGTAGGCAATGTCGCCCCGGGAGGACGCCGTGCTGAGCACGATGCAGGACGTACCGCTGCTGATCTCGAGGATCCTGGCCCACGGGTCGACGATCCACGGAACATCGCAGGTCACCACCTGGACCGGCGAGGGCGAGCCGCATCGCCGCTCCTTCGCCGAGATCGGCGCCCGCGCGGCCCAGCTGGCGCACGCCCTGCGCGAGGAACTGGGTGTCACGGACGCCGACCGTGTGGCGACTCTTGCCTGGAACAACGCCGAGCATGTCGAGGCGTACTTCGCGATCCCCTCCATGGGCGCGGTGCTGCACACCCTGAACCTCCGCCTCCCGGCCGAGCAGCTGGCCTGGATCGTCAACCACGCGGCCGACAAGGTCGTGATCGTCAACGGTTCGCTGCTGCCACTGCTCGCCCCCCTGCTGCCGCATCTGAAGCCGGTGGAGCACGTGGTGGTGTTCGGACCGGGCGACCGCACCCTGCTCGCGGACGCCGCGCCGCAGGTGCACGAGTACGAGGAGCTGATCGCCGGCAAGCCGACCACGTACGACTGGCCCGAGCTGGACGAACGCCAGGCCGCCGCCATGTGTTACACCTCCGGCACCACCGGCGACCCCAAGGGCGTGGTGTACAGCCACCGTTCGATCTATCTGCACTCCATGCAGGTCAACATGGCGCAGTCGATGGGCCTGACCGACCAGGACACCTCGCTGGTCGTGGTCCCGCAGTTCCACGTCAACGCCTGGGGCCTGCCGCACGCCACGTTCATGACCGGCGTCAACCTGCTGATGCCGGACCGCTTCCTGCAGCCGGCCCCGCTCGCCGAGATGATCGAGTCGGAGCGCCCGACTCACGCGGCCGCCGTGCCCACCATCTGGCAGGGCCTGCTCGCCGAGCTCAACGCCAAGCCCCGTGACGTCTCCTCCCTCACCCAGGTCACCATCGGCGGCTCGGCCTGCCCGCCCTCTCTCATGTCGGCCTTCGACAAGCTCGGCATGCGGGTCTGCCACGCCTGGGGCATGACGGAGACCTCCCCGCTCGGCACGATCGCCCGCCCGCCGGCCCATGCGATCGGTACGGACGAGGAGTTCGCGTACCGGCTGACCCAGGGCCGTTTCCCGGCCGGCGTCGAGGCCCGCCTCAGCGGCCCCGGCGGCGAGCGCCTCCCCTGGGACGGCGAGTCGGCCGGCGAGCTGGAGGTGCGGGGCAACTGGATCGCGGGCGCGTACTACAACGGCCCCGACGCCGAACCGCTGCGCCCGGCCGACAAGTTCAGCGAGGACGGCTGGCTGAAGACGGGCGACGTCGGGACGATCTCCCGCGAGGGCTTCCTCACCCTCACCGACCGCGCCAAGGACGTCATCAAGTCCGGCGGCGAATGGATCTCGTCGGTGGACCTGGAGAACGCGCTGATGTCGCACCCCGACGTCGCCGAAGCGGCCGTGGTCGCCGTCCCCGACGAGAAGTGGGGCGAACGCCCGCTGGCCACGGTCGTGTTGAAGGAGGGCTCCACCGCCGACTTCGAGAGCCTGCGTGCCTTCCTCGCCGACGAGGGCCACATCGCCAAGTGGCAGCTTCCTGAGCGCTGGACGATCATCGAGGCGGTGCCGAAGACGAGCGTCGGCAAGTTCGACAAGAAGGTGCTGCGCAGGCAGTACGCGGAGGGCGAGCTGGACGTCACCAAGCTCTGAGGAACGCCCACGGCAGGGTCGTACGGCGGCCTCACCGCCGTACGACCGAGTCCCTTATTGCCGTACGACCAACGCCTCACCGCCGTACGGACGTCGTGGTCCATCCCAGCAGCAGCCACACCCCCGCCACCGCGCACACCCCGCCCCAGCCCCAGTGGCTGAAGGCGAGGCCCGCGAGGGCCGAGGCGGAGGCGCCGCCGGCGAAGCCCGCGACGACGTAGGCGCTGTTGGCGGTGGCCGGGGTCGAGGTGGTGGTCAGGGCGAGGGTCTGGTTGGCGACGTGGGAGGCGACGAGGGCCGCGTGGACGGCGATCGCAGCCACGAACAGCGCCACCAGCACCCGGCCGCCCAGCCAGAACAGCGGGACGGACACGGCGGCGAGCAGATACGCGGACCGTACGACCTTGGCGGCGCCGAAGCGGTCGACCAGGCCACCGGCCAGCGGTGCCACGACGCTCGCCGCGAGGCCGAAGAGGCCGAACAGACCGGCCGTGGCGGTGGAGAAGCCGTAGCCCCCGGCCGTCAGCAGCAGGGCGAGCGAGGTCCACAGCGCGCTCCAGGCGCCGTACATCCCCGCCTGGCGCACGCACGCCCGCCACAGGTCGGGCGACCGGCGGACCACCGACGGCATGGCCGCGAGTCCGGCGAAGAGCGGCCCCTGGCGGCGGCGTGTCTCCGCCGGCAGCACGGACGCGGTCGCCAGGCCCAGTACGGCCGTCAACGCGGCCGCGCCCACGAAGACCACCCGCCAGCCGAAGGCCTGGCCGACCAGGCCGCCGAGCACCCGGGCCGCCACGATGCCGGTGAACAGGCCCGCGATGACGGCGGCGACATGGCGCGCGCGGCGGTCGGCGGGGGCGCGTTCGGCGACCAGCGGGACGAGCAGCTGGGGGACGACGGTGGCCGCGGAGGCGATCAGGACGGCGGCCGCGAGGGCCGTGGTCCCGGCGGCCATGGCGCCCGCGATCAGGGCCACCGTCGTGACGACCGACAGCACGGCGACCAGGCGGCGCCGGCTGACGCTGTCGCCGAGCGGGGCGAAGAAGAGCAGACCGGCCGCGTAGCCGAACTGGGCGACCGAGGCGATCCAGGCCACCGCCGACGGGGTCGAGCCGAAGTCGTGGGCGATCAGGGGGAGCAGCGGTGCCGCGAGGTAGATGTTGGCGGCCGTGACTGCGGTGCAGAGGGCGATCAGGGGAAGGAGGAGATGCTGGGCCGCGTCTTCCGTCTCGCGGACCGGGGCGGCGGCCTCTCGGGTGGCGGTTGTCGAGGACATGAGCTGCGGGACTCCTTCGAGCCGACTCTAGCAACTAACTGGTTGGTTGGAAGGGGGAACAGTCTGCGTCGCCCGTTGATTCCCTGTCAACCAAACGGTTGGTTACAAGCGCGGTACCCTGCCCCCATGGCAGTCAGGGACCCCGCGGCCACCAAGGCCCGGATCTTCGAGGCGGCGGTCGCCGAGTTCGCCCGTCATGGCATCGCCGGGGCGCGCATCGACCGCATCGCGGCCGCGGCCAAGGCCAACAAGCAGTTGATCTACGCCTACTTCGGCAACAAGGCGGAGCTGTTCACCCAGGTCCTCGGCAAGTCCATGGTCGACCTCGCCGTCTCCGTCCCCGTCGACCCGGACGACATCGAGGGCTGGATCGACCGGCTGATGGACTACCACGCGGCCCACCCCGAACTGCTGCGCCTGCTCTTCTGGGAGGGCATGGAGTACGGCTTCACCGAACTGCCCGACGAGGACGAGCGCCAGGAGCACTACCGCCGCAAGGTCGCAGCCGTCCAGGACGGCCAGGACCGGGGCGTCATCACCGACGCGATCCCCGCCCGCGATCTGCTCTTCCTGCTGGTCGCCATCGCCAACTGGTCCACCGTCGTTCCGCAGATGCGCCGCGTCCTGGTGGGCGCAGACGACACCGACACGGACCGCCTGCGCGACTCCATCAAGGAGGCGGCGCGCAGGCTCGTCGCCAAGTGAGCAGCAGAAAGGGCTAGTTGGTCCCGATCCGCGACAGCAGGTCGACGATCCGGCTCTGCACCTCGCCGCTCGTGGACCGCTCGGCGAGGAAGAGGACGGTCTCGCCGGAGGCCAGCCGCGGCAGGTCGGCCTGGTCGACGGCGGCGGTGTAGACGACGAGCGGGGTGCGGTTGAGCTGGCCGTTCGCGCGCAGCCAGTCGATGATCCCGGCCTGGCGGCGGTGCACCTGCATCAGGTCCATCACGACCAGGTTGGGCCGCAGCTGCCCGGCCAGCGTCACCGCGTCCGCGTCGCTCGCGGCCCGCGCCACCTGCATCCCGCGCCGCTCCAGCGTCGCGGTCAGCGCCAGCGCGATCTCCGCATGCTCCTCGATCAGCAGCACCCGCGGCGGGTGCTGCTCGCTGTCACGCGGCGCCAGCGCCTTCAGGAGTACGGCGGGATCGGCACCGTAGGCGGCCTCGCGCGTCGCCTGTCCGAGACCTGCCGTGACCATGACCGGCACCTCGGCGGCCACCGCGGCCTGCCTGAGCGACTGCAGCGCGGTGCGCGTGATGGGCCCGGTCAGCGGGTCCACGAAGAGCGCGGCCGGGAAGGCGGCGATCTGCGCGTCGACCTCCTCGCGTGAGTGCACGATGACGGGCCGGTAGCCGCGGTCGCTCAGCGCCTGCTGGGTCGTCACGTCCGGCGCGGGCCACACCAGCAGCCGCCGCGGGTTGTCGAGCGGCTCCGGCGGCAGCTCGTCGTCCATCGGCACCGGGCGCGGGGTGTCCGCGATCTCCACGGCGCCACCGGGGCCGTCCAGCGGCTCGGGTCCCTCGGCCGCGTTCTCGTCCGGGGCCCCTATGGCGTACGACCGTCCGCTGCCCTCGGTCACCGGCGCGAGCCGGGACTGACCGGCCATCGACGGCTGCGGCTGGGGCTGCGCCGGTACGGGGGCCTGCTCGGCCTGCGGGTGCGGACGCGCCGCCTGCTCCGCGGCCGGAGCCGGGCCGGCGGCATCGGTCCGCGTACCCAGCTTGCGGCGTCGGCCGGAGGCGCTCGGGTTGTGCGGCGCGGGCGTCGCCGTCGGCTGCTGCACCTGTGCGGCCTGGCGCGTGAACGGCACGCCCTGGCCCAGCGTCCGCACGCTGATCGCCCGGCCCTGGGTGGAGTTCGGGTCGACGGGGGCGGCCGGTGCGGCGGCAGCTTCGGCGGGCAGCGGCTGGGCGGCGGGGCGCGCCTGCGCCGGAGCCTGTGCCGCGGGGGCGGCCGGGGTCTCCGGCGGGAGCGGAGTGCCGGGCGCCGCGGCGGGCTGCTCCGGGGCGGGCGCGGGCCGGCCGGGAGCCGGCTGCGCCGGAAGCGGCCGGCCGGCGTTGTCCTGCGCGGGAGTACCCGGCGCCGGAAGCGGCTGAGCGGCCGCGGCCTGGGCGGGCGCCGCGACCTGACCGGTGGCGACCTGGCCCGGGGCGACCTGACCGGTGGCGTTCTGCGCGGGGACGTTCGCGGCCGGGGCGACCTGGGCGGGAACGGTCACCGCCTGCTGGACCTGCACCCCCTGTTCGGCGGTCTGCCCGCCGCTCTCCTGCACCGCAGGCTGCGCCACGGCACGGCGGCGGCGGCCCGTCGGCGCGCTCGTGGGGTGCGGCTGGGGCGGGGTGTGGTCGCCGGACTGGTCGAGCGGAACGGCATCGTGCCGGCCGTCGTCGATCAGGGCGTCGCCGGAGGCGTCCTGGCCGGTCTGTCCGGGGAGCTGCGGCCGGCCCGGAACCTGCGGCTGAGCGGGGGCCGGCGACTGCCCCGGAATCTGGGGCTGCACCGGCACGGGCGCCTGCTGCTGAGCTCCGTCGGGTGTCCGGTCCGCCTCCGCGGGAGGCAGCGCGAACACCGAACGGGGCGCCGCCTCCTGCGCGGCCGCACGGTCGTTCGCGGCGGCCAGGGCACGGCGCCGCCGCCCGGTCGGCTCGGAGCCGTCGGCGAGTACGGGCTGGTTCGCCGGTACCGGCTGCTCGCCCGGAGCGGAAGCGGAACCCGCGGGCAGCGCCGCCGGCAGCGCATGCTGCTCGCCGCCGTGCCGGGCACGCCGTCCGCCGGGCGCGGGCACGCCCTGCGGCGGCACCGTTCCGCCCAGTCCCGTACCGACGGCCGCGGTCCCCGCCCCATGCTCGCCCGCCATGACGACGGCACCCTCGGCGACCCCGTCACCGGCGCCCTCGGCCGACCGCCCGCGCCGCCGCCCGGTACCGCCGGAGACCTCCAGGGCACCCGCGGCAGCGGCGGCCGCCGACTCCTCGACCGCACGCCTCCTGCGGCGCCCGGTGGGCGCACCGCCCTCCGCGTCGCCGGCCTCGGCCGGCTCGCCGGGCTCCTCCGGGGTCTCGCTCTCCAGGAACGCGTCGACGGACGACCGCCGCCCGCGGCGCCGCCCGCCCCCCGAGGTCGTCTCGGAGGAGCCGTCCTCCTCGGCGGCCGGGGCCTCGACCGGAACGGCCCCGGCCCCGCCCCCGATGGGCACCTCCAGCACATACGCGCTGCCGCTCATCCCCGGCACTTCGTGCGTCTGCAGCACACCGCCGTGGGCGCGCACGATCCCGCGCACGATCGGCTCGTGCACCGGGTCTCCCCCGGCGTACGGCCCGCGCACCTCGATCCGTACGACCTCGCCGCGCTGCGCGGCCGCGACCACGACCGTGTTGTCCATGTAACCGCCCGCCGACACGGGCGCGTTGCCGGTCGCGTCGACGCCGGCGACGTCCGCGACCAGGTGGGCGAGCGCGCTCGCGAGGCGCTGCGGGTCGACCTCGGCCTCGATGGGCGGCGCGTGCACGGCGAACTGCACCCGTCCGGGGCCGATCAGCTCGACGGCCCCGTCGACACCGGCCGCGACGACCGCGTCGAGCATGACCTTCGTACGGTGGATCTGCTCGGACCCGGCGTCGAGCAGCTGATAGCCGAGGACGTTGTCGATCAGGGTGGTGATCCGGGAGTAGCCGGCCGACAGGTGGTGCAACACCTGGTTGGCCTCGGGCCACAACTGCCCGGCGTCGTCGGCGGCGAGGGCCGCCAGCTCGCGCCGCAGCTCGTCGAGCGGGCCGCGCAACGACCGCCCCAGCAGGGTCAGCAGCTGGTCGTGCCGTCCGGCGAGCGCCTCGAAGCGGTCCTTCTCACGCTCGCCGAGCGCGGCGTACCGCTCCTCGCCGGCGCCGAGTTCCTCCGCGTGCTGCTCCTGCAGCGCCTCGACCTCGGTGACGTGCTTCTGGCGCAGGGCGGTCAGCTCGGAGGCGTGGTCCTCCTCGATCCGCTCCAGTTCCTCGGCGTGCCGTTTCTCCAGCGCGGCCTTCTCCTCGGCGAGCGCGTCGTACGGCCGCCGGTCGGCGAAGGTCATCACGGCGCCGACCAGCTGGTCGCCGTCGCGCACCGGCGCGGTGGTCAGGTCGACGGAGACCTTGTCGCCGTTCTTGGCGAACACGACCTGCCCGCGCACCCGGTGCTTGCGCCCGGAGCGCAGAGTGTCGGCGAGCGGCGACTCGCCGTAGGGGAACGGGGACCCGTCGGCCCGCGAGTGCAGGATGAGGGTGTGCAGCTCCTTGCCGCCGAGGTCACTGGCCCGGTAGCCCAGGATCTGGGCGGCGGCCGGATTGACGAGCACGATCCGCCCGTCGGTGTCGGTCCCGACCACACCCTCGGACGCGGCCCGCAGGATCATCTCGGTCTGTCGCTGCGAGCGCGCCAGCTCGGCCTCGGTGTCCACCGTCCCGGTCAGGTCGCGCACGACGAGCATCAGCAGCTCGTCGCCGCTGTAGCCGTAGCCGTCGTAGGCCTGCTGGCCGTTCTCGAGGTTGGCGCTGGTGACCTCGACGGGGAACTCGGCGCCGTCGGTGCGGCGCGCGATCATCCGCGTCGGCTTGGTCCGCCCGGCGGGGTCCATGTGGTCGGGCCGCCGCATGGACCCCGGGATGAGCTTGGAGTCGAACTGCGGCAGCAGGTCGAGGAGTCCCCGCCCGACGAGAGCGGTCCCGGGCGCTTCAAAGGCCTCGAGCGCGATCGTGTTCGCGTTGACGACGGTCCCATTGGCGTTGACCAGCACCAACGCATCGGGAAGCGCGTCGAGTATGGCTGCGAGGCGAGCAGCGCCTCGGGATGGCCTGCTGCTCACGAGACGCTTCCTCCCTGTTACCGCACCTTGCCGACCGCTCGGGCCATCTTGCCAACCGGCCCGCGACGTGTCACGCGAGGGAGTCTACGGGCACCGGTTGCGCTCGCGACGCCGGATGAGAGGGAGGTCGCACGACGAAGTGACGTAGAACGTGTGACCGTATGGCGTGGCCTGCGGGACTTTGCGGAGACCGTGTTTTCGCCATGGAAAGCCTGTGCTCGCGATACGCCCCCGTACGCGCGCTTCCGGTCGTTTCTCCTACTACCTTCACACGGGCCCTTGCGGACGCAGATCCGGCAGCAACGGCACGAGCCGGCCCCAGCGGGCGATCTCGCACCCGTCGCTGCGGTCGTACGACGCGTCGACGGGCCGCCCGGCCCAGGTCCCGGTGACATGCGCGGTGGCGGGCCCGCCGTACTGCATGGTGCAGACGCTGCCCTCGGGCACCGGGGCGAAGGTGTCCTTCCCCCACCGCGTGCCGCGATCGAGGGCGTCGCACGCACCGGCGATGTCGGGGTGGTCGCCGGAGCCGGGATGGCAGTGGAGCTCGTACGTCCCGTCCATGCCGTTGCCGGTGTGCCGGACGGTGACGGTGAGGTGATCGCCGGCCCCGTCCTCGTCCTGGACGGGAGGGGGCGCGAGCACGAGGGGCCCGGCGGCGGCGTACGCGGCGGCGGGCACGACGGAAGAGGCGGCGGTGGCGGCGACGACGAGGAGTCGTGCGAGCCGGCGAGGACTGCGGGTGACCTGCAACATGAACAGATCAACGCGACGACCCCCCGGGACGTTGCGCGCCGGGCCGCGGTACAAGCGCTTTGCCCTGCGGCCTGCCTGCCTAGTACCGTGGGAGCCGATTGGTGACACCCCGCTCGACTGTGTCATCATCTGCACGCACCACTCGCGCTCGCGCGGTGGCTGATGTTGGAGGCGTCGCCTAGTCCGGTCTATGGCGCCGCACTGCTAATGCGGTTTGGGCCTTAAAGCCCATCGAGGGTTCAAATCCCTCCGCCTCCGCACCTCGACTCAGGGAGTCCCTGCCGAACGGCACGGGCTCCCTGAGTCGTGTTCACCCCCTGCCCTGCGCTGGGGCAGAAGCGGGTCGGGACAACCGCTTGCCCCTCGTGGCGGTCGCCGGCTGCGACACGAGCCGGGGTGACGCCGGACACCCTGAGCTCGCCGAGCGCGCCACGCCAAGACCATGGCGTTCGATGGTGTTTCCGCAGGTCACAAGCGGTATGGCAAACGGATTTCACATGGCGGCGGCAGTCATGTAATGTTCTTCCTGTCGCCGCGACGGGCCCGAAAGGACCAGGACCGGCGGGAAAACAAAACAAGCACTCGTAGCTTAACGGATAGAGCATCTGACTACGGATCAGAAGGTTGCAGGTTCGAATCCTGCCGAGTGCACACAGGTCAAAGCCCCCTCGGGATCATCCCGAGGGGGCTTTTTCACTTGCTTCGGCATGGACCTCCATCGTCATGACGATCTGAGAGTGCCTCAGGATCCATGGCGCCACCTTGGGACTTATGAGGCCGCTGTGACGCCTTTTCAAGCTCCAACGCTTCTATAGCGAGGCTTCATGGCCTCCCCAAGAGCCGCGTTTCATCCGACTTGGTCGTCGATGGCGCATGTGTCGTGTCCCAGGTCGGCCAAGATCGAAATACTCCAGTGGGGGAACCTTGACGAGAAGCACCATGCCGAGGCGCATACTGGCCCGGACGGTGGGCGTTGTCGCAGCAGTGACAGTCGCACTCACGGCCGCACCGGTCGCGGGCACTGCGCAGGCCTACAGCGCGGCGTCGGGAACGCTGAGCTTCAGCGGCGATCCGGGTGAGCCCATCTCGGGCGGTCAGTCGTACGAGTACACGGCTGGAGCGGTTCAGATGTTCGACGTCCAGGGCAGCAGGGACGAGAACAGCCTTGATGTCGCGATAGATTCCGAACCGGGCACGCTCTGGCGTCTCATCGTCGCCGCCCCCGATGGTCAGAAGCTGACTGAGGGCACCACGTACACCGGTGCCGAGCAATGGCCCTACGCCCAGCCGAGCGATCCGGAACTGGTGTTCAGCGGGATCGACAACGGGACCGAAAAGGGCTGTAACACCAACTCCGGCTCCTTCACCATCGAGCACATCTCTTTCGGCCCTTATGGCTACGTCCGCGAACTCGATGCCACCTTCGAGCAGTACTGCAACGGATCCGCGGTGCCTCTGCGTGGTGCAGTGCACGCGGTCATGCCCGAACCTCCGGTTGAACTCGCCATGGGGATGAACATCGATCCCGAGGGCACGGTTGACGTCCCAGACGGTCGGATCACCGTCGGTGGCACCGTGACGTGCAACAAGCCGGCCAGCGTCTCGCTCGTCGGCCAGGTCTTCCAGATCCAGAAGAAGGGGACGCCCGGCGCGTCCTATGAGACAACCGTGGCCTGCACCCCGGGCGCGCCTGTCCCATGGTCCGTCAGCCTCACCAGCCAGGAACCCGGCACCTCGTTCCAGCCCGGCGTCGCAACGATACGCAGCCGGGCCCGAGCGGATGACCGCGATTACCCGGTGACTGCCGACACCGGACAGCAGGAATCAGAGGTCACGCTCTCCAAGTCCTGACCCCGAGCGACCGCAGGATCAGCTGACATCGCAAAATGGCTGGAGGCCCCGGAGTGATCCGGGGCCTCCAGTGTTTCTATGAGCTACGTGACACGATTTCCAGTCACTCAGTAACCGTGACCGCCGTGGTCGCAGCCCATTTCGGAACCGTTGTGGTTCCATTGCGCACCTGGATTGCCCTCGCCGTTCAGCAGGTTGCCGGCCAGTCCGTTGGCCAGGCCGATCTGGCCGAGGAGGTCGAGGTCCAGATCGTGGGACTTGCACCCTCCTCCACCATGCATGACTGCGGCGCCCTGGGCGTTTGCGGTGCCGGTGGCTATGAAGGTGAGGCTTCCGAGCATGGCGGCCGCGACAGCGGCCTTGTGAAGCTTGCGCATTACTCCTCCTTGGGCTGAGTAGAGCGCACCACTAAAAGATCACTTGGCGCTCAATTCGGAGGCTAATGCGATATGTCCCACACCGCTCATCGGGGCTGCCATACGGGGGCATGGGGGTCCCGTCGTCTCGTCAGACGTAGGTCCAGCGCCACGCGTTCGAGCTGTACGTGCACTTGATGGCCGCGCCGCTCGCGGTGGTCGTCGTGGCCCCGTGGTCGCTGTTGCGGCAGAACTGGCCCGCGGAGTAACAGTTCCCCGAGCTGGAGACGATCGAGCAGGTGCCGGTGGTGTCCTGACTCCCGCTCCCGCCACCGCTGTTGGTGCCGGCGGCCCGGGCTGCGGCGGTCTTGGTGACGGTGACCGTGGGCCGGGGCTTCGCGGCGGCCTTGACGGTCTCGGTGACGGTCGGGCCGGGCTCGGGCGTGGCCGTCACGGTCGAGGTCGCGGTGATGGTCGTCGCGGGCTTGACCTTGGTCTCGACGGGCTGCTGACCGTCGTTCCCGGCGGTGCCGATGAGCGTGCCTGTGACAAAGAGGACCACTCCGCCGATCCACACGCGAGGGCGCCTGCGGAGCGGACGGGTGTCGGGCGGGCGGGGCGCCGGCGGTATCGGCGCGGGCGCGTTGTACGGGTTGGTCATCTCGTCCCCCTGGGTGTTTCAGGTGGAATGACCGTAGTGCCCGGGCAGGTGTTGTGTGGATGGTGTGTGAAATAGGTGATCGCTCTGTGACTTTGGCGGAGTGGGGGGGGGGTAGCGGCGAGAGAGCGCTTCCGGGTGCGAGTGCGTGAAAGGCCCCGGGAGAATCGGTCGATTCCCGGGGCCTCTTGCGGTGCGGCCGGTGCAGTTGTCGGTGGTGGGCCGGGCGGGGCCCGGCCGGATGTGCGGGCTCAAGCCGCCGCCTCGGCCAGCCGGTAGAACGCCTGCGTGGTGCGCGGGTGGGCGATCTCGTCCAGGAGGTGCCGCCACTCCGGGTCGGAGAGGTCCGGGTGCGCCTGGTCCCAGGCGGTGAGGAGCGGGACGAGCTCGGTCTCGCCGGGGGCCTTGGCAAGGGCGTCGAGGGCGGGGTTCGGCTTCGGGGAGGGCAGCGGCTGCATGTTCATGGGAGTTCCCTTCGGGGGCTGTCCATGGGGTCCGTTGTGTTCTGCTGGCTTCTACGATGCCGCGGTCCGGCCGCCGCCACCATGAAGCGTCCTGCCGTATCGAAGGTGTAGGTGGCTGTACCCCGGAGGGGGCTGCACTCCCCCCTCGGGGTATCGGGGGTCGTGTGGAGCGACACGAGGTGCCGTTGGTGGGCGGGCGTATCACCGTCGGCGTCGTCAGGGTCGGCGACACCGTGCGGCGGCCGGTCACCGCGTCGTCCGGCTTCGTCGCGGAACTGCTCGGGCACCTGCAGCGGCAGGGGTTTGCCGGGGCGCCGCGCCACCTCGGCCTCGACGCTCGCGGTCGCGATGTGCTCGGCTACCTTCCCGGCCGGGTGCCCGCCCGCTTCCAGTACTGGAGCGACCGCCAAGTCGCAGCCGCCGGTGCGCTGCTGCGTGCCCTGCACGACGCCACGCGCGGCTGTCAGCTCGCCGGCCGGCGCCCCGTGGTCTGCCACAACGACCCGGGGCCGAACAACGCCGTCTTCTCGGACGACGACGTACCCGTCGCCTTCATCGACTTCGACACCGCTGCTCCGGGCGAACCGCTCGAGGATCTCGGCTGCATGGCGTGGACCTGGTGCGTCGCCTCCAGGGCCGAGGCGCCGCCGGTCGATGTCCAGGCGGCGCAGGTGCGAATCCTCGCCGATGCGTACGGACTTGACGCCGCCGGCCGTTCCGGGCTCGTCGACGCGATGCTCGACAGGCAGGCCCGTAACGCCAGTTGGTGGCGGGCTCGCCTCCCCGGATCCGACGACCCAGAATCCCAGCAGATCGCCGAGCGCATTCGGTGGTCCGAGCGCGAACACGCCTATACGGCGACCAACCACGAGGTATTCGCTGCAGCCTTGCGTTGACGGACACCGCTGGGCTCGTACACGGTCACCGGGGTTGCGGCGGCGCGGCTGCCGGTGGCGAAGACGAACAGGCGCAGGACCAGGAAGCGGCCCACGCCCGCGATCCCGGCCGCGGCGAGGTAGACGATCTGCTCGGTCGGCATGGACGGCGACGACTGCACCGCGTGCAGGACGAACATCGCCGCGCAGGTCACGACGTACGCGGCGACCGCCGATCCTGCTGCCTGCCAGTGCCTGCGCCAGCCGGGACGGCGGCCGGTGCCGAAGGTGAACACGGCGTGCAGCTCGGTGCAGAGGACCGTGGACGCGATGGTGATCACCGCGTTCGACAGGGCCCACGGCATCAGCAGGGCCAGCAGCGGTACGGCGGCGCTGGAGAGGAGTCCGACACCGCCGCCGCACACCACGAACCGTACGAAGGAGGCGAAGGCGCCCGGAGCCGCCGGCGTGTGCCGTACGTCGTTCGACGGGAGCAGCGGCTGCATGGCGGAATTTCCTTCCGGGCAACGGGACTTGATCGGCTGTCTCCAACGATCCCGTCAGCCGCGGCGCGGAACGAGGGGGCACGCTCCCGAAGTGGGGGTGGGGCTGGCTCCACCATGAGGCTCGTGCGCACCCGATCAACAGGGCCTCAGTCCGTGCGGCAGTGCTCCTCCAGGTACCCCGCAGCCAGCGCGCTCGCGCGGGTGAACCAGTCGGTCAGTACGGCGATTTCGGCGGGGGAGTAATCGGCGAAGAGCTCGTGCAGGCGGGCGTAGTACGGCTCGTAGACCTCGCGGACCCGGGCCTCCGCGTCCGGCTGGGCGGCCACGCGGACGCGGCGGCGGTCGGTCGGGTCGGGGCGGCGGGTGACGTAGCCCGCGCGTTCCAGGCGGTTGAGGATTCCGGTCACCGCGCCCGTCGTGACATGGGCGCGGGCTGCCAGGTCGCCGGCCGTGAGCAGGTTCTCGCCGGCCTCGATGACGTAGGCGAAGCAGGTCAGGTCGGTGACGTTCAGCCCGATCCGCTGGGCCATCTCCTGCTGGCCGATCAGGCTGGTCGCGATGAGGTGGTCCATCGCCGACAGCGCCTGGGCCGGGGTGGCGGTCGGGCGCGGCTTGGCTTGCATTCCGGATTCCCTGATTCCCTTAGATCGTGAGAGGTTTATGGGATAAATTTCTTACGTGGTGAGAGGTTCTGCCTTGGGGGGCGAGGCCTTTCAGGGTGAGGTCTATCGGCGAGAGGGAGGCGGGCACATGAGCGCACATCAGTATGACGAGGGGCACACGGTCGCGGGGTGGACCGGTTTCGCGATCGCGACTGTGGGTGCGGTGGTGCTGGGGTTCGGCGTGTGTACGGCGTCGGCCCTGATCCTGGGCGGAGGGCTGGGGATCGTGGCCGTGAGCGTTCTCGTCACCTGGGCGCTGCACCTCGCCGGCTGGGGCAAGCCGCCGGGGCGGCGGCCGCGGGAGCAGTGGGGGTGGCGGGTGCGGGATCTTGCGGCACGGGAGGGGCATGCAGGGTGCGTCGGGTGCCGGCTGGCGGGGCGCGGGCGGGGAGTGCGGAGTACAGCGGAGTCGTACGGCTCCGTGGCCGTGGCCGGCGGTGCGGAGCCGGAGCCGGCCGGCGCTGAATCCGGTCGCTGACCTGGGCGGACGCGATCGCCGGACCTCGTTGTCAGTGGCGCCCTCTACGCTCGGGAGCAATGGCACAGGCATGGAGGTGCTCGGGGCTGCGGTGGGCGGCGAGTGGTCCCGTGCTGGCGTGGGACGGTGGGCGGCGCAGTGCGCTGACCTGGGGGAAGCGAGTGGCCTTCGGGGTCGCGGACGGGGGTGTGCGGACGTGTGTGGGAGCGCGGGGGCATGCGTGTCCGGTGCGGGCGGTCGTGCCGGGGCGGAGTACGGGGGCACGGTGCGAGGAGTGTGCGCGGCTGGACCGGGCGCACTCCGTGGCCGCCGACACGATCGCGGACGACCCGCGGCCGTACCACGTATATCTGGCGTGGTTCGGGCCCGGCATGCTCAAGGTCGGGATCACGGCCGAGGAGCGGGGGTCCGCGCGGCTGCTTGAGCAGGGCGCCGTCTGCTTCAGCTGGCTGGGGGTCGGGCCACTGATGGCGGCGCGGCGCACCGAGGAGCTGCTGCGCGCCGCGCTCCAGGTACCGGACCGGATTCCGTACGTCGAGAAGCGGGCCGTGCGGTCCGGGCTGCCGGGGTCGGCGGCGGAGCGGGCGACCGAGATCGAGGCGCTGCACGGGCGGGCCGTGGGGCTGGCCGACTGGCCGGAGTCGCTGACGCGCGAGCCCTGCCAAGTCGTCGACCACGTCGGGGAATTCGGGCTCGACGGGCTGCCGCCGGCCGTCGGCGAGGTGGGCGAGCTGGTCGCCGGCGGCCGGGTGAGCGGGGAGCTGGTCGCCGCGGCCGGGCCCGATCTGCACCTCGCGACCGAGCGCGGGGTCGTCGTGCTCGACACACGGCTGATGACCGGGTGGGAGATCGTGCCCGCCGGGGAGGGGCGTGAATTCACTGTTCCGGTACGGGAGTTCAGGGATCTGAAGGAGGCTGCGGGGGTGCAGGACGGGCTGTTCTGAACCGCCGTCTCCGGGGAAGCCCGGTCAAGAGTTGGATCCCTTGTGGATCCCTTTCGGCAAGGAGCTGGACGCTGGGTCGGGATCGGGCCGATCGTGGACGACATGAGCGATCATCGTGTTGCACCTGTCGCCGCCCATGAACCTCCCTACTACGCCGTCGTCTTCACCTCGGTGCGCACCGAAGGGGACGGCGGATACGGCGAGACCGCCCGGCGCATGGGTGAGCTGGTGAAGGAGATACCGGGCTTCCTCGGCGAGGACTCCGCCCGTACGCCCGGCGGGCTCTCCGTCACCGTCGCCTACTTCCGGGATCTGGCCGGGATCGAGGAATGGCGCAACCACGCCGAGCACCGGGCCGCCAAGGCGTACGGGCGTGAGCACTGGTACGAGCGATACTCGCTGCACATGGCCAAGGTGGAGCACAGCCACGGGTTCGAGAGGACGCCGGTGCATGACTGAAGACGGCGGGGCGGGCGAGGCGGAAGAGGTCCGGCGGTTCTGGGGGCGGCTCGGGCTGCCCGGGCTGGTCGACGTGCACACGCACTTCATGCCCGAGCGGGTGCTGCGCAAGGTCTGGGAGTACTTCGACGCGCTCGGGCCGCTGACCGGCGGTGTCGAATGGCCGATCACCTACCGGAAGGAGGAAGAGGAACGGGTCGCGCTGATACGGGAGTTCGGCGTGCGCGGCTTCACCGCCATGCTCTATCCGCACAAGCCCGGCATGGCGCGCTGGCTCAACACCTGGGCCGTCGACTTCGCCGCCCGCCACCCCGACTGTCTGCACACCTCGACCCTCTTTCCGGAGGAGGGCGTGGAGACATACGTCCGGGAGGCCCTCGACGACGGCGCGCGTGTGTTCAAGGCGCATGTGCAGGTCGGGGCCTACGATCCGGCGAGCGAACTCCTCGATACCGCCTGGGGGTTGCTCGCCGAGGCCGGGACGCCGGTCGTCATCCACTGCGGTTCCGGGCCGGCGCCCGGCAAGCACACCGGACCCGAGCCCATTGCGCGCGTACTCGCCCGGCATCCGCGGCTGCGGCTGGTCGTCGCGCACATGGGGATGCCGGAGTACGAGGACTTCCTCGACCTCGCCGAGCGGTACGGGGAGGTGCGGCTGGACACGACGATGGCGTTCACGGACTTCAGCGAGCGCTTTGCGCCGTTCCCGCGGCTGGCACTGCCCCGGCTGGCCGGCCTCGGCGACCGGATCCTGCTGGGCAGCGACTTCCCCAACATCCCGTATCCGTACGTCCATCAGCTGCATGCCCTGGAGCGGCTGGGGCTCGGGGAGGAGTGGCTGCGGGCCGTGTGCCATGACAACGGGGCGCGGCTGTTCGGGCTGTGAGGCGAGGCCGCTCAAGATCCCCACAGGGAACCCTTACGCCCTGATCACCATGGACTGACGGATGATGGAGCTGACCCGCGCGCGGAGACCGCAGGTCAGGAGCTTCCCAGGGGTTCCCTGAGAGGTCCCTGTGCGTTTCTTAGGGAAATCACAGGTTCTCGAAAGGGTGCTCTCAGAGGACGCAGACAGTGTGTCCACCATGACCACGACCTCGCCCCAGGGGCGCACCGAACTGCTGAGGCCGGACGGGAGCCCCGTCCGAGTGCTTGTGGTGGACGACGAGTTGTCGATCACCGAGCTGCTGTCCATGGCCCTTCGCTACGAGGGCTGGCAGATCCGCAGCGCGGGGGATGGCACGGGTGCCATCCAGACCGCGCGGGAGTTCCGGCCCGACGCCGTCGTCCTCGACATGATGCTGCCGGACATGGACGGCCTGACCGTCCTGGGGCGCCTGCGCCGCGAGCTGCCCGACGTGCCGGTTCTGTTCCTGACCGCGAAGGACGCGGTCGAGGACCGGATCGCGGGCCTGACCGCCGGCGGCGACGACTACGTCACCAAGCCGTTCTCCCTCGAGGAGGTCGTCGCCCGGCTGCGCGGGCTGATCCGCCGGTCCGGTGCGGCCGACCGCCGCTCCGACTCCGTGCTCGTCGTCGGCGACCTGACGCTGGACGAGGACAGCCACGAGGTCAGCCGGGCCGGGGAGGGCATCCACCTCACCGCGACCGAGTTCGAACTCCTGCGGTTCCTGATGCGTAATCCCCGGCGTGTGCTCAGCAAGGCGCAGATCCTCGACCGTGTGTGGTCGTACGACTTCGGTGGACAGGCCAACGTGGTCGAGCTCTACATCTCGTATCTGCGGCGGAAGATCGACGCGGGACGTGAGCCGATGATCCACACCCGGCGTGGTGCCGGTTACCTGATCAAGCCCGCGGCGTCATGAGCGGGCGACGACGGCCGCATGCGCAGAAGCGACGAGCGGGACAGCCGCGCACACTGCGGACGCGGCTCGTCGTCGCTTCCGTGGTGCTGATCGCCGTGGTGTGTGCGGTGATCGGTACGGTGACGACGCTGGCCCTGCGCTCGCATCTGTACGACCAGCTCAACGACAAGCTGGGCGAGGTCGCGGCGCGCGTGGCCCCCCGGGACTTCGGCGGGCCGCCCGACGGCAAGACCCTGCCCGGCGGGCAGAAGAAGCAGGAGATCCCGGAGACCAAGCTCAAGGACTTCGTCACCAGGGGCGGGCAGCCGGACGGCACGATCGCGGCCAAGGTCGTGAAGGGCGTCATCACCAGCGCCCAGCGCGGTGTGAAGTCCGACTCCTCGGACAACTTCACGATGAACCCCAAGGGGCTCACCGACGCCCAGATGAAGGCGCTCAACTCCGTCACCCAGGACAACAGGACGCACACCGTCGACCTGCCCGGACTGGGCACTTACCAGGTCACCTACGCCAGCAACGACAAGTACTCCTACTACGTGGCCATCCCCACCAAGGAAGCCGACAGCACGATCAACACGCTCATCCTCGTCGAGGTGAGCGTCACCGCCGCCGGCCTCGGCGCCGCCGTCATCGCCGGCTACGTCCTCGTCGGCCTGGCCACCCGCCCCCTGCGGCGCGTGGCCGCGACCGCGACCCGTGTCTCCGAACTCCCCCTCCACACCGGCGAGGTGAACCTCTCCGAGCGTGTGCCCGAGTCCGAGACCGACCCGCACACCGAGGTCGGCCAGGTCGGTGCCGCCCTCAACCGGATGCTGGACCACGTCCACGGCGCGCTGCACTCGCGGCAGCAGAGCGAGATGCGGGTACGGCAGTTCGTCGCCGACGCCAGCCATGAGCTGCGCACACCCCTGGCCTCCATCCGCGGGTACGCCGAGCTCACCAGACGCGGCAGAGAGCAGGTCGGCCCCGACACGCGGCACGCCCTCGGCCGTATCGAGTCCGAGGCGGGCCGTATGACGCTGCTCGTCGAAGATCTCCTCCTGCTCGCCCGGCTGGATGCCGGACGGCCGCTGCAGTTCGAGCAGACCGACCTCATCCCGCTGGTCGTCGACACGATCAGCGACTCCCGGGCGGCCGGCATGGACCACAACTGGCGGCTCGACCTGCCCGACGAACCGGCCCTCGTGTCCGCGGACGCGGCCCGCATCCAACAGGTGCTGGTCAACCTGCTGGGCAACGCCCGCAAGCACACCCCGCCCGGTACGACCATCACCGCACGCATACAGCGGCGCGGACCCTGGATGTGCGTGGACGTCGAGGACAACGGGCAGGGAATTCCGGCGGAGTTGCTGCCGCACGTCTTCGAGCGGTTCGCGCGCGGTGACTCCTCGCGCTCCCGTGCCTCCGGTTCGACGGGCCTCGGGCTTGCGATCGTGCAGGCCGTCGCGACCGCGCACGGCGGTGCCGTGACCGTGGACAGCGTTCCGGGGCGCACGGTGTTCACCGTGCATCTGCCGGCGCTTGCCCCGGCCCTGCCCCGCCCGGCGCCCGAAACGAATTGGCAATCGCACTCACAGGCAGACCACAGTGCCACCACATGGGTGCAACAGGGCGCTTGACCAGAGTCGTTGTCATGCGAACCGACTCTTCTCCCGGCACCCTGCCGGCGCGGGAGCACCTCCCGGCCGGCGACGCCGGTACGCCTGTCCTGGACGTAGTGATCCCCGTCTACAACGAGGAGAAGGACCTCCAGCCGTGTGTGCTGAGACTGCACGACCACCTCAAGCGCACGTTCCCGTACGCCTTCCGCATCACCATCGCGGACAACGCATCGACGGACACCACCCCGCTGGTGGCCGCGCGGCTGGAGGAGGAGATCCCCGAGGTCTCCAACTTCCGACTGGAGCAGAAGGGCCGCGGTCGCGCCCTGCGGACGGTGTGGTCCGCCTCCGAGGCGCCGATCCTCGCCTACATGGACGTGGACCTCTCCACCGACCTCAACGCGCTGCTGCCCCTGGTGGCGCCGCTGATCTCGGGTCACTCGGACCTGGCGATCGGCTCCCGGCTGGCCCGCTCCTCCCGCGTGGTACGCGGGCCCAAGCGGGAGTTCATCAGCCGGGCGTACAACCTCATCCTGCGCGGCTCGCTGCAGGCCCGCTTCTCCGACGCACAGTGCGGCTTCAAGGCGATCCGGCGTGATGTCGCGCAGGTCCTGCTGCCGCTGGTCGAGGACACCGGCTGGTTCTTCGACACCGAGATGCTCGTCATCGCCGAGCGCGCAGGGCTTCGTATCCACGAAGTACCCGTCGACTGGGTCGACGACCCGGACTCCACCGTCCACATCGTGAAGACGGCGACCGAGGACCTCAAGGGCGTGTGGCGGGTGGGCAAGGCCCTGGCCACCGGGTCGCTGCCGCTGGACCGGATCACCCGGCCGTTCGGCGACGACCCGCGCGACCGCGAGATCCAGGACGTGCCGAAGGGGCTGGCCCGCCAGCTCGTCGGGTTCTGCGTCGTCGGCGGTCTGTCGACCCTCTTCTACCTGGTCCTCTACAGCGTCTTCCGCCAGTTCGGCGGCTCGCAGGTCGCCAACGCGCTCGCCCTGCTGGTCTCCGCGGTCGCCAATACGGCGGCCAACCGGCGCCTGACCTTCGGGGTGCGCGGCAGCGGCGGCGCCGTCCGGCACCAGGCGCAGGGCCTGGTCGTCTTCGGCATCGGTCTCGCGCTGACCAGCGGATCGCTCGCCGCCCTGAACGCGGCGACCTCCGACCCGGCGCACTCCACCGAGCTGGCGGTCCTCATCGCCGCCAACCTCGCGGCGACGGTGCTGCGCTTCCTGCTCTTCCGCGCCTGGGTCTTCCCGGACCGGCGCGACACCCCGGCGTCCACCGTGGTCGCCTCGCACAACCCGTCCTCGCCGACCTACTCGGCGGACCGGCAGCCGCAGTACCAGCCGGCCGGCGCCCCGCAGCCGTACCAGTCGTACGCGCCGCAGCCTCCGCTGCCGCAGCGCCCGGCCGCGCACCCGAACATGCAGTACCCCAGCCACCAGACCACCCAGTTCCGCGCCGGTGAAGTCGCGGACCGCAGCTGGGAGGACGCCACCATGCACCTGCAGCCGGTGCGTCCGACCGACAACGATCCGAGGGACTCCCGATGACCACCCACTACGACCGTCCGACCTATCAGGAGGGGGCCCACGGTCCGTCCTCCTGGGGGCCGGAACCGACCACGGCCGTGCAGGAGCCGGTGGCTCCGCCGGCCGCCCCGGCCCCCGAGGCCGGTGAGCCCAAGCAGCCCTTCGTCCACAGACTGTGGAGGGGCCGCCCCGAGGACCCCCGCTGGGTGCGCCCGGCCTTCTGGGGCCTGCTCCTGGCGACCGGCCTGCTCTACCTCTACAACCTGAGCGCCTCCGGCTACGCCAACTCCTTCTACTCGGCGGCCGTCCAGGCCGGCAGCAAGTCCTGGAAGGCCTTCTTCTTCGGCTCGCTGGACGCGGGCAACGCGATCACCGTCGACAAGCCCCCGGCCTCCCTGTGGCCGATGGAGCTGGCGGTCCGGATCTTCGGCCTCAACTCCTGGTCGATCCTGGTCCCCGAGGTCCTCATGGGCGTCGGCGCGGTCGCCGTCGTATACGCCGGTGTACGGCGCCGGTTCAGCCCCGGGGCCGGTCTGATCGCGGGCGCGGCGCTCGCGCTCACTCCCGTCGCGGCGCTGATGTTCCGGTTCAACAACCCGGACGCCATGCTGGCGCTGCTGATGGCTCTGGCCTGCTACTTCACGGTCCGCGGCATCGAGGACGGCAGGACGAAGTGGCTGATGTGGGCCGGTGTCGCCATCGGCTTCGCGTTCCTCGCCAAGACCCTGCAGGCCTTCCTGATCCTCCCGGCCCTCGCGTTCGTCTACGCGATCTGCGCACCGGTCTCGCTGAAGAAGCGGTTCGGCCAACTTGCCGCTGCCACCGCCGCGTTGGTGGTCTCCGGAGGCTGGTGGGTCGCGATCGTCGAGCTGTGGCCCGCGTCCTCCCGCCCGTACATCGGCGGCTCGCAGAACAACAGCTTCCTCGAGCTGACCTTCGGCTACAACGGCCTCGGCCGCCTCAACGGCGACGAGACCGGCAGCGTCGGCGGCGGCGGAGGCGGCGGAGGCGGCGGCACCAGCATGTGGGGCGAGACCGGCTGGAACCGGATGTTCAACTCCGAGGTCGGCGGCCAGATTTCATGGCTGCTGCCCGCCGCGCTGATCCTGCTCGTCGCGGGCCTGGTGGCCACCCGCAAGTACAAGCGGACGTCCGTGACCCGCGCCTCGTTCCTGGTCTGGGGCGGCTCGCTGCTGATCACCATGGTGGTCTTCAGCTACATGGCGGGCATCTTCCACCAGTACTACACGGTGGCCCTCGCCCCCTACATGGCGGCCGTCATCGGCATGGGCGCCGGGATCCTGTGGGAGAAGCGCAAGGAGATCTGGGCGTCGCTCAGCCTCGCGGCCGCGGTCGTGGCGAGCGCCTCCTGGAGCTACGTCCTCCTCAACCGCACCTCGGACTACCTGCCCTGGCTGAAGTACCTGGTCCTCGTCGGCGGCCTGGTCGCCGCGCTCGGCCTGATCTTCGCCGGCCGTATCAACCGCCAGCTCGCCCTCGCGGCAGCCTCCGTGGGCATCCTGGCCTCGCTGGCCGGCCCGACCGCGTACACCATCAGCACCCTGCAGACGGGCCACACCGGCTCCATCGTCACGGCCGGTCCGGCCGGCGCGAGCATGATGGGCGGCGGTCCCGGCGGCGGTGGCCGAGGCGGCTTCGGCGGCGGTGGCATGCCGGGGCAGCAGAACGGCAACGGCAACACCCAGAACGGCAACGGCTTCCCGGGCGGCGGCACCACCGGCAACGGCGGCTTCGGCGGCGGAATGCCCGGCCAGAACGGCAACGGCAGCACCCAGAACCAGCAGGGTCAGGGCCAGAACCAGCAGGGCGGCCCCGGTGGGGGAGGTTCGGCCCTCGGCGACGGCGGCGGCATGGGCGGCGGCGGTGGCGTCGGCGGCCTGCTGAACGGCGCGTCCGTCTCGTCCGAGGCCAAGAAGCTGCTGGAGGCCAACTCCGCCAAGTACACCTGGGTCGCGGCGGCCATCGGCGCCCAGAACGCGGCGAGCTACCAGCTCTCCACCGGCGACGCGGTCATGGCGATCGGCGGCTTCAACGGCACCGACCCGTCCCCGACGCTGGCGCAGTTCAAGAAGTACGTGGCGGACGGCAAGATCCACTACTTCATCAGCAGCGGCACCGGTGGCGGCATGGGCGGCAGCAGCAGCGGCACGTCCTCGCAGATCACCTCGTGGGTCGAGAAGAACTTCAAGAAGGTGACGGTCGGCTCGTCCACCTTCTACGACCTGACACAGAAGGCGAGCAGCTGAGCACCCGGCTGAACAGTTGACGAAAAACGCGTTGTACACCGTATAGCTGCCAGCTATACGGTGTACAGCATGTCTACGTCGTCCACGTCGTCCACGTCCCAAGGCCACCCCCAACGCTGGCTGATCCTCGGCGTCATCTGTCTCGCCCAGCTCACCGTGCTGCTCGACAACACCGTCCTGAACGTGGCGATCCCCTCCCTCACCAAGGAGTTGGACGCGAAGACCTCCGACATCCAGTGGATGATCAACGCGTACTCACTCGTCCAGTCCGGTCTGCTGCTCACGGCGGGCAGCGCGGCGGACCGCTACGGCCGTAAGAAGATGCTGATCGCGGGCCTGGCCCTGTTCGGTATCGGCTCGCTGGTCGCCGGACTGGCGGACACGACCGGTCAGTTGATCGCGGCGCGGGCCGGCATGGGCGTCGGCGGCGCACTGCTCCTGACCACCACTCTCGCCGTCGCGATGCAGATCTTCACACCCGCGGAGCAGCCGAAGGCGATCGGCATCTGGGCCGCGGTGAACGCGCTCGGCTTCGCGATCGGCCCGCTGCTCGGCGGCTTCATGCTCAACCACTTCTGGTGGGGCGCGATCTTCCTGATCAACCTGCCGGTGGTGGCGCTGGGGCTGGTGGCGGTGGTGGCACTGGTCCCCGAGTCGAAGAATCCGCGCGGCGACCGCCCCGACCTCCTCGGCGCCCTGCTCTCCACGATCGGCATGGCCTCGCTGGTGTTCGCGATCATCTCCGGGCCCGAGCACGGATGGGCGTCGGCGCGGGTGCTGGGGACGGCGGCCGTCGCGGTCCTGGTCCTCGGTGCCTTCGCGTACTGGGAGAGCCGGATCCCGTACGCCATGCTCGATCTGCACTTCTTCAGGGACCGGCGGTTCACGGGCGCGGTCGCGGGAGCCGTGCTCATCACCTTCGGCATGGGCGGCGCGCTCTTCCTGCTCACCCAGCATCTGCAATTCGTGCTGGGTTACGGCCCCTTGGAGGCCGGCCTGCGAACGGCGCCGCTCGCTCTGACGGTCGTCGTGCTCAACTTCTCGGGGCTGTCGGCGAAGTGGTCGGGCAGGCTCGGTACGCCGGTGTCCATCGCGCTGGGGATGGTGCTGATGTCGGCCGGTCTCGTCTCCATCGCACTGCTGGACTCCGGCGGTTACGCCGGGACGTTGCTGGGGCTGTTGCTGATCGGCGGCGGCTGTGCGGTCGCCAACCCGGCGATGGCGCACGCCATCATGAGCGCGATTCCTCCGGAGAAGGCGGGGGTCGGAGCCGGGATCAACGGGACGTTGGCCGAGTTCGGGAACGGGCTGGGGGTTGCCGTACTCGGGGCGGTGCTCAGCTCTCGGGTGCCGGCGGTCGGACTGGCCGCGGGGTTGGAGGCGGGGCAGTTGGTGGGGGCCGTGGCTGTGCTGCTCGGTGGGTTGTTGGCGGCGGCGTTGCTGCGTCGGGCGGAGCGGGCAGACTCGGTGGTGGTCGCCTGAGAACTCGGATGGTGCGCAACCAGGCGTCTGCAGGCGGTATGTGGCTTGTCGCGCACACGCGGCGTCAGCCGCATGTCGACACGGCCCCGCGCCCCTTGGGGCGGCTGCCGCCTAGCATCGTGATCAGTGAACGTAAGTCGAGGAAGGTGCGCCATGGTGAGGGCAGCCGAGCGGGCGGCGCGGACCAGCGTGTGGCTGGGGGGCAAGACGCGCCGGGGCGGGCGCGGTGGCGGGCAGCCGTCGGGCCTTGACCGGGACCGCATCACCGAGGTGACCGTCCGGCTCCTGGACGCGGAGGGACTGGCCAAGTTCTCCATGCGCCGGCTGGCCGCCGAGCTGAACGTCACCGCGATGTCCGTCTACTGGTACGTCGACACCAAGGACGACCTCCTCGAACTCGCCCTGGACGCGGCATTCGGCGAGCTGGGCCTGCCCGACCCGGACGCGGACGAGGACTGGCGGGACCAACTGCGCACGCTGGCAAGGGAGTACCGGTCCCTCCTCGTCCGCCACCCGTGGCTGTCCCAGGTGGCCGGCACCTTCCTCAACATCGGCCCGAACAACCTGGCCTTCGCGCGTGTCGTACAGCGTGTCATCCGCCGCACCGGTCTGCCCACGCACGGCCTGGCGGCCGCCATCTCCTCGGTCTTCCAGTTCGTGTACGGCTTCGGCACGATCGAGGGCCACTTCAACGCCCGCAGCGCCGACTTCGGCATGACCCCGGACGAGTACTTCCAGCACGCCATGAGCGCGGTGACACAGGACCCGGAGGCCGCCGAGGTCGTCAAGGAGTCCGAGGACATCATGGCGGCCCGCGGCGGCGACACGGTGCACGAGATGTGGGAACGGGACTTCGACTTCGCCCTGGACCTGCTGGTGGCGGGAATCGAGGCGATGGTCGACCGGGGTTGATGCGGGGCCCTACTCCTCGGAGACCAGGCGGGCCGGGAAGCCGCCGGTCGCGACCGGCCCCCACTTCTCCGGCGTCACCCGGATGATCGACTTGCCCTGCTTCACCATCGCCTCCCGGTACTCGTCCCAGTCCGGGTGCTCACCCGCGATGTTCCGGTAGTACTCCACCAGCGGCTCCACGGACTCCGGCGAGTCGATGACCTCGGCGGTGCCGTCGATCTGGACCCAGGGCCCGTTCCAGTCGTCGCTCAGCACGACGAGGGCGACCCGCTCGTCCCGCTTGGCGTTGCGGGTCTTGGCCCGCTCGGGGTAGGTGGAGACGACGATCCGCCCCGAGTCGTCGACACCGCAGGTCAGCGGCGAGGCCTGCGGGCTGCCGTCGGCCCTGCGCGTGAGCAGGATCGCGCGGTGGCGCGGTCGTACGAAGTCCAGCAGCTCGTCCAGGGAGACGCGGGTGTTGCTCGCGATGTTCGGTGCCATGGCGTCAGCCTAGGGCTACGAAGCGCCGCCGAGCCTGACCCTGACGTGCCTACGCCCACGGTCAGGCCTGAGGCAGCGACTCCCCCTGCACCGCCTGGATGTCCAGCTCCACCTTCAGCGTCGTACCGATGGCGGCGATACCCGCCTGCAGCACCTGGTTGTAGTTCATGGCGAAGTCCTCGCGCCGCAGTTCCGTCGTCGCCCGGAACGCGGCGCGCGTGCCGCCCCACGGGTCGGCTCCCGTCCCCAGATACGCCAGGTCCAGGTCCACCGGCCGTACGACGCCGTGCAGCGTCAGCTCGCCGTGGACCGTCCAGCGATCGTTGCCGGCCGCCGTGAGCCCCGTCGACCGGTAGGCGATCTCCGGGTACTTCTCGACGTCCAGGAAGTCCGGCGAGCGCAGGTGGTCGTCGCGCATGCCGTTGCCCGTGTCGATGGACGCCGCCCGGATGACCGCCTCCACCCGGGACTTCTCCACCTCGTCCGGGGCGATCTCGATCCGCGCCGCGAAGTCGGTGAACCGCCCGTGCACGCTCGAGATCCCGAGGTGCTGGGCGACCGCGCCCACCGACGAGTGCGCCGGGTCGACGGTCCACGGCCCGGGCGGCGGCAGCTCGGTGCCGCCCTGCCGGGCCAGCGTCACGTTCCCGAGCTCGGCCCGTCCGCTCGCCGTGACGAGCGCGCTGGAGGCCACGGGCGCATACCCGACGGCCGTGACGATGACGGTGTACGCCCCCGGGGTCAGCTCGGTGGCGTCCCGTACGGCTCCCTCGGTGTCCGCCTCCGCGCGCAGTACCTGCGTGCCGGTCATGTCGGTCACCGTGACGACCGCGTGCGACACGGCCCATCCGTCCCGCGTACGGATCTTCGCGGTCAGTCCCATCCCGTTTCTCCCTGCAGAACAACTGGTCGTAACTGGTCGTAAAAGAACCGGCCCGTGGCGCCGGGCGCGCACCTCCACTCAGAGTGCGCACACCGTCCGCCACGGGCCGGGGTCCGACTACTCGCCCGGATGGGCCAGTTCGATGTCGTGGTCGTCGACCCCGCGGCCGGTCACGGTCAGCGCGGTCGCCACCGGCGGGTAACCGGTCGCGATGACCGTGTACTCGCCGCCGTTCAGGTCGGTGAAGGCGTACGCCCCGTCCGCCCCGGTGGTCGCGGTCCCCACGACGTTGCCCGCCGCGTCGACCAGCGTGACCCGCGCGTCGGCCAGCGGACCGTACGGCGCGCGTACGACGCCCTGGAGCTGTGCGCCCGAGTCGAGGTCGACCTCGATCCGGGTGACGCCGGCGCCGCCCACCTCGACGGGCAGGGCGCGCGGCCGGTACCCGGCGGCGTTCACCGCGACGGTCACCGCACCCGGCACCAGCTCCGCGAAGGAGAACTCGCCCTGCTCACCGGTGGTCCCGGTGGCCAGCAGGTCCCCGCGCACATCGGTCACGATGACCATCGCGTCCTTGACGGGCAGCGCGTTCTCGGCGGCCCGCACGACACCGTTCAGCCCGCTGGTGCCGCTGAGCAGGATGTCGTACGACACCGGCTCACCGTTCACCACGACCGTGGACGCCTGCGGCTGGAACCCGTCGGCGGCGGCGATCAGGACGTAACTGCCCACGCTCGGCGCCTCGACGGCATAGGAGCCGTCGGCCTGCGCGACCGACCGGCCCAGCTGCCGTCCCGCCGGCGAGATCAGCGTGACGGCGGCCAGCGGCACCGGCGCGCTCTCGTTGCCGCGGACGAAGCCGCGCACCGGGATGCCACCGGAGCCGGCCGACTCCTCGGGCCGCGCGATGGTCGCCACGGCGGCGAGCTTCTGCGTGCCGTCGGTGGCCGTCTCGGTCTCGGAGGACACGGCCCAGCTCGGCACCTTCTCGGCAGCCGGAGCGGCGGGAGCCTCGGCGGCGACCGGAGCGGTCTCCGCTGCGGGCGTCTCGTCCGCGTCCGCGGCCTGCGCCAGCGCGCCCTTGGTCCTCAGCGGTACCTCCTTGATGAACAGGGTGATCAGGAACGCGACGGCCGCGAGGCCGCCGGCGATCAGGAAGACGTCGGCGATGCCGTGGCCGTAGGCGCTCTCCATGAGCGTGCGGATCGGCGCCGGCAGCTTGTCCAGGTCCGGGATGCTGTCGGTGGACGAGCCGGAACCGGCCAGCGCCGCACGGTACTTGGGGTCGAGGGCGGCGATGCCGTCCTTGACGTAGTGCGTGATCCGGTGGGACATCACCGCGCCCAGCGCGGAGACGCCGACCGCACCACCGAGCGAGCGGAAGAAGGTGACCGTGGAGCTGGCCGAGCCGAGGTCGCTCGGGTCGACCTGGTTCTGGGTGCACAGGACCAGGTTCTGCATCATCATGCCGATGCCGAGACCCAGCAGGGCCATGAAGATCGACATCTTCCAGTAGTCCGTGTCGTACCGGATGGTGCCCAGCAGCCCCAGCCCGGCCGTCACCAGCACACCACCGCTGACCAGCCACGCCTTCCACCGCCCGGTGCGGGTGATGAACTGCCCGGAGACGGTGGAGGAGACGAACAGACCGCCGATCATCGGGATCGTCATGACACCCGACATCGTCGGCGACTTGTCGCGGGCCAGCTGGAAGTACTGGCTGAAGAAGACCGTGCCGGTGAACATCGCGACACCGACGAACAGCGACGCGAGCGAGGCGAGCGTGATGGTGCGGTTGCGGAACAGCCGCAGCGGGATGATCGGCTCGCTCGCCTTCGACTCCACGAGCACGAAGATCAGCCCGAGGGCGATCGAGCCACCGACCATCGCGTACGTCTGCCAGGACACCCAGTCGTACTTGTCACCGGCGAAGGTGACCCAGATCAGCAGCAGCGAGACGGCGGCGGCGATGAAGAACGCACCGGCCCAGTCGACCTTCACGTTCCGCTTCACGACCGGCAGGTGCAGCGTCTTCTGCAGCACGATCAGCGCGATGACCGCGAACGGCACACCGACGTAGAAGCACCAGCGCCAGCCCAGCCACGAGGTGTCGGTGATGACACCGCCGAGCAGCGGACCGCCGACGGTCGCGACCGCGAAGGTCGCGCCGAGGTAGCCGGAGTAGCGCCCGCGCTCACGCGGCGAGATCATCGCGGCCATCACGATCTGGGCGAGGGCGGACAGACCGCCGACGCCGATGCCCTGCACGACACGGCAGGCGATGAGCATGCCCGCGTTCTGCGACAGACCCGCGGCCGCGGACCCGAGGACGTAGATGACCAGGGCTATCTGGACGAGCGCCTTCTTGCTGTACAGGTCGGCGAGCTTGCCCCACAGGGGGGTGGCCGCGGTCATCGACAGCAGGGCGGCGGTGACGACCCAGGTGTAGGCGGACTGGCCGCCACCGAGGTCGCTGATGATGTGCGGCAGGGCGTTGGTGACGATCGTGGACGACAGGATCGCCACGAACATGCCGAGCAGCAGACCGGAGATCGCCTCCATGATCTGTCGGTGCGTCATCGGGGCGTACTCGGCGGAGCCTCCCCCGTGCTTGGCATGAGCCCGCACACCGGCTGGTGTGGTCGTTGCCATGGGCTTCCTTCTCTTAAGTGCTTGCGGGTGTACGGGTGATCGGTTCGAGTTCGAGTGCGGGCGGCGGGAGCCGGGGCGGTACGCCGACACGGCTGTCGTCGAAACTGGCGCGCAGCCGCGTCATGAGCCGCGTGAGCTGTGCGACCTCCTCGTCGCTCCAGTCGCTCAGCCGGTCGGCCAGCAGCTGCGCGGTCCGCTCGGAGAGCGTGTCCAGGCAGGCCAGGCCCGCGGGCGTGAGGTGCACGATCCTGGACCGCTTGTCCGCCGGGTCGGGGGACCGGTCGATCCAGCCGCGCTCGGCGAGGTGCGCGACATGGCGGCTGGTGACCGACATGTCCACGGCCAGCAGTTCCGCGAGCCTGCTCATGCGCATGTCGCCGTGGCGTCCGAGAAGGGTCAGAACCGCGGCGCTGCCCGCCGGGCAGTCCGACGGCAGAATCCGCCCGAGCTCCCGCTTCACGGCACCGAAGGCGCTGAACTGACGGATCAGCTCCTCGTACTGCGCCCGCTCGGCCATCACACCTCCCGCATTCGTTGCTTAGGGCAACCATAGGAGTTGTTGGTTGCTGCAGGCAAACAAAATGGGGCCGGTGTCGCTCAAAAACTTGGCAAAGGCAAGTATTGCGAGCGTAAACACACAGGTGGGCGCGGTTCCCCGCACCGGCGGACCCCCACTTGGGCCACAACCACCGATTCGCTAGGGTCTCCAGCTATGGCTAACCCCCAGAACCCCCAGGGCAACTACGACCCCGCCGGCAGCACCCAGATGTTCCGTGCGTTCGTGGACGAGGGCCCGCAGGGCCGTCAGCAGCAGGCGCCCGCGTCCTCCGGCCCCCGCATCGGCCTGATCGTCGGCATCGTCGTGGCCGTGGCGGTCGTGGCCGCGGTGGCGTGGCTGGCGCTCAAGTAAGGCGCACTACTTCCACTGGACGGACACGTCCCGCGTCTCGATGTGCATGCCGAGCGGCACGCGCCACGCGTCGACGCACACCGTCCAGGTCTTCTCCTTTCCTGCGCCGGCCCCGATCGGCACCGGAAGCGCGGCGGTCGACTCGACCGTCCCCCAGTCGATGCCGAGCGCCCCGATGACGTGCGTCTCGAAGGTCACCGTGCCCGAACGCACCGCGGCCCCGCCGGAGTTGGTGAAGACCAGCGTCACGTCCTCGCACCACCGCTTGTCCGTGGCCTTGCGTGTGGGGTCGCTCCAGGTCAGGGCGGCGGGGCCGGTGGGCGCCGCGGAGCCGGGAGTTACTGTGGGGGACGGTGCATCCGTGCTCGTACGACGGGACTTGGCGCCGTCGGCCGAAGGCGCGGCCGGGGCGGCGCTCGCCGTCGCCTGCGGAGCGCTCACCGTATCGCCGCTCCCCGCAGCGGAATTGGCTCCCGGGCGCGCGCTCTCGTCCCGGTCCCCGTCGAGGGGCACCAGCGCCACACTCCCTGTCGGCCGTACCGCCGTACCGGACGCCTGAGGCGCACCACCCACCGAGCCGGTGGCGACGTATCCCTCACGTCCGCCGCCCCCGCACGCGGCCAGTGCCGCGCCCAGGCAGACGACGGCCGCCGACGCGCCGATCAGGGCGCCTCGACGGCCATGTGTCCATGTCGTCCCAGGAGTTCCACGAAGCATCGCGCCATGGTGGCTGACACTCCGTCAAATAGGAACCCTCGGGCGGTGTTCCGCTCAGTCCGAGATGAGGCCCTCCCGCAGCTGCGCCAGCGTGCGGGTCAGCAGCCGGGAGACGTGCATCTGCGAGATGCCGACCTCCTCGCCGATCTGCGACTGCGTCATGTTGGCGAAGAAGCGGAGCATGATGATCTGCCGCTCGCGGGGCGGAAGTTTGGCCAGCAGGGGCTTGAGGGACTCGCGGTACTCGACGCCCTCCAGGGCCGTGTCCTCGTAGCCGAGGCGGTCCGCGAGGGAGCCCTCGCCGCCGTCGTCCTCGGGGGCCGGGGAGTCGAGCGAGGAGGCCGTGTACGCGTTGCCGACCGCGAGACCGTCGACCACGTCCTCCTCGGACACGCCCAGGACGGCGGCGAGTTCGGGGACGGTCGGGGAGCGGTCCAGCTTCTGGGAGAGCTCGTCGCTGGCCTTGGTGAGGGCCAGGCGCAGCTCCTGCAGCCGGCGCGGGACGCGCACCGACCACGACGTGTCGCGGAAGAACCGCTTGATCTCGCCGACGACCGTCGGCATCGCGAACGTCGGGAACTCCACGCCCCGTTCGCAGTCGAAGCGGTCGATCGCCTTGATCAGGCCGATGGTGCCGACCTGGACGATGTCCTCCATCGGTTCGTTGCGCGAGCGGAAGCGGGCCGCCGCGTAGCGCACGAGGGGGAGGTTGAGCTCGATGAGGGTGTCCCGGACGTAGACGCGCTCGGGGCTGTTCTCGTCCAGTGCGGCGAGCCGCAGGAAAAGGGAGCGGGACAGGGTGCGGGTGTCGATGGCCTCCGAGGACGGAAGGGCCGGGGCCTCGGGGACCTCGACGGTCACAACGTCGGCGAGTGCGGCGTCGGTGGGCGCGGACTCGCTCTTCGTGAGCGTGAGCACCTTCGAGCTGCCCTGTTCTGCGGACATGCCACCCCCTCTGGGTCGCGGGACGGTCGTGGCCGAAGCTTCTCGGTCGAGGAGTTCAGCCTTCACCTGAATACCGGAGCCGAAGCCACGGCAAACGCGCTTGGGGAAGAATGTCACATGTCGGCAACACGCTGTAGTGACATGTCGACATGCGAGACGCGAATAGGCCCAGGAAAGAGGGGGTCTGAGGCTTTTTCAGCGCAGAACTGTCGGGAAGAGCCCTGGTGAGCGATTCGCTCGCGCCGGTTACTACTCGATAGTGCTTGCGATCTGGGGTGTTCCGGGCCGTTCCGGCGCGTGCTCCTGTGCGCCTCTTATGCCTCGATGCGATTCGCGGATCGCAGCCGCTGGAAGCTACGCGCGAGTAGCCGCGAGACATGCATCTGGGAGACGCCGAGTTCCGCGCTGATTTGCGACTGGGTGAGGTTGCTGTAGTAGCGCAGGAGAAGGATTCTCTGTTCCCGTTCCGGGAGTTGGACGAGCAGATGCCGTACGAGATCCCGGTGCTCCACGCCGTCCAGGGCCGGGTCCTCGTAGCCGAGCCGGTCGAGCAGGCCGGGCAGTCCGTCGCCCTCCTGGGCGGCCTCCAGGGAGGTCGCGTGGTACGAGCGTCCGGCCTCGATGCAGGACAGCACCTCGTCCTCGGTGATGCGCAGCCGTTCGGCGACCTCGGCGGTGGTCGGGGTGCGCCCGAAGGAGGTGGTCAGGTCCTCGGTCGCGCTGTTGACCTGGACCCACAGCTCGTGCAGCCGGCGCGGGACGTGGACGGTGCGGACGTTGTCCCGGAAGTAGCGCTTGATCTCGCCGACGACGGTCGGCATCGCGAAGGTGGGGAACTGCACGCCCCGGTCCGGGTCGAAGCGGTCGATCGCGTTGATGAGCCCGATGGTGCCGACCTGGACCACGTCCTCCATCGGCTCGTTGCGGGAGCGGAAGCGGGCGGCCGCGTAGCGCACGAGCGGGAGGTTGGCCTCGATGAGCGCCCCACGCACCCGGGTGTGTTCCGGGGTGCCGGGCCTGAGCTCCTTGAGCTCGCCGAAGAGCACCTGGGTCAGGGCCCGGGTGTCGGCGCCGCGACTGCGCGGCGGTGCGGTCTCGGACGGTGCCGGAGCGGCTTCCAGGGGCGGTGCTTGAGGCGCAGTACTGGCCGGCACGGTCAACTCCACCTCGCAATCGATCAAGTCATCGGTCAAAAGCGGTCATAGCATCACAAGACATGTGCACTGTGTGCAAGCACCGCATAACGCCGTGTTGAACGTGAGTTGGGGCGTAAGACGCAGAAGGGCCCTCCGCCGTTCCGGCGGAGGGCCCACTGGGTCCGGCTCAGTACTCGTAGTCGGCGATCACCCAGGTGGCGAACTCTTTCCACAGCGTCACGCCCGCCTGGTGCTCGGGGTGCTCGACGTAGGCGCGCAGCGCGGTCACGTCGTCGAAGCCCGAGTTGATGGCGAAGTCGTACGCGATGGGGCGGTCGCTGATGTTCCAGCCCAGCTCCCAGAAGCGGATCTCGGGGATCTTGCCCTCGAGCGACCGGAAGGCGTCGACCCCCTCCAGGACGCGCGGGTCGTCGCGCTCGACGCCCTCCTCGAGCTTGAAGAGGACGAGATGCCGAATCATGTGCGCTGCTCCTAGCTCCGGCCCCGCGCGGCTACTTGGCCCCGTTGACGAGCCAGGTGAAGAAGTCGCCGATGGCCTTGGCGGCGTCCGATATGCCCTCGAACCCTATCTGGACGTAGTCGGCCGCCTTGGCCGGGTCCGTGACGATCACGTACAGCACGAAGACCACGAGTACGTAGACGGCGATCTTCTTGGCGTTCACCGCCATTGTGGCCTCCTGAGTCACATTTGCCCCAACGAGCGCCCATGATCGCACGAAGGGCCCCGTCTGACGACGGGGCCCATGCGAAGCGGTAGCGGAGGGATTTGAACCCTCGGTGACTTGCGCCACACTCGCTTTCGAGGCGAGCTCCTTCGGCCGCTCGGACACGCTACCGAGGGAGACCTTACAGCACGCCGGCCAGTGCTCTGAAATCGGTATTCGGGGGCTGTGGTCAGCGGGAGCGGAAGAAGTCGGTGAGGAGTCGGGCGCACTCGTCGGCGAGTACGCCCTCGATCACCTCGGGCCGGTGGTTGAGCCGCCGGTCGCGTACGACGTCCCAGAGGGAGCCGGCCGCTCCGGCCTTCTCGTCGCGGGCACCGTAGACCACGCGGTCCACGCGGGACTGCACGATCGCGCCCGCGCACATCGTGCAGGGTTCGAGGGTGACGACGAGCGTGCAGCCGGACAGCCGCCACTCCCCGAGGGCTACGGCGGCCCTGCGGATCGCGAGGACCTCGGCGTGCGCCGTCGGATCGCCGGTGGCCTCGCGTTCGTTGTGTCCGGCCCCGAGCACGGTCATGCCGTCCGGGGCCAGTACGACGGCGCCGACGGGGACGTCCGCGCCCGCCCTCCCGGCCTCGTCCAGGGCGAGCCGCATCGCGGCCCGCCAGCGGTCGCGTACCGGGTCCGGTGTGGCTGCAGCGGTCAGCGGACGGTCTCCAGGACCTCCGAGGCGCCCAGGGCCTCGGCGATCGCGCTCAGCGCGTCCTCGTCCAGGTTGCGCAGTTCCTTGGCGGTGACACCGAGGTCGTCGAGGATCTCGGCGTCGCCCACGGGGCTGTGCGGCACGGACTCGGCGGACGCGCCGTCGTCATCGTCGTCGTCGGCATCGTCGGGCTCGCCGTCCTCCGTGCCGTCGAGGTCGAGGGAGTCCAGGTCGGCGACGTCGTCGTCACCGGGCTCCCGTCCGAGCAGTTCGTCGGTGAGCAGGATCTCGCCGTAACTGCTGCGGGCAGCGGCGGCGGCGTCCGAGACGTAGATACGAGGGTCGTCCTCGCCGTCGATCCGGACGACGCCGAACCAAGCGTCTTCCTGCTCGATCAGTACGAGCACCGTGTCGTCCTCGGCCGAGGCCTCCCGGGCGAGATCGGCCAGATCCGACAGGGTCTCCACATCGTCGAGCTCTGTGTCGCTCGCTTCCCACCCGTCTTCGGTGCGCGCGAGCAGTGCGGCGAAGTACACCGTGACTCTCCCACTGGTCATAGGCGTGCCGGTTGGAGGTCCCCCCGGCGGGGTTCTTGGGCGGGGAGAGCTGTGCTGTTGTGCTCCGAGCCCCACCCACTCGGCATCGTGGCAGAAACAAGGCGTTCAGGGGACGTCTTCGGCTCCCTGTGTCCGCCGCTTGTTGATCGGCCACGAGCGGGATCGTACGCGGCGATCCTTGCGCACACGCACTGGGTTGGCGTTATGCGTGCGTCGTGGCGGCCCCGGCTACCAGCGGAAGGTGCGCATGCGCATGGCGTGGCGCAGGCGTGCGGCCTTGGCGCGTCGGGGCTGGACACGGTCGCGCAGCTCACGGGCTTCGGCGAGGTCACGCAGGAACTGGGCCCGGCGGCGCCTGCGCTCGGCGTCCGTCTGCTGCTGTGGCGCGTCCACTCGGGACTCGGGCTCGGACATAGGCTCACCACCCCCGCTACGTCCCTCCCACTTTCCCTCTGATGGGCGGTTTGATGCCAGAGCGGGGCTCACCTGGGCGCGGTTACTGTTAGGGCATGCGTCTCCATGTCGTCGACCACCCGCTGGTCGCCCACAAGCTCACCACGCTGCGCGACCAGCGCACCGACTCCGCGACCTTCCGCCGTCTGGCCGACGAGCTGGTCACCCTGCTCGCCTACGAGGCCACGCGCGACGTGCGCACCGAAGCGGTCGACATCACGACCCCGGTCACTGCCACCACCGGCGTCAAGCTCTCCCACCCGCGCCCGCTGGTGGTGCCGATCCTGCGGGCCGGGCTCGGCATGCTGGACGGCATGGTCCGGCTGCTGCCGACCGCCGAGGTGGGCTTCCTGGGCATGATCCGCAACGAGGAGACGCTGCAGGCGTCCACGTACGCCTCGCGCATGCCCGAGGACCTCTCCGGCCGCCAGGTGTACGTCCTGGACCCGATGCTGGCCACGGGCGGCACCCTGGTCGCGGCGATCCAGGAGCTGATCAAGCGCGGCGCGGACGATGTGACGGCCGTGGTGCTGCTGGCCGCGCCGGAGGGCGTCGAGGTGATGGAGCGGGAGCTGGCGGGTACGCCGGTGACCGTGGTGACGGCAGCGGTCGACGAGCGCCTCAACGAGCACGGTTACATCGTGCCGGGGCTCGGGGATGCGGGAGATCGGCTTTACGGCGCGGCTGAGTAGAGGCTGCGCCTCGGCGCCGTAGGGGTGCGGTTCGTTCTGCGACAGCAGGCTGTGTTGCGCAGTTCCCCGCGCCCCTGAGGGCGGTTTCAGCAGCTCTTCTTCTTGGACGTGGACGTCGGCTGCGGGCTGGCCAGCGCGGCCAGTGCCTTGTCGGCGTCCGCCTTGCTCGTGAGGGTCTTGAAGCCGTCGCCGATGATCAGGTCGACCGCGGCACCCTTGCGACCCGCATCCGTACGCCGCTCGGCGCCGGTCAGCTGCGTGGCGAGTACCGGCAGCGAGCTGTTCAGGGACGATGCGGGGCCCAGCAATATCCCCGTGCCCTTGACCTTCTTGTCGAATGCCTTCGCCGCGTTGCCCACGTCGCCGATCTTGAACCCGCGCTTCTTCAGCTCGTCCGCGGTGTTCTTGGCCAGACCGCTGCGGGTCGTGGCGTTGAAGACGTTGACCGTGATCTGAGCGGGCTTCGGCACCGGGCCGGTGGGCCCGGCGGACGGGCTCGCCTTGGTCGAGCAGTCCGCCTTGGGGCCGGCCGCCGAGGCCGTCTTGCCGCCGCCGGTGAAGACGTCGATGAGCTGCAGCGTGCCCCAGCCGACCAGGCCGAGCGCGGCAGCGGAGGCCACCATGGCGGCCACGAGCCTGCCGCGCCGCCGACGCTGTCGCATCCGCGGGTATTTGTTCCCCGTGATCCGGTATTTCCCGCCCATGCCCTGGGGAGTCAGCATGCTCATGAGCGCAGCGTAGTGCGCCCGAGCGGCGATGCCTACTAGATGATCATTGGACGCCACACAGGTGAACCCGAAAGGGCCAAGCCTTTGCCGAACGGCGTGTCAGTCCAGCTCGAGCACGCGTGCGTGCAGCACCTGGCGCTGCTGCAGTGCCGCCCGCACCGCGCGGTGGAGGCCGTCCTCGAGATACAGGTCGCCCTGCCACTTCACTACGTGCGCGAACAGGTCGCCGTAGAACGTGGAGTCCTCGGCCAGGAGGGTCTCCAGGTCGAGCTGCCCCTTGGTGGTGACGAGCTGATCGAGGCGGACCGGGCGCGGCGCGACGTCCGCCCACTGCCGGGTGCTTTCCCGGCCGTGGTCGGGGTACGGCCGGCCGTTTCCGATGCGCTTGAAGATCACACGGAAAGCCTACCGGTCATGCCTCTCCGGGCGCAGCCTCCCTGCTCGGGCCGGGCGGGACAAATATGTGCAGATCCCGGTCGTTTTCGGTCAAAGTTGAGCGGATGTGGCACGGCGGAGGCGGTGGGTCCGGGGGACGCCCGCCTCCGCCGCGGGTCAGCGGGCCCGTTCGGTGGGGGGCTGCTTGGGCTCGGTCTTCTTCGGGTCCGGCTTCGGGGCGCTGCGTGCGGCCTCCGCGCGCAGGAGGGCGCGCAGGACGGCGTACGGGTCGATGGGCATGGGTGTGTTCCTCGTGTCTTGCGTTGCGCTGACGTGCCTTTCGCGGAAGCGGGCTCTGTCAGCAGCGCAGGACCACGGAACGCACGGTGAGCAGTGCGTACGGCGGCTGCGGCGGGGCGGGGAGGAGACGGTCCGCCGGGGCCGCGGGCGCGGGGGCCGGCAGGGGTGCGGGACGCAGGGGTACGGCGGTTCGGCAGACGGCGTCGGCGGGTGGCCGTACGGCGGCGTCCAGGGCGTCGTACTCGACGATCTCCATGGCTGCGACGGGCGTCGCGTGCAGCTCGGCGTGGGTGCCCGGCACCAGCAGGGCGAGCAGCAGCACGAGGCTCCGCAGCCAGACGCGGCTGCGGGGGAGGGTTCGCGCGGTGCTCACGGGGGGTCATCTCCCCGCGACATGAGAGGTGTTCATCATGTCGGCCGCGAGATCCGCCCGATCGGGGGACACGGTTGGGCCTGTTGGGTTGATCCGCCGGCCGCCCCCGGGTTCACAGGGTGCGTGGCAGCTGTCGGGTCCGGCCGCGGATGCCGAGCGCGGTGATGATTTCGACGGCGCCCACCGCGACCAGCCAGATGCCGCCGACCAGGGTGAGGACGGCGACCGACTCGAACGGGGAGTCGATCAGGACGATGCCGCCGATGAAGGTGACGATCCCGAGGAAGATCTGCCATGCGCGGGCCGGCATGTTCCGGTCGGAGGCGGCGGCCAGGGTCTGGGTGATCCCGCGGATGAGCCAGCCGATGCCGATCCACAGGGCGAGCAGCAGGATCGAGCGCATGGGGCCGCGCAGGCAGAACAGGCCGAGCAGGATCGACAGGGCGCCGCTGATGAAGGCCAGGACCCGGAGTGAGGTCGTCATGGGGGTCCCCCCGCTCGAGCGAAGCCGAGAGTGGGGAGGGTGCCGAAGGCGGAGACCAGTTGGAAGACGCCGCTGATGAGGAGGTAGACGCCGAACAGGACGCCGACCGCGAGCAGGGAGGCGCCCGGCCGGACCAGGACCAGGACGCCCAGGACCAGGGAGGTGATGCCGGTGACCAGGACGACCGCCAGGCGGCGCGGGACAGGGCGTGCAGGGGGCCCTCGAAGGGTAGTTCGGGCTCGTGCGGGCCCGGCGCGTGTCCGGCTGAGTGGACCTTGCGGTCGTCGAACGCCGAACTCGGCGGGGAACCGTTCGGTGGCTCGGTCATGCTCCATGCTCGGACCCGCCGCCAGCCCTGGGGGCCACTCGGCTGACGGTGGTTCCCCGCTACTTCCCGGCGGCCTTCGCCGCCTTCGCGGCCGCCTTCATCTCCTGCTTGTGCGCCCGCACTTTGACCAGGGACTCGGGTCCGGTGATGTCGGCGACGGAGCGGAAGGACTTCGGCTCGCCGTAAGCACCGGCCGCCTCCCTCCAGCCCTCGGGCGTGACGCCCAGCTGCTTGCCCAGCAGGGCCAGGAAGATCTGTGCCTTCTGCTTGCCGAAGCCGGGCAGTTCCTGCAGCCGGCGCAGCAGTTCGCGGCCGTCGGTGACGCCCTTCCAGACGAGCTCGGCGTTCCCGTCGTAGTGCTCGACGAGGTACTGGCACAGCTGCTGGATGCGCTTGGCCATGGAGCCGGGGTAGCGGTGCACGGCCGGCTTGTCCGAGAGCAGTGCGGCGAAGGCCTCCGGGTTCTGCGCGGCGATCTCGTGCGCGTCCAGGTCGTCGGCGCCGAGCCGGTCGGCGATGGTGCGGGGGCCCTTGAACGCCCACTCCATCGGGACCTGCTGGTCCAGCAGCATCCCGACCAGCGCGGCGAGCGGGGAACGCCCGAGGAGCTCGTCGGCCTCGGGGTCCTGGGCGAGGTGAAGGGTGACGTCCATGACCCCGATCATGCCGCGTACGGGGGCGGGGCGCCCACTGCCATCGCCCCTTCACTGCTCGCGTACGATTCCACCACGATTTACTAAGGCAAGGCTAACCTAAAGGGGCAGGGGGGTCGCAGCGTGACGACCGAGATCTACCGGGACGCCTGGGGCATCCCGCATCTGCGTGCCGGCAGCGCCCGCGAACTCGCCCGTGTCCAGGGCCTGGTGACCGCCCGCGACCGGGCCTGGCAGCTGGAGGTCGAGCGGCACCGTGCGCAGGGCACCTCGGCGTCCTTCCTCGGTGCCGAGGCCCTGTACTGGGACGTCTTCGCGCGCCGCGCCCGCCTCGACGACACCGCCCGGCGCTGCTGGGCGGCCCTGGAGGAGCGGGACCCCGAGACTGCCGGGTGGGTGCGGGCCTACGTCGACGGCGTGAACGACGGGCTGGCGGTCCCCGCTGCCCCCGAGTTCGCGCGCGTCGGTCTGGCTCCCGGCCGCTGGGAGCCCTGGACCCCGCTCGGCGTCTGGCTGGCCACGCACATCCTCTTCGCCGGATTTCCCGCCAAGTTGTGGCGCGAGGAGGCCGTGCGGCACCTGGGTGAGGAGGCCGTCGGGCTGTTCGCCGTCGACGGGCCCGGCAGCTCCGGCAGCAACGGCTGGCTGGTGAGCGGGGAGCGCACCACCACCGGGCACGCGGTCATCGCGGGCGACCCGCACCGCTTCGTGGAGGACCCCGGTGTCTACCAGCAGATCCACCTGGCCTGCCCCGAGTTCGACGTGGTCGGCCTCGCCGTCCCCGGCATCCCCGGCATCGCCCACTTCGGCCACACCGGCACCGTCGCCTGGGCCATCACCAACGCCATGGCCGACTACCAGGACCTGTACCGCGAGCGGCTGCGGCGCACCGGCGCGGGCGTACAGGCCCTCGGCCCGGACGGCGTCTGGCACCGGGCCGCCCGACACACGGAGACCGTCGAGGTGGCCGGCGAGGAGCCCGTCGAGGTCGAGGTGATCGAGACGGAGCGGGGGCCGGTGATCGCCGGGGGACCGGAGGGCCTGGACGGCACCGCGCCCACCCCGCTGGCACTCGCCCTGCGCTACCCGCCCCGCGTCACCGCCGACCTCGGCTTCGGCGCCCTGCTCCCGCTTCTGCGCGCCCGGAGCGTCGGTGACGTGGACCGTGCCGTCGACCTGTGGGCCGAGCCCGTCAACGTCGTCCAGGCCGCCGACACCGAGGGCGGTCTGCTGCACCGGGTCGCGGGCCGGGTGCCGGTTCGGGCGGAGGCCAACGGCACGCGGCTGGTGCCCGCCTGGGAGCCGGGGCACGAATGGCGGGGCTGGCACGAGATGCCGCGCGCCGCCGAACTGCCCGACGGAATCGCCGTGATGGCCAACCAGCGCGGTCTCGCCACCCCGCTCGGCGTCGAGTTCGCCCCGCCCCACCGCGCCGGGCGCATCGCCGCGCTGCTGCGGGAGAAGGACCACTGGTCGCCCGGTGACATGCCCGCCGTCCACATGGACACCCACCTCGCCTCCGCCGGGCCCCTGCTGGACCACCTGGCGGCCCTGGACGCCCTGTCCCCCGAGGCCGCCGCCCTGCGCGACCGCCTTCTGCGCTGGGACCGCCGTATGGACGCGACCAGCACGGACGCGGCGGTCTACGCGGCGGTGCGCGGCGCGGTCGTACGGCAGCTCGCGGCGCATCCGGCGTTCGCGGCGCTGACCGCCCCGCCCGCCTACCCCGAGGTCTTCCTCCCCTGGCTCGCCCTGCTCCCCCGCATCGGCTTCGCGCTCGAACACCTGCTGCGGGCCGAGGAGTTGTACGGCGCCGACCGTCCGGCGGCCGTCCGGGCGGCCCTGGAAGAGGTGGCCGAACAACCGCCCGCCGGCACCTGGGGCGAGACCCACCGCCTCGCCCCCTGGCGGGCGCTGGCCAGCACCTCGTACGACGAACCCGGTCTGTCCGGCGACCACGACTGCGTGTTGTGCACCTCGGCCGTTCCCGGGCTGACGGATCTGGCCGCGCGAGGGCCGGCCGCCCGCTATGTGTGGAACCTGGCGCGGCGTGAGGACAGCCTGTGGGTGGTGCCGTTCGGGGCCTCGGGCATTCCCGGGTCGGCCCATCACCGTGACCAACTCCCCTTGTGGACCGAGGGGGATCTCGTCCCGGTCGTCACCGACTTCGACCGGCTCACCAAGGAGAGCGATGTCTGACGTCCACGAGGAAGCCGTCGGCGGGTTCGGCACCGTCCGGATCCGTCCCCTCGATCCGTCCGCCGACGCCGAGGTCGTCCACCGCTGGGTGAGTGAGGAACGGGCCCTGTTCTGGGGCATGAACGGCCTCGCTCGGGACCAAGTGGCCGAGATCTACGCCCACATGGCCACCCTCGACACCCACCACGCCTTCCTCCTCACCAAGGACGGCGAACCGGTCGCCCTGCTGCAGACCTACGAGCCGGAGGCCGACCGCGTGAGCGAGTGCTACGAGGTGCGGGACGGCGACATCGGCATCCATGTCCTTCTCGCGCCCGCCGGTCCGGGTGGTGCGCGGCCCGGCTGGACGGCGGCGCTCTTCGGCGTCATCACCTCCTATGTGCTGAAGGGCCCGGGCCGTCGCCGCGTCGTGGTCGATCCCGACGTACGGAATGGGAAGGCCGTCGCGCGTTTCCTGCGGCAGGGGTTCGTGGCCGGGCCGGTGGTCGTGCTGCCGGAGATCGATCTCCCGGACGTGTACCTGCCCGAGAAGAAGGCCCAACTGGCGTTTCTGGAGCGGAGGTAGCCTGCCCGGGTGACTCCCGAAGACCTCATCGCGCACTACGGACTGGAGCCGATCCCGCGTGAGGGCGGTCTGTTCCGCCGCACGTGGGCGGGGCCCGAGCAAGCAGACGGGCGGCCGGAAGGCACGGCGATCGTCGCCCTCCTCACCCCGGACGACTTCTCCGCCCTGCACCGCCTGCCCGCCGACGAGATCTGGCACTTCTACCTCGGCGACCCGCTCGAACTGCTGCTCCTCGCCCCCGACGGCACGTCCTCCACGGCCGTCCTCGGACCGGACGTCCTGGGCGGACAGCACCCGCAGCTCACCGTCCCCGCCGGGACCTGGATGGGCGGGCGGACCCTCGGGGCGTGGTCGTTCTTCGGGTGCACGATGGCTCCCGGCTTCACCTACGAGGGCTACGAGCACGGGGACGCGGCCGAGCTCACGGCGCGGTATCCCGCGCGGGCCGCCCGGATTGCGGAACTGTGCCGCCCATGAGGTTGCTCGAAGGACAGGTCGCCCTGGTCACCGGGGCGAGCGGCGGCATCGGCCGCGGTGTCGCGCTGCGGTTCGCGGAGGAGGGCGCGGCGGTCGCCGTGCACTGCCGTACGGCGGTGGAGGCGGCGCACGAGGTGGCGGGCCGGGTGCGGGAGTCGGGTGCTCGGGCCGTCGTGGTGCAGGGCGATCTCACCGACGAGGACGCTTGTGCGCGGGTGGTGGGGGAGGCCGCCGAGTGGGGTGGCGGGCTGGACGCGCTGGTCAACAACGCCGGCGTGCAGCCGGTCCGGGAGCTGCCCGGGATGACGGCCGCCGAGTGGCGGGCGGTCGTGGACGCCAACCTGTCGAGCGTCTTCGCCTGTACGCAGGCCGCCGCCGAGGTCATGCGGGAGCGCGGGGGTTCGGTGACGCACATCGCCTCCATCGAGGGGCGGCAGCCCGCGCCCTCGCACGCGCACTACAGCGCCTCCAAGGCCGCCGTCGTGATGCACGCGCGGTCGGCGGCCCTGGAGTACGGGGCGTACGGCATCCGCGTCAACAGCGTCTCGCCCGGGCTGATCGATCGGGAAGGGCTGACGGAGGCATGGCCGGAGGGGGTCGGGCGGTGGCATGCGGCGGCACCGCTCGGACGCCTGGGGCGGCCCGAGGACGTGGGGGACGCGTGCGTGTTCCTGGCCTCGCGGCTCGCGTCCTGGGTGACCGGGCACGATCTGGTGGTGGACGGAGGGGTGTCCGCCCGGCCCACGTGGTGAGTACACGAGGGCTCGCGTCCGTACGTATCCGGAAGGTGGCAAGGCGACGACGGAGAGACGACGTGGGGTGTGACGGTGCAGACAGCGGACGGCGAGGGCGCCAGGGTCTCCGCCGACCCGGCGGACGGCGGGGACTTCAAGGGCTGGTGCTGCTGGGCGCCGTGCTGGTCCTGCTCGTCCTCGGCGGCGCGGGACCCGCGTCGGCCCACGCGGCCCTCAAGTCCACCGACCCCGAGGACGGAAGCGTCCTCAAGTCCGCCCCCCGTTCCATCACCCTGACCTTCACCGAGTCCGTCGGCCTGCTCGACGACTCCTTCCGCGTCCTGGACCCCGACAACCGGCGCGTGCACATCGGCGAGGCCGAGCACGCGAAGGGCCGCTCCGACACGGCGAGCGTGACCCTGCCGAAGAAGCTCGCCAAGGGCACGTACGTGGTGGCCTGGCGGGTCGTCTCCGCGGACAGCCACCCGGTGGGCGGCGCGTTCACCTTCTCCGTCGGCAAAGCCTCCGCGACGGTCGCCTCGGTCGACACCGGCCCGGTCGAGAACCCGGCCACCGCCAGCCTCTACAACATCGCCCGCTACCTGGCCTACCTGGCGGTGGCCCTGGTCGTCGGTGCCGCTGCCTTCGTCGCCCTGTGCCGCCCGGCAGACCGCGGCCCGCTCCGGAAACCCCTGGTGGCGGGCTGGTGGGTCCTGTTGGGTTCGACCCTGGCCCTGCTGGTGCTGCGCGCCCCGTACGAGACCGGCACGGGCCCGGCGACCGCCTTCGACTCCGCCGCCTTCACCCGCACCCTCACCGGCCGACCAGGGCTGGCCCTGCTGGCCCGGCTCGCCCTGCTGCTGATCGCCGCCGTTTTCGCCGTACGACTGAGCAAACGCGACGCATGGCCGCGCCCGCTCCTCGCCGCCGGTACCGCCCTCGCCGTCGCCCTCGCGCTCACCTGGGCCGCCTCCGAGCACGCCTCCGCGGGCATCCAGGTGCCCGTGGCGATGGTGTCCTCGGTGCTGCACCTGCTGGCCATGGCGGTCTGGCTCGGCGGTCTCACGACCCTGCTGATCCTGCTCTACCGCACCGAGCTCGCCCCGGCCGCCGTGGCCCGCTTCTCCCGGATCGCCTTCGTCTCCGTGACCGTCCTGGTCGGCACCGGCGTCTACCAGTCCTGGCGGGGCCTGGGCTCCTGGGACGCGCTCACCGGGACGACGTACGGGCGCCTGCTGGTCGCCAAGCTGGCCGCGGTGGTGCTGCTGCTGACGGCCGCGGGGTTCTCGCGGCGCTGGACGGCGCGGCTGGTGACCGTGGACGCCGAGACGGTCGTACGGGAACGGGTGCCGGAGACCGTCGGAGGGCCGCCCGCGAGCGGTCCGAAGGAGCCGGTCGTCCCGGGCGCCGGGAGCGCGAGCCGGCGCAACCTGCGCCGCAGTGTGCTCGCCGAAGTCGCCGTCGGTGTCGTGGTGCTGGTGATCACGACCGTGCTCAGCAGCACGCTGCCGGGGCGTGCGGCCGCCGAGGCGGCTCAGGCGCCCACGACGGCCGCCGGACTGCCCGCCGCTTCGGTCACCACGATCCCGTTCGAGGTCGGCCGTGCGCGCGGCAAGGTGCAGATCACCCTCGACCCGGGCCGCGTCGGCGACAACACCGTGCAGGCGGTGGTCTTCGGGCCCGACGGCGGCATCGTCACCGTCCCCGAGCTGCGGCTCTCCCTCACCCTGCCGGCCCAGAAGATCGGTCCGCTGGACGCGAAACTGACTGACCAGGGCGGCTACTGGGGCACGAATTCCGTCACGCTCCCCATCGCCGGGACCTGGACGATGAAGGCCACGGTCAGGACCTCCGAGATCGACCAGGTCAGTGTGACGAAGTCGGTCCGCATCTCCGGCTAGCGACGACGCGAAACCGGCATTTAGTCTCAACCCCGGCCGGCATCGTTCGATCACTCGGACGGAAACGATCACGAACGTGTCGGTTACGTTTCCACAAAGGTCCCTGACGGCTCTTGACGCATGACCGGACAAAGGGCTGATATAAGCGCCACGATGTTCGGTCGAGTTGATTTATGGTCGGTTTCGACTTTTTTCGACGTGGCGTAGTTGTGGCCGAACCCCTGCCCTCAGGAGCCGTACATGGACCTCTCCCCCTCGGGTCTCTCCCTCCCCGCGACGAGCCGTCGCAGTCTGCTGCGCGGTGTCGGTGGCGCCGCCCTTGTGGCGGGTGCCGGGATACCGCTGCTGTCCGCCTGCGGCAGCAGCAGCAGTTCGTCGGACCCCAAGACCGTCAGTGTCGGCTCCAACGACTCGGACGCGGTGCCGAAGAAGGCGTACGCGGCCGTGTACGCGGACTTCAAGAAGCAGTCCGGCATCACCGCCAAGGTGAACACGAAGGACCACAACACCTTCCAGGAGCAGATCAACTCCTACCTGCAGGGCACCCCGGACGACGTGTTCAAGTGGTTCGCCGGCTACCGCATGCAGTTCTTCGCGGCCAAGAACCTCGCCTCGCCGATCGACGACGTGTGGGAGAAGATCGGGGGCAACTTCCCCGACGCGATGAAGAAGCTGTCCAAGGGCGCGGACGGCAAGTACTACTTCGTGCCGATGACCACGTACCCGTGGGCGATCTTCTACCGCAAGAGCGTCTTCGCCAAGCACGGCTACAAGGTCCCCACCACCTGGGACGAACTGGTCGCCCTGTGCAAGCAGATGAAGAAGGACGGCCTGGTGCCGATCGCGTTCGGCGACAAGGACGCCTGGCCGGCCATGGGCACCTTCGACCAGATCAACTTCCGGCTCAACGGCTACGACTTCCACGTCGAGCTGATGGCCGGCAAGGCCGCCTGGACCGACGCCAAGGTCAAGGCCGTCTTCGACCACTGGGCCGAGATCCTGCCCTACCACCAGGACGGCTTCATGGGCCGCACCTGGCAGGACGCCGCGCAGACCCTGGTCTCCAAGAAGGCCGGCATGTACCTGCTGGGCACCTTCGTGGCGCAGCAGTTCACCAACAAGGCCGACCTGGACGACCTCGACTTCTTCGCCTTCCCGGAGATCAACTCCGCGTACGGGCAGGACACGGTGGAGGCCCCCACCGACGGCTTCATGGTCTCCAAGTCCCCCAAGAACCACGACGGGGTCGTCAAGCTGCTGGAGTACCTCGGCTCCCCGGCCGCCGAGGAGCTGTACCTCAAGGGCGACCCGAGCGTGGTGGCCGCCTCCAACAAGGCCTCCACCGCCGCCTACTCGACGCTGCAGAAGAAGGCGTTCGAGATGATCGGCAGCGCCAAGAGCCTGACCCAGTTCATGGACCGCGACTCCCGCCCGGACTTCACCTCCACGGTGATGCAGCCCGGCCTGCAGAAGTTCCTCCAGAACCCCAAGGGCGTCGACAGCCTGCTGTCCTCGATCGAACGCCAGAAGAAGACGATCTTCGCGTCCTGATGAGCCCCGACACCACCACGAAGACCCCGGAGGCGGCCGCCGCGCCGCCTCCGGGGCCCGCGCCTGTCAAGCAGCGGATTCCGCAGGGGCACAAGCGCCTGCTGACCCGCCGCGACCGCATCACGCTCGCCTTCATGGCCGGCGTGCCCACCGTCCTGCACGTGGCCCTCGTCTGGGTCACCGCCATCGCCTCCATCTTCCTGGCCTTCACCAGCTGGGACGGCATCGGCTTCGACTCGATCAAGTGGGTCGGCCTGGACAACTTCCATCAGTTGTTCACCGACAACCCGCAGTTCTGGCCGGCCGTCCAGCACAACATCATCTGGTTCGTGGTGCTCATCCTGATCCCCACGCCGATGGGCCTGTTCCTGGCCGTCCAGCTGGACAAGAAGATCCGCTTCAGCCGGGTCTACCAGACCGCGTTCTTCCTCCCGGTCGTGGTCTCGCTGGCGGTCACCGGGTTCGTGTGGCAGCTGGTCTACAACCCCGACACCGGCCTGATCAACAGCCTGATCGGCGCCAACAAGCCCGGCCACTACATCGACTGGATCGGCAACCCGGACCTCAACCTGTGGGCGGTGCTGATCGCCGCGTCCTGGCGGCACACCGGCTACATGATGATCCTCTACCTGGCCGGCCTGAAGGGCGTCGACCCCTCCCTGCGCGAGGCGTCCGCCCTGGACGGCGCGAACGAGTGGCAGACGTTCAAGAACGTCATCTTCCCCACCCTGCGCCCGACCAACACGGTCGTGCTGGTGGTCACCATCATCGAGGCGCTGCGCGCCTTCGACCTGGTCTTCGTCTTCAACAAGGGCGCTCAGGGCACCGAGTTGCTGTCGATCCTGATCACCAACAACATCATCGGCGAGTCCAGCCGGATCGGCTACGGCTCCGCCATCGCCGTCGTCCTGCTGGTCATCTCCCTCGCGGTCATCATCCCCTACCTGATCGCTACCTTCCGGAAGGAGCGGCGCGCATGAGCACGGCTGTCATCGCGAAGAAGCGCACTCCGGTCCGCCCCGCCCGGATCCTGCTGCACACGTTTCTCGTGGTCACCTCGCTGGCCTGGCTCGCCCCGCTGCTGTGGGCGGTCTTCGCCGCGCTGCGGCCCTACAGCGAGACCAGCAACAAGGGCTACGTGTCCTGGCCGGACAAGCTGAACTTCGACAACTTCAAGAACGCCTTCGTGCAGTCGGACATGCTGCACTACTTCGGCAACACGCTGATCATCGCGGTGCCGGCCGTACTGATCACGCTGCTGCTGTCGTCGATGGTCGCCTTCTACGTCAGCCGCTTCGACTTCCGCCTCAACATCTTCCTGCTGCTCGTCTTCACCGCCGGCAACCTCCTGCCGCAGCAGGTCATCATCACCCCGCTGTACCGGATGTACCTGCTCATCGACCTGCCCGGCATCACCATGAGCGGCAAGCTGTACGACTCCGCGCTCGGCCTGGTCCTCATCCACGTCGCCTTCCAGTCCGGCTTCTGCGCCTTCGTGCTCAGCAACTACATGCGGATGCTGCCGCACGAACTGACCGAGGCCGCCCTCGTCGACGGCGCCTCCGTGTGGCGCATGTACTGGCAGATCGTGCTGCCGCTGTGCAAGCCGGCCATGGCCGCCCTGGCCACCCTGCTGTCCATCTGGATCTACAACGACTTCTTCTGGGCGATCGTGCTGATCTCCACCGGCGAGAACATGCCGATCACCTCCGCCCTGAACAACCTCTCCGGCCAGTACTTCACCGACCCCAACCTGGTCGCCGCGGGCGCCCTGCTGACCGCGATCCCCACCCTGATCGTGTACTTCGTGCTGCAACGGCAGTTCGTCAGCGGCCTCACCCTCGGCGCCAACAAGGGCTGACCGGTCCGCAAGAGCTGAACAGCCCTTTCTCGAAAGCTCCTTGAAAGAGAACCACCGTGCCCCACCCCTTCACGCCCGTCGCCTCCGTGCCCGTGGACCCGGTCAACGCCCGTGTCCACGAGGAGGGCTGGCAGTCCTGGAGCCCCAGCGGCGCCTACGCCCTCGGCGACAGGCCGTACCGCCCGACCAACGACAACTGGGCGACGGTGTGTTACCGGCCCGGAGTCACCGTCCCCGAGGGCGCCTTCCAGGGCGAGGGACTGCTGGCCCTGGACCCGGGCGACGGGTCACCGGTCCGTCTGTGGGCGGCGGCCGAGCCCACCAGCGCGGTGCCGTCGATCCGCCTGCTCGTGACGGAGGGCGTGGCGGAGGTCACCGCCGACGGGCCGGTGAAGGAGTGGACCGGCGCCGACATTCAGTCGGTGCTGGCCGACTGGGCCGCCGCGCTCGGGCCGGCGGGCCCGCGCCCGGCGCCCACCGTCTGGTGCTCCTGGTACGAGTACTTCACGAACGTCACCGAGGACGACATCCACGAGAACCTCCGTGCGATGGACACGCTCGACCTGCCCGTCGACGTCGTACAGATCGACGACGGCTACCAGTCCGCCCTCGGCGACTGGCTCACCCTCTCGGGCCGTTTCCGCTCCCGAGAGGGCATCGCGGACGCCATCCGGGCCCGGGGCAGAAGGGCCGGCATCTGGACGGCCCCCTTCCTGGTCGACCCGGCGAGCGAGCTGGCCACCGAGCACCCCGACTGGCTGGTCCGCGACGCCGACGGCGGCTTCACGCACGCCGGCCGCAACTGGGGCCACGACCTGCGCGTCCTGGACACCACCCACCCGGAGGCGGCGGCCTACCTGACGGACGTCTTCCGCACCCTGCGCGCCGAGGGCTACGACTACTTCAAGGTCGACTTCCTGTACGCGGGCGCGCTGGACGGCGTACGGCATGAGTCGGTGGACGCGCTGACCGCGTACCGCGAGGGCATTCGGCTGATCCGGAACGCCATCGGACCGGACTCGTACCTGCTGGGCTGCGGTGCGCCCATCCTTCCCTCCATCGGACTGTTCGACGCGATGCGCGTCAGCCCCGACACGGCCCCGCACCGCCGTCCCGAGGCCGACGACCACAGCCAACCCGGCCAGGACCCGGCCGAGTTCACCGGCGTCGGACGCCAGTGGCAGCACGGCCGCCTGTGGGTCAACGACCCCGACTGCCTGATGGCCCGCCCGGCCGTCGAGACGCGCGAGCGCTGGGCGGCACACGTGGAGGCGACCGGCGGCCTGATGGCCTCCAGCGACCGCCTGCTGTCGCTGGACGAGTGGGGCGTGGAGACAACTCGCCGCCTTCTCTCGGGGGTCGGCCGATGACCACCCGCGCCCTGAAGGTTCCGGGCATCGCGTACGGCGGCGACTACAACCCCGAGCAGTGGCCCGAGGAGGTCTGGGCCGAGGACATGCGGCTGATGGCCGAGGCCGGGGTCACCATGGTCAGCGTCAACATCTTCTCCTGGGCGCTGCTGGAGCCGTCCGAGGGCGCGTACGACTTCTCGCGCCTCGACCGCATCCTCGACCTGCTCCACGCCCACGGGATCGCCGCCGACCTGGCGACCCCGACGGCCGCGCCGCCCGCCTGGTTCTTCGTCGAGCACCCGGACGCGCTGCCGGTGGACAAGGACGGCCGGCGACTGTCGTACGGCAGCCGTCAGACGTTCTGCCCGTCGAGCCCCGCCTACCGCGAGGCGGCCCTGCGGATGGTCGGCGAACTGGCGCGGCGCTACGCCGACCACCCGGCGGTCGTGATGTGGCACGTCCACAACGAGTACGGCTGCCACAACGCCGAGTGCTACTGCGACGTGAGCGCGGAGGCGTTCCGCGCCTGGCTCCAGGACCGGTACGCGAGCCTGGACGCACTCAACCACGCCTGGGGCACCACCTTCTGGAGCCAGTGGTACTACGACTGGGACCAGATCCTGCCCCCGCGCGCCACGGGCGCGGTCCCGAACCCGACGCACCAGCTGGACTGGCGCCGCTTCTGCAGCGACGCACTGCTGTCCCTGTACGAGGCGGAGCGCGACGTGCTCCGGGAGGCGGCACCGTCGACCCCCGCCACCACCAACTTCATGGTGATGTACAACTTCGACGCCCTCGACTACTGGCGCTGGGCCCCGCAGCTGGACATCGTCTCCAACGACCACTACCTCCAGTCCGCCGACCCGGAGTCGCAGATCGACATCGCGCTCAGCGGCGACCTCGTACGCTCCCTCGCCGGCGGCCCCTGGCTGCTGATGGAGCACTCGACAGGTGCGGTCAACTGGCAGCCGGTCAACCGGGCCAAGACGGCAGGGGAGTTGCGGCGCAACGCTCTCGGCCATGTGGCGCGCGGCGCCGACGGCATCGCCTACTTCCAGTGGCGGGCGGCCAAGGCGGGCGCCGAGCAGTGGCACTCGGCGATGCTCCCGCACGCCGGAACCGACAGCCGGATCTGGCGGGACGTCGTCCAACTGGGCGCGGACCTGCGCGCGTTGGAGGAGGTGCGCGGCAGCGTCGGTGCCGCCGAGGTGGCGATCGTCTGGGACTGGAACGCCCGCTGGGCGATGGAGCTCCCGTCCCAGCCGAGCGGCGAACTGCACTTCCAGGACCTGGTCAGGGCCTGGTACGAGCCGCTGTGGCGCGCGGGCGTCGCCGTGGACTTCGTCCGCCCGGACTCGGACCTGTCGTCGTACCGTCTGGTCCTGGCTCCCTCCGTGTATCTGATCGACGACGAGGGCGCGGCGAACCTCACGGGCTTCGCGGAGCGCGGCGGCACGCTGGCCGTCGGCTTCCACAGCGGCATGGTCGACGCGAACTGCCATGTGCGGCTGGGCGGTTACCCGGGGGCCTTCCGGGAGGCACTCGGCGTGCGCACGGACGAGCTCTTCCCGCTGCTGCCGGGCGAGTCGGTGGGCCTGACCGGCGGTGGTACGGGCGTCCTGTGGTCGGAGCGGGTGCGGCTGGCGGGCGCCGAGGCGGTGGCCTCGTACACCGACGGACCGCTGAGCGGCGTACCCGCCGTGACGCGCAACTCCCATGGTGCGGGCTCCACTTGGTACCTGGCCACCCAACCCGACCCGGCCACCCTCGCCGGCCTGCTGGACCTGATCCGCCGCGACGCGGGCGTCGAGCCGGTGCGCAAGGCACCCGAGGGCGTCGAGGTGGCGCTGCGGAGGGGAGCCGAGGCCGACTACCTCTTCCTCATCAACCACGCCGGGCGGGATGCCGCGGTCCCGGTGGCTCCGGGGGCGGTCGAACTGCTCACGGGGAAGCCGGTCGCCGGGTCGGTGACCGTCGCGGCGGGCGAGGTGGCGGTCGTGCGGGAGCCCCGGCAGGGCTGAGTGGCCGGGCGGACCCGGGCGTGCTGTCCTGGGTGACATGCCTGAGCTGCCGGACGTCGAGGGATTCCGCCGGGTGCTCGAGTCCTGCGCGAAGGGCAGGGTCGTCCGGCGGGTCGAGGTGCGTGACGCGGGCGTCCTGCACGGGGTGAGCCCGCGCCGTCTGCGCGACGCGCTGGAGGGCCGGCGGTTCACGGAGCCCGAGCGGCACGGGAAGTGGCTGCTCGCGCACACCGGCGGCCCCACCCTCCTGCTGCACTTCGGCATGACCGGCCTGCTGCTCTGCGCCCGCCCCGAGGACGCGGTCGAACCCCACGACCGCGTCCTGTTCACCCTGGGCGCCGGCCGTCAGCTCCGCTACCGCGACCAGCGCAAACTCCGGGGCTTGTGGCTGGCCGACGACGAGACGGACGTCGCACGGCTGCTCGACGACCAGGGCCCGGACGCGCTGGCGGTCGACCGGGCGGAGTTCGAGACGGCACTCCACGCACGCCGCGGCCGCGTCAAGACCGTCCTCACCGACCAGTCCGTCCTGGCCGGACTCGGCAACCTGCTGGCCGACGAGATCCTGTGGCGGTCCGGGCTCGACCCCTCCCACCGGGCGAGCGACCTCACCGAGGCCGAACTCAGCCGCCTCTACACACACATGCGGCGCACCCTGCGCTCCGCGGTCACCGCGGGCCGCGTCCCGCCCCGCAACTCCTGGCTCACCGGCCACCGCGACGCCCCCGACCCGACCTGCCCACGCTGCGGCACCCACCTGCGACGGTCCCGTATGGCGGGGCGCGGGACGGTGTGGTGTCCGCGGTGCCAGGGGGACGGGGGCTGACGTACGTGATGCGGCTCACGTGAGATCTCCCCGCCACCGCTCCGAACCGAGAACACCGAAGGGCCCGAACCGCTCTGCGGCTCGGGCCCTTGTGATGGCGGAGGATACGAGATTCGAACTCGTGAGGGGTTGCCCCCAACACGCTTTCCAAGCGTGCGCCCTAGGCCTCTAGGCGAATCCTCCGCCGGAAACATTACATGACGTCGGAGGGTGCTAGCGAACTCGTTCGGGCGCCCGGCGATCAGGTAGGCTGGGGCTCAGCCCCTCACGCGGCGCTATCTGACTGAACTCCCCCAGGGCCGGAAGGCAGCAAGGGTAGGTCGGCTCTGGCGGGTGCGTGGGGGGTCTTCTCATGCCCGGACGCCGTCGGTGCCGCCGCCGGGGACAGCTCCCGCCGATGCGGGTGCAGGAAGATCCGCTCGTCGCCGTAGACCGCAAGCGGGATCAGGGCCAGACCGCCCAGCCAGTTCCAGTTCGTGCTGCCGTTTCCATGAAGTACCTGTCAACAAACGCTTACGTTTCTTCCGTCGGACGTCCCGGCATCGGGGCGGTCCGCGTTGTCAGTGGGCGCCTATAACCTCGTAGGCGTGTCGTCTCTCGCGCTGTACCGCCGCTATCGCCCGGAGTCGTTCGCCGAGGTCATCGGGCAGGAGCATGTAACCGACCCGCTGCAGCAGGCGCTGCGCAACAACCGGGTCAATCACGCGTACCTGTTCAGCGGGCCGCGCGGATGCGGCAAGACGACGAGCGCGCGCATCCTGGCCCGCTGCCTGAACTGCGAACAGGGCCCTACGCCGACACCGTGCGGGGAGTGCCAGTCCTGCCGTGACCTGGCGCGCAACGGACCCGGTTCGATCGACGTCATCGAGATCGACGCCGCTTCGCACGGTGGCGTGGACGACGCACGTGAGCTGCGCGAGAAGGCCTTCTTCGGGCCAGCCGCCAGCCGCTACAAGATCTACATCATCGACGAGGCCCACATGGTCACGTCGGCCGGTTTCAACGCCCTGCTGAAGGTCGTCGAGGAGCCCCCGGAGCACCTCAAGTTCATCTTCGCCACGACCGAGCCCGAGAAGGTCATCGGGACGATCCGCTCCCGGACGCACCACTACCCCTTCCGGCTCGTGCCCCCGGGGACCCTGCGCGAATACCTCGGCGAGGTGTGCGGGCGGGAGAACATCCCCGTCGAGGAGGGCGTGCTCCCGCTGGTCGTGCGCGCGGGAGCGGGCTCCGTGCGTGACTCCATGTCCGTCATGGACCAGCTGCTCGCCGGAGCGCGGGAGGAGGGTGTGACGTATGCCATGGCCACATCCCTCCTCGGCTACACGGACGGTTCGCTGCTCGACTCCGTGGTCGAGTCGTTCGCGACCGGTGACGGCGCCGCGGCCTTCGAGGTCGTCGACCGCGTCATCGAGGGGGGCAACGACCCGCGCCGCTTCGTCGCCGACCTCCTGGAGCGACTGCGCGACCTGGTGATCCTCGCCGCGGTGCCGGACGCCGCGGACAAGGGGCTCATCGACGCCCCGGCCGATGTCGTCGAGCGCATGCAGGCCCAGGCGGGCACCTTCGGCGCGGCCGAGCTCAGCCGCGCCGCCGACCTCGTCAACGAGGGCCTGACCGAGATGCGCGGCGCCAACTCGCCCCGCCTCCAGCTCGAGCTGATCTGCGCGCGCGTGCTGCTGCCGGCCGCATACGGGGACGAGCGCTCGGTGATGGCCCGCCTGGACCGCATCGAGCGGGGCGTGAACTTCTCCGGGGGCGGCGGCATGCCCGCGATGGGGTACGCGCCGGGTCCCGAGGCCCACGGGGGAGCGATGCCCGGTCCGGCCGGTGGCTCGGGCGGCGGGCAGGTTCCACCGGGCGGCGGCCCCGCTGCGGCACGGGCTGCGGTACGGGGCTCGGGAGCGCCGTCGGCAGGTACGCCAACCGCTGGTGCTGGCGTCGGCACAGCGGCGCCGGTCGGCCCGGGAACACCCACGGCCGCCGCACCCCCGACCACCCCCGCAGAGCCTGCCGCACCGGTCGCCCCACCACCGCCCGCTGCCCCGGCCTCCCCCGCTCCCGCCCCGACTCAGGCCCCGGCCGCCCCCGGCGCCTGGCCCACCGCGGCCTCAGCAGGCAGCGGCCGACGCCCCGGCGGCTGGCCCACGGCAACACCGGCAGGCGCCGGCCAGCCTCCGGCCGCGCCCAGCGCACCGGCACCCGCACCGGGACCCGCGCCCACCCCGACCCCCACCCCCGCCCCGCAGGCGGCGGCGTCCGCGTCCCCGGCCCCCACGTACGCGCCCCCGAGCGGCGGCCTCGACCCCCGCATGCTCTGGCCGAACATTCTGGAGGCGGTCAAGAACCGCCGCCGCTTCACCTGGATCCTGCTCAGCCAGAACGCCCAGGTGGCCGGCTTCGACGGCACGACCCTGCAACTGGGCTTCGTGAACGCGGGCGCCCGCGACAACTTCGCGAGCAGCGGCAGCGAGGACGTACTGAAGCAGGCGCTGGCCGAGCAGTTCAGCGTCCAGTGGAAGATCGAGGCGATCGTCGACCCGTCGGGCGGCTCCGCCCCTCCGCCCCCGGGCGGCCCCTCCGGCTTCAACGGCGGCCAGGGCGGAGGCGGCACGACCGGCTACGGCGGCGGCGCCCCCGGCGGATACGGATCGGCTGCGCCCGCCCAGCGTCCCGCGTCTCCCCAGCCCACGCCCACGACACCCACGCCGCCCCCGTCAGCCTCGGCGCCCCCGATCACCCCGGCCCCCGCACCCCGGCCCACGGCCCCCGAGCCCCCCGCCCACGTCTCCATCGAGGACGACATCCCCGAGGACGACGACCCCGACCTCAACGAATCGGCCCTCTCCGGGTACGAACTGATCGTGCGGGAGCTGGGGGCGACGGTGATGGAGGAGTTCACCAACGAGTAAGGGGGTTCGGCCGGGCAACGGTTCGTCCGGGCAAAGCCACTTCCTCACGCCGGTCCGCATCACTCAGGGACGCCGGTCCGCATCACTCAGGGCGCGGTTTGGAGGAACGCACAGCTCACCAACCCCCGGCCCCTCGGAACCCCGCACAAAAACCCCGTTAGGCTGACCCCCGTGAAGGTCCTCGTCATCGGCAGCGGCGCCCGCGAACACGCCCTGTGCCACTCCCTGTCCCTCGATCCCGACGTCACCGCGCTGCACTGCGCCCCAGGCAACGCCGGCATCGCCGGGGTCGCCGAGCTGCACCAGGTCGACGCCCTGGACGGCAAAGCCGTATCCGCGCTGGCCGCGGAACTCGGCGCCGACCTCGTGGTCGTGGGCCCGGAGGCACCCCTGGTCGCCGGGGTCGCCGACGCCGTGCGCGAGGCGGGCATCCCCGTCTTCGGCCCCTCCCAGGAGGCCGCGCAGATCGAGGGCTCCAAGGCCTTCGCGAAGGACGTGATGGCCGGGGCCGGTGTCCCCACCGCCCGCTCCTACGTCTGCACGAACCCCGCCGAGGTCGAAGAGGCCCTCGACGCCTTCGGCGCCCCCTACGTCGTCAAGGACGACGGCCTCGCCGCCGGCAAGGGCGTGGTCGTCACCGCCGATCTCGAGGCGGCCAAGGCGCACGCCAACTCCTGCGAGCGTGTCGTCATCGAGGAGTTCCTCGACGGTCCCGAGGTCTCCCTCTTCGCCATCACCGACGGCGAGACGGTCGTCCCGCTCCAGCCCGCCCAGGACTTCAAGCGGGCCCTCGACGGCGACGAGGGCCCGAACACCGGCGGCATGGGCGCGTACTCTCCGCTCCCGTGGGCCGACCCGAAGTTGGTCGAGGAGGTCATGCAGACCGTCCTCCAGCCGACCGTCGACGAGATGCGCCGCCGCGGCACCCCCTTCTCCGGCCTGCTCTACGCCGGTCTTGCGATCACCTCGCGCGGCGTACGGGTCATCGAGTTCAACGCCCGCTTCGGCGACCCCGAGACCCAGGTGGTCCTCGCCCGTCTGAAGACCCCGCTGGCCGGCGTCCTGCTCGCCGCCGCGAACGGCACCCTCGCCGACCTGGAACCGCTGCGCTGGAGCGACGACGCCGCGGTCACCGTGGTCGTCGCCTCGCACAACTACCCCGGCACCCCGCGCACCGGCGACCCGATCACCGGCCTCGACGAGGTGGCCGCCGAGGACGCCCCGCACGCGTACGTACTGCACGCGGGCACCAAGCACGACGGCGACGCGATCGTCAGCGCCGGCGGCCGCGTCCTGTCCGTCACGGCCATCGGCAAGGACCTCGCCAAGGCCCGTGACCGCGCGTACCGGGCCGTCTCCCGTATCCGCCTGGACGGCTCCCAGCACCGCACGGACATCGCCGCGAAGGCGGCCGACGCCTGACCGCCCGGCCGCTCGGATGAACCGCACAGGCCCCGGATCCGTCTTCGGATCCGGGGCCTGAATGCTGCGCCCACCTCCGAGAACCCGCATGAGAACCCGAGTCAAGAACAGAGGCCTGATCTTCGCATTCCGTCATGCACCTCTGACCAAAGCCATTCCATCGAGTGAGCGCTGCCCCATACGGCTGACGGGGCTCAAGGCCCCAACTAGGGTGCGGCGCAAGCGGTCCGGCACTTGGCCCACCGGCATTGCGATGTCAGTGGCGGGTGCCACAGTGGGGGAGTGAGCAACGCCAGGAGAGCCGGGCAGTCAGTACAGCTGGGGAGGGGGTGAGGACCGGTCGTGACCGGTACCGGTATGGGTGTGGAAGCAGGTGCGCAGGCAGCGCGCTCCAGGGCTCTCGCCGTGCTGCGCATCCGCAGCCGGGCGCTGGCCGTGGCCCTGCTGCCCGCGGCAGCCGCCGTGATCCTGCTGGCCGGTGGTTCCACGGACCACCTGGTGGGCCCGTTCTGGCATGCCGCCCGCTGGGTCCTGACCCCGCTGGCCATTCTCGTGCTGCTCGCCGCCGGCGCCATCGCCCTGGTCGTGGCCCGCGCCCGCCCCGCGGTGAGCCCGACGGTCCCGATCGCCGAGGAGGCGGCCCCGGACCTGTACCGGATGGTGCGCGACCTCGCAGACCGCCTCGACGTCCCCGCCCCGTCCGCGATAGCGCTCACCCCGGACTGCGACAGCTGGCTGGAGGACCGCACCCACCCGGCCCACGGCCCGCCCCCGCCCGAGAACCGCGACGAGATAGCGGGCGCACGGACCGGGCACCGCCGGGCGACCGCGGCACCCGTCCTGGTCATCGGCTCCCCGTTCCTGTGGTGGATGCGCGTCGGCGAACTGCGCGCGGTCCTCGCCCCGGTCGTCGCCGGTACGGGCCCCTCGGCGCACCCGGACATAGCCGCGGCCCGCCGTTTCGTACGGGGCCTGGACGCGGCGGTGGCCGTCGCCGCCACGCCCGGCCGCTGCCCGCTGACCCGCGCGGTGTGCGCGGGCGTCGGCTGGGTGGCCCGACTGCTGCTGCGCAGCTGCCGGGAGCACGCGGGCCAGATGGAGCGCGGGGTCGCGGCCGCGGCCGCCGAGCGTGCACAGGCTGTGGACTACGGTCTGCGGATCGTCGCCCAGGAGCAGGTGGGCCTGGCCTACGCCGGCTGGGACCGCCTCCTGACCCGCGTCGCGCTCCCCGCCTGGCGGATGGGCCGCTGGCCCTCGCGCCTGGACGCGGGAGTGGTGGCGGCCCTGACCGAGCTGTCCCGCCGCGACCGCCTGGCCGAGGGCTTCGCCTCCCGCCTGGGCGAGCGCCCCGCCTGCGATCTGCTCGAGGAGCCCGGCACGGTGGACGAGGCGGCCTCGCTCCTCGCCGCCCGCCTCTTCCACGGCGGTCCCGCCGAGCCGGGCCGCGACTGGTCCCCGGTGGACTGGGACGAGTACCCGGAAGAGGTCGTCGACCGCAAATGGCGCACCGACGCGGCCCGCCTCCACCGAGTCCTGGACACCCTGGGCGTGAGCCGCACCGCCGACCGGACGACCCCCACCCCCGACGGCCCGACCCTGTCCCGGATCCTCGACCACCTCTCGGCCGCCGACACGACCGGGCTCGCCCCCGCCACGCCGGAGAGCGAACCCGCAGCCGCCGACGGCGAGGAAGCCGCACAGAGGCCACCCGCATCCGACGACGAAAGCGTCACGGGTGGTGCGGATGCGATCACAATCGATGCCGAAGGCGAAGCCGAGGCGGAGAACGAACGAGTCGGCACCCTCGCCGCAGCCCTCACCACCGCACTCGCCCGCGAGGAACGCGAGGAAGCCGCCGCCACCCCCACCGAGCGACCCGCCCCCGACCCCACCCCCTGGGACGACACGACGCTCCCGCTCTTCCCGCTCCAACCACCCCGCACGGCCCGCGAGTTGCTGACCGACCACGTCACCGCGATGGTCTGCTGCGCCGCCATGGACACCGCAGGCGCAACCCCCGGTCTCGACTGGCTCGACGGCCCGTCCCTCCTCGTCAACGGAGAACGCGCCGCAGACCTGACCCCCCGGATCCTCAGCCTTGTGGAAGACGGAGACCCGGCCCCTCTCCGCACCTGGCTCCGCAAGTCCGGCATACGCCCGGAGAAGCCGGTACGGCTGGTCTGACGGCGCCTCGGACCGCCGTAGCGAAAGCCCCGTACCGAAAGCCCGTACCGCAAACCGTTCCGGAGCCCCTGATTCCACTTTCGGCCAATTCGCAACGAATAGTGACCGGCTGCGTGCGTTATGTGATGTGCTGGGACCGATCGGGCACATGGCAAGGGCTTGCGGCACAAGACAGGCTCGCCGCAGCCGCACGACACGCGACCACAGCGCATGAGGGAGGGGAGCCACCATGGGGTCGGAGCAGATCCGCCGATGGGAATCCGGAGCGCTGGCGCACGCCGTGACCGACCCCTTCGGCCTGGGCCCCGTCCCCTGGCTCCGCGGCAGCGAGACCTACTTCGACGACACCGGCCAGGTCGTCCCCTGGTACGTGGACGCGACCCAGCAGCCGCCCGACGGCGACGCCGCGCACACCCCTCGCATCCCGGCCCCGCGAGCCGCCGGAGGCCCGCGCTCGGCCGACGACGTCGGCCGCCAGATCAAGGGCTTCATCTCCACCGGCGCGGTCGCCCCCGGCCAGGCCGTCGACTTCCACATCACGGTCGACCCGCCCCAGGAATTCAGCGTCGACGTCTACCGCATCGGCCACTACGGCGGCGACGGCGCCGCGAAGATCACCACCAGCCCCCGCCTGTCCGGCATCGTCCAGTCCCCGCCGCTCACCGCGGACCGTACGGTCTCCTGCCACCACTGGTGGCTGTCCTGGCGGCTGCAGATCCCGTCGTACTGGAGCATCGGGGCGTATGTCGCCGTCCTCACCACGGCCGACGGCTACCGCTCCCACATCCCCTTCACGGTCCGCGACAACCACCCCGCGGACCTGCTCCTCCTCCTGCCCGACGTGACCTGGCAGGCGTACAACCTCTACCCGGAGGACGGCCGCATCGGCGCCAGCCTCTACCACGCCTGGGACGAACAGGGCCGCCTGCTGGGCGAGTCGGACGCGGCGACCACGGTCTCCTTCGACCGCCCGTACGCCGGCGCCGGCCTTCCCCTGCACGTCGGCCACGCCTACGACTTCATCCGCTGGGCCGAGCGCTACGGCTACGACCTCGCCTACGCCGACGCCCGCGACCTGCACGCAGGGCACGTGGACCCCACCCGCTACCGCGGCCTGGTCTTCCCGGGGCACGACGAGTACTGGTCGGTCAACATGCGCCGCACCGTCGAGCTCGCCCGTGAGCACGGCACGTCCCTCGTCTTCCTCTCCGCCAACACCATGTACTGGCAGGTGGAGTTGGGCCCGTCCCCGTCCGGCGTCCCCGACCGCCTGCTGACCTGCCGCAAGCGCAAGGGCCCCGGCAAACCCGTTCTGTGGCGCGAAGTCGACCGCCCGGAGCAGCAGTTGGTCGGTATCCAGTACGCGGGCCGGGTACCCGAGCCCCACCCCCTGATCGTCCGCAACGCCGACCACTGGCTCTGGGAGGCCTCCGGCGCCCACGAGGGCGACGAGATCGAGGGCCTGGTCGCGGGCGAGGCGGATCGGTACTTCCCGCGCACCCCGCTGCCCGAGCACGAGGACCGCATCCTGCTCGCGCACTCCCCGTACACCGACTCCGAGGGCGCCCTCCGCCACCAGGAGACGTCCCTGTACCGAGCCCCGTCCGGCGCCCTCGTCTTCGCGTCCGGGACGTTCGCCTGGTCCCCGTCGCTGGACCGTCCGGGCCACGTCGACGCACGCGTGCAGCGCGCCACGGCAAACCTGCTGGACCGCATCTGCAAACGTGACTGAGCTGTCGTACCCGAACAAGATCCACGCAGCTCAAGCCCACCCCCCACCAAGACCGATTCCCGTCATACGGGAGAATCGAGCCACTTGGTCATAACCACGGGGAGGAACCGTGTCCGGATTCGTAGAAAAGCCCGAGCCGATCCAGGTTCCGGGCCTGGTTCATCTCCACACCGGCAAGGTGCGCGAGCTGTACCAGAACGAGGCCGGCGACCTCGTGATGGTCGCCAGCGACCGCATCTCCGCCTTCGACTGGGTGCTGCCGACCGAGATCCCCGACAAGGGCCGCGTCCTCACCCAGCTGTCCCTGTGGTGGTTCGACCAGATCGCCGATCTGATCCCCAACCACGTCCTGAGCACCGACCTGCCCGCCGGCGCCCCCGCCGACTGGGCCGGCCGCACCCTCGTCTGCAAGTCGCTGCAGATGGTCCCGGTGGAGGCGGTGGCCCGCGGCTACCTCACCGGCTCGGGCCTGCTGGAGTACAACGAGTCCCGTACGGTCTGCGGCCTCGCCCTCCCCGAGGGCCTGGTCGACGGCAGCGAACTCCCCGCCCCGATCTTCACCCCGGCGACCAAGGCCGAGGTCGGCGAGCACGACGAGAACGTCTCGTACGAGGAGGTCGCCCGCCAGGTCGGCGCCGACACCGCCGCCCGGCTGCGCCAGTCGACCCTTGCCGTCTACGCGCGGGGCCGTGACATCGCCCGGGACCGCGGCATCATCCTCGCGGACACCAAGTTCGAGTTCGGCTTCGACGGCGAGACCCTGGTCCTCGCGGACGAGATCCTCACCCCGGACTCCTCCCGCTTCTGGCCCGCCGACCAGTGGCAGCCGGGCCGCGCGCAGCCGTCGTACGACAAGCAGTTCGTGCGCGACTGGCTGACCTCGCCGGCCTCCGGCTGGGACCGGAAGAGCGAGCAGCCCCCGCCGCCGCTGCCGCAGCAGGTCGTGGACGCGACCCGGGCGAAGTACGTCGAGGCGTACGAGCGCCTGACGGGCACGAGCTGGAGCTGACCCCCATGACAAAGGCCCCGGTCGATGACCGGGGCCTTGATCTGGAGCGGACGACGAGGCTCGAACTCGCGACCTCAACCTTGGCAAGGTTGCGCTCTACCAACTGAGCTACGTCCGCACTGCGCCGTGGCGCGAGAGCAACTATACCCAACCCCGCTCTCGTGCGAGCCGCACCGCCGTATGACGGTTCTCCGCCCCGAGCTTCGAGACCGCCGAGGACAGATAGTTCCGTACGGTCCCCTGCGACAGGGCGGCCCGCTCGGCGATCTCCGCGACCGGCGCCCCGTCGGCGGCGAGTTCCAGCACCTCGGCCTCCCGTACGGTCAGCGGCGAGTCCCCGGAGGCGATGGCGTCGGCGGCCAACTCCGGGTCGACGTAACGGTTCCCGGCATGCACGGTCCGGATGATCTCCGCGAGCCGCTGTGCGCTGACCGTCTTCGGAACGAACCCGCGCACACCAGCCGCAAGTGCCCGCTTCAGATGCCCGGGCCGCCCGTGACTGGTGACGATCAGCACCTGGCAGCCGGGCAGTTCGGCCCGCAGGGATGTGGCGACCTTCACACCGTCGGCGCCCGGCATCTGAAGATCGAGGACGGCCACATCCGGCTCGTGCGCCCGTGCCATCGCCAGCGCCTCAGGACCGGACGCCGCCTCGGCCACGACCACGAGGTCCTCCTCCAGGGCGAGCAGCGCGGCGAGCGCACCCCGGATCAGATGCTCGTCGTCGGCGAGCAGAAGCCGTACGACGGCTGTCATGCGCTGACCTCCTTCACGCTCAACGGCACCGCGGCCGTCACCCGGAACGCATCCGCCCCGACCCGGCCCGCCTCCAGCGTGCCGCCCACCGCCGACAGCCGCTCCCGCAGCCCGGCCAGTCCGGATCCGCCGCCACCCGCGGGATCCGAGGCCCCGTCGTTCTCCACGGTCAGCACCACGTATGCCTCGTCGGCCCGCAGCGTTATGTCACATCGCACCGCGTCCCCGTGGCGCAGCACATTCGTCGTCGCCTCCCGCACGACCCACCCGAGGACCGACTGAACCCCGGCCTCCAGCCCGCCGACCTCCCCGCTCACCTCGCAGTGGATCCCGGCCGCGCTCAACACGCCCTGCGCACCGGCGAGTTCGACCCCGAGGTCGGCCTCCCGATATCCCCGTACGACATCCCGCACCTCCCGCTGGGACTCCTGCGCGATCCGCTGCACCTCGATCATCTGGTCCACCGCCTCGGCCCGCCCGCGCCGCGCCAGCTGCACGGCCAGCTCGCTCTTCAGGGCGATCACGGCGAGATTCCGCCCCATCACGTCGTGCAGATCCCGCCCGAACCGCAACCGCTCCTCGGCGACGGCGAGGCGGGCCTCTGCCTCCCGGGCCCGCTCCGCCTCCCAGAGCACGGAGAGGGTCCAGGCGCCGCAGCGGCTGGCGAGCAGGGAGAAGGCCACCCCGAAACCGGTCAGTACGCCGACCATGGCGATCCCGGCGGGATCCGGATCGGCCCAGGCGAACGCGGCCATGAGCACCACGGCGAGCACGGCGGACCGGCGCAGGAACACGCGCATGGACGCGACCAGCCCGTACAGCAGCCCGAAGGGCATCAGCGCGGCACCGATGACAAGCCTGATCGTCACCGCGTCGGCCCCGCCCAGCGCGGCAAGGGCCAAAGTCAGGGCCAGCGCGAGGCCGAGCAGGACGGCGGCGGTGCGCAGGGCGCGGACCGGGAGTTCGGAGCGGCCCAGGTAGTGGTCGAGCACGGTCCGGGTGAGCCGGTTGGCCTCCACGCACTGCAGGGCGCTCACCAGGAGAAGCAGGCCCGCGACAACCGTCGGCGCGGGCCGCCGCACGAGCCCGCCCACCAGCGGCAGTGCCAGCCAGGACAGGGAGAAGACCCAGGTGGTGACGTACCAGGTCACCAGAGTCTGCAGCTCGACCCGCTCGGCCTTGCTGCGCTCCCGCCAGTGACGCCGCTGCCACCCCCGTATCAGCCCGAACACCGCTTCCCCGCCCCTCAGCGCCTCGGCTCCCACCGGAACCACCGCCGTACAGCAAACACCGCGAGCACGGTCCAGGCCAGGGCGGTCGCCACGGCGCCCAGTGCCTCGTAAGCGCTCAGCTGCCCGGTCCAGCCGCCCTGGACCAGCCGGATCGCGGGGGAGAGCGGCAGCAGTGCGCACACGGAGGACAGCCGGTCCGGCAGGATCTCCGCGGGGACCGCGATGCCCGAGCCCATCATCGACACGAACACCAGCGGCAGCGCGGTGACCTGGGCGCTCTCCACGGTCCTGGTGAAGGAGGCGGTCAGCGCGCCGAGCGCGGCACACAGCACCAGGCCCGACAGCACGCCGAGGACGGTGAGATACGGCGCCCGGGGCGCCCCCGCGTCGAGCAGCACGGCGCAGCCGACGGAGAGCACGACGGCCTGGGCGAGGCCGACACAGACGGCGGGCAGGGCGGTGCCGGTCAGGATCTCCACGTCGTCGAGTTCGCCGGTGCGCAGCCGCTTGAGGACCAGTTCCTCGCGGCGGGCGACATAGGCGCTCACCAGGGACGTGTACACGGCGAACAGGAAGGAGAACCCGATCGCGGCCGTCAGCATCACGGTGCCGATGCTCAACCCCTCCGCCTTCAGGTCGATCTGGTCGACCGCGGGCCGCACGCTGAACGGCAGCGCGAGCGGCACCAGCAGCGCCGTGACCACCGCTCCGCGATTGCGCCCGAGCAGGGTGAGCTCCGCGCGGGCCAGGGCACGCAGCCGCCGGCCGACGGGAGCCAGGGCGAGGGCGCTCATACCGCCACCTCCTGCTCCCGCGCGATCCCCAGGAACGCCTCCTCCAGCGAGGCCGACCGCACATCGAGTCCCTGCAGCTGCACTCGCGCCCGCTCGGCCCACACCAGCAGCCCGGTGGCCGCCCGCTGCAACTCGCGCGTCCGCAGCCGTACGACGTCCCCGTCCACCTCGTGCCCGCACACCCCCAGCTCACCGAGCGGCGGCAGGTCCCCGAGAAAGTAGCCGTCGGGCAGCCGGAAGGAGATCCGCGAGGGCTGCGCGGCGGTCACCTCGGCCGGCGTCCCGGTCGCCGCGACGCGCCCCTCGTGCAGGATCGCGAGCCGGTCGGCGAGGCCCTCCGCCTCCTCCAGGTAGTGCGTGGTGAGCAGCACCGTCGTGCCCGTGTCGCGCAGCGCCCGCACCAACTCCCAGGTGTCCCGGCGCCCTTCGGCGTCAAGGCCGGTCGTCGGCTCGTCCAGGAACAGCACCTCGGGCTCGCCGAGCAGTGCGAGCGCCAGGTCCAGCCGCCGCCGTTCGCCGCCGGACAACTGCTTCACCCGTACGCCGGCCCGTCGCTCGAGCCCGACGAGGGCCAGCGCCTCGGCCTCGGGCCGCGCCCCGCTGACGCACCCCGCCCACATCCGCGCGGTCTCCGCCACGGTCAGCTCGGACGGAAAGCCGCCCTCCTGCAGCATCACCCCGGTCCTCGGCCGTACGGCGGCCCGGTCCTCGTACGGATCGTGGCCGAGTACCCGTACCCGTCCCCCGGCGGGCCGGGCGAGCCCCTCCAGCAGTTCGACGGTCGAGGTCTTGCCCGCTCCGTTGGTGCCGAGCAGCGCGAAGATCTCGCCGCGGCCCACGGAGAACGTGATGCCACGCACCGCCTCGAACCCGCCCCCGTACACACGCCGCAGGTCAGTGACCTCAATCACGTGTTCGCGTTCGTTGTCCATGACTTCAGCGTCCCGGCGAAGTCGGGCCGGGAGCAGTGCGTGCTGTCATCGCTCGGCATGACAAATGTCAGAGCGTCACCGGCAGTACATGAGGCGGGACATGAAAAAGCCCCCCGGCCGAAGCCGAGGGGCTTGATTCAAGAGCGGACGACGAGGCTCGAACTCGCGACCTCAACCTTGGCAAGGTTGCGCTCTACCAACTGAGCTACGTCCGCATTGCCTCCGACCGGCTCCCACCGATCGGCGCGAGCACCAGCCTACCTGATCCACAAGAGTGGTTCTGACCGGCGGTGCAGAGCGGGTGACAGGAATTGCACACTGCGCCTTCCCCCTGGAAGGGGGATGTTCTACTACTGAACTACACCCGCATGTACTCCGTGGGCCGGGCTTTTCGGCCTTGCCCCTCGGCGTGCTCCAGACTCTAGCTGACCAGGAGGGGTGCAGCGCAAGTCGGTTCTCCCGAGGGGCCGGTGACCGGTCGTCGGCAGCGGCTCACTGCGCCGCGCTGAACGCCTCGTAGACCTTCTTGGGGATCCGGCCGCGAGCCGGGACGTCCATCTTGTTGGCCTGGGCCCAGGCCCGGACGGCGGCCGGGTCGGGGGCGACCTCGGTCTGGCGGTACGCCTTGCCCGACTTGGACCGCTTGCGGCCGGCCTCCACGTAGGGCTCGAGCGCCTTACGCAGTTTCTTGGCATTGGCTTGATTCAGGTCGATCTCGTACGACTTGCCGTCGAGTCCGAAGGCGATCGTTTCCGCCGCTTCCGAGCCGTCGATGTCGTCAAAGAGAGTGACCACGACCTTCTGCGCCACGAATATCGGTCCCTTCGTGCGACACCGCAATCCGCGAAGACGTGGATGACGTGCCACGACGTCGCGGAGATGTCGACTGTCCGCCAGTTAATGGGCAAAGTATCGGCTAATGACAATTCATTTGTACAGTGCCCGGCATTGCAATGTGAAGCCCGACTAAATCTGCCCGCGTGTCTCTCGCGCAATAGCCACGGGGCATCGATCCGGGATCTTTCCCTGAACTTTTCGTGAAGGTCCCCGTCCGATGCCGAATCGTGATGGCGGTCACGTAGTTTCCTACAACTCTACTCGCGTAGAAATTTTGTGCGGGTAGTCTGAAGCCACCTGCTCAGCACCACACCACCGGGAGTGCCCGTGGCACGCGTCGTAGTCGACGTCATGCTCAAGCCGGAGATCCTCGACCCCCAGGGCCAGGCGGTCCAGCGTGCGCTGCCGCGTCTGGGTTTCGAAGGCATCTCCGACGTACGTCAGGGAAAGCGATTCGAACTGGAAGTTGACGGGCCGGTCGACGAGGCCGCGCTCGCCCGCATCCACGATCTTGCGGAATCCTTCCTCGCCAACACCGTGATCGAGGACTTCACCGTCAAGGTGGAGGAAGTCGCGGAGGCCGCGAAGTGACCGCTCGTATTGGCGTCGTCACTTTCCCCGGCAGCCTCGACGACCGGGACACACAGCGCGCGATCCGCCTCGCGGGCGCCGAACCGGTCGCTCTCTGGCACAAGGACAAGGACCTCCACCAGGTCGACGCGGTCGTCCTTCCCGGTGGTTTCTCCTACGGCGACTATCTGCGGGCCGGCGCCATCTCCCGCTTCTCGCCGGTGATGGAGACGGTCATCGAGCAGGCGAAGGCCGGCTTCCCGGTCCTCGGTATCTGCAACGGCTTCCAGATCCTCACCGAGGCGCACCTGCTGCCCGGCGGGATGCTCGGCAACGACCATCTGCACTTCATCTGCCGTGACCAGAAACTGCGGGTGGAGAACGCGGACACCGCCTGGACCGTCGACTACGAGTCCGGCCAGGAGATCCACATCCCGCTGAAGAACATGGACGGCCGCTACGTCGCCGACCAGTACACGCTGGACAAGCTGGAGGCCGAGGGGCGGGTCGCCTTCCGCTACCTGGACTTCAACCCCAACGGTTCGCTCAACGACATCGCCGGCATCACCAACGAGGCCGGGAACGTCGTAGGCCTCATGCCGCACCCGGAGCACGCCGTCGAGCCCCTCATCGGCTCCGGCCGCACCGACGGCCTCCCCTTCTTCACCTCGATCCTCAAGAAGCTGGTCAACGCATGAGCCGGACGCCTCTGGACACGGTCGAGCACGCGGCCGCGACCCCCGACGTCGAGCTGCCCTGGGCCGAACTCGGCCTGAAGAAGGACGAGTACGAGCGGGTGGTGGAGATCCTCGGCCGCCGGCCCACCGGTGCCGAGCTGGCCATGTACTCCGTCATGTGGTCCGAGCACTGCAGCTACAAGAGCAGCAAGGTGCACCTGCGCCAGTTCGGCGAGAAGGCCCCTCAGTCCGATGCGCTGCTCGTGGGCATCGGCGAGAACGCCGGTGTCGTCGACGTCGGCCAGGGCTACGCCGTGACGTTCAAGGTCGAGTCGCACAACCACCCGTCGTACGTCGAGCCCTACCAGGGCGCGGCCACCGGTGTCGGCGGCATCGTCCGCGACATCATCGCGATGGGTGCACGCCCGGTCGCGGTCGTCGACCCGCTGCGGTTCGGTGCCGCCGACCACCCCGACACCAAGCGGGTGCTGCCCGGTGTCGTCGCCGGCATCGGCGGCTACGGCAACTGCCTCGGCCTGCCCAACATCGGCGGCGAGGTCGTCTTCGACTCCTGCTACCAGGGCAACCCGCTGGTCAACGCCGGTGCCATCGGCGTGATGCGGCACGAGGACATCCACCTCGCGAAGGCGTCCGGCGCGGGCAACAAGGTCATCCTGTACGGGGCCCGGACCGGCGGCGACGGCATCGGCGGCGCCTCGATCCTCGCCTCCGAGACCTTCGACGACGCCAAGCCGTCGAAGCGTCCGGCCGTGCAGGTCGGCGACCCCTTCCAGGAGAAGCTGCTCATCGAGTGCACCCTGGAGGCGTTCCAGGAGAAGCTGGTCGTCGGTATCCAGGACCTGGGTGCGGCAGGTCTGTCCTGTGCGACGAGTGAGCTGGCCTCGAACGGCTCCGGCGGCATGCGCGTCACCCTGGACGACGTACCGCTGCGTGACTCGACCCTCTCGCCCGAGGAAATCCTCATGAGCGAGTCGCAGGAGCGCATGTGCGCGGTCGTGGAGCCGGAGAAGGTCGACCGGTTCCTGGAGATCTGCGACAAGTGGGATGTCATCGCCACGGTGATCGGTGAGGTCACGGACGGCGACCGCCTCGAGATCTACTGGCACGGCGGCAAGATCGTCGACGTCGACCCGCGGACGGTCGCGCACGACGGTCCGGTCTACGAGCGGCCGTACGCCCGCCCGTCCTGGCAGGACGAACTGCAGGCCGACGACGCGGGCAGGCTTGCGCGGCCGGCGAGTTCGGCGGAGCTGAAGGACCAGGTCCTGAAGCTGGTGGCCTCTCCCAACCAGGCCTCCAAGAAGTGGATCACCTCGCAGTACGACCACTTCGTGCAGGGCAACACGGTGCTGGCCCAGCCGGAGGACTCCGGCATGATCCGCATCGACGAGGAGTCCGGCCTCGGCGTCGCCATCGCGACGGACGGCAACGGCCGGTACGCGAAGCTCGACCCGTACGCGGGCGCGCAGCTGGCGCTCGCGGAGGCGTACCGCAACGTCGCCACCACCGGCGCCAAGCCCCTCGCCGTCTCCGACTGCCTGAACTTCGGTTCGCCCGAGGACCCGGCGGTGATGTGGCAGTTCGCGGAGGCCATCCGCGGGCTCGCCGACGCCTGCCAGCAGTTGGGCACTCCGGTGACCGGCGGCAACGTGTCGCTCTACAACCAGACGGGCGAGGTCGCCATCCACCCGACCCCGGTCGTCGCGGTCCTGGGTGTCATCGACGACGTCGCCCGCCGCACCCCGGTCGCCTTCCAGGAGGAGGGGCAGCTGCTCTACCTCCTCGGCGACACCCGCGAGGAGTTCGGCGGTTCGGCCTGGTCTCAGGTCGTGCACGACCACCTCGGCGGACTGCCGCCCAAGGTCGACCTGGAGCGTGAGCGCCTGCTCGGCGAGATCCTGATCTCCGCCAGCCGCGACGGCATGATCGACTCCGCGCACGACCTGTCCGACGGCGGTCTGATCCAGGCGGTCGTGGAATCGGCGCTGCTCGGCGGCAGGGGCGCGCGTCTGGTCGTACCGGACGGGCTCGACGCCTTCACCCTCCTCTTCTCCGAGTCGGCGGGACGCGCGGTCGTCGCCGTGCCGCGCTCCGAGGAGGTCCGCTTCAACGACATGTGCGGCGCGCGGGGTCTGCCCGTCACCCGCATCGGTGTCGTGGACGGTGACTCGGTCGAGCTCCAGGGCGAGTTCGAGCTGTCCCTGGAGGAGCTGCGCGAGGCCCACGAGGCGACGATCCCGGCGCTGCTCGCCTGATCCCCTGCGGGAGTACGACGACGAAGGCCCCGCCCGTTTCGAACGGGCGGGGCCTTCCGTCATGCCGGGACCGGCTCGGCCTCCCGGGGCGGGCTCGAAGTCCCCTGCGCCGAGCCGGACTTGGGCAATCGGAACGCCATCACCGAGGCCACCGCCATGATCCCGGCGCCGCACCAGAACACCACGCTCGTCGCGTCGATGAAGGCGTGCACGCCGTGCGTGTGGGCCGTTCCCGTCAGGCGGGACAGCGCGCTCACGTCGCCGCCGCCGGGGCCGTGGGTGGCGTACAGGCGGGTCAGGACGGTGCCGAAGAGGGCGGTGCCCAGGGCGTTGCCGATGTTCTGGAAGTAGCGGATGGAGGTGGTCGCGACGCCCAACTGCGCACGCGGGGCCGCGTCCTGGACGAGCAGGATCAGCTGACCCAACAGCTGCCCGAACCCGGCCCCGACCAGCAGGAGTTCGGCTCGGATCAGCCAGAGCGAGGTGTCCGGGGCGATCGTCGTGGCGAGCAGCACGAAGGCGAGGGCGGTGGTGGCCGTGCCGCTGATCGTGAAGGTGCGGGAGGTCCAGCCGCGGGCGGTGAGCGGGCCGCCGAGCAGGCCGGTGGCCGACATGCCGACTGCCATCGGGACGAGGTAGAGGCCCGCGGAGGAGCTGCTGAGGCCGCGGACGATCTGCAGATAGATGAGCACGTAGTAGATGGCGCCCATCATGGCGGCGCCCATGATCGCCTGGATGGCGAAGCCGAGGCGCAGTTCGCGGATGCGGAACAGGGCCAGCGGCAAGACAGGTTCGGGCGCGCGGAGCTGGCGCCACAGGAACAGGGCGAGCGCGACGGCGGCCGCGGTGAGCAGACCGAGCACCTCCGGCGACGACCATGCGTACTTCTTGCCGCCCCAGTCGGTGACCAGGAGCAGGGCGCTGGAGAAGGCGGCCGCGAGCAGGGCGCCGGTGTAGTCGAGCGGCCGGCGGACGTGGTGTTCCGGGAGCTTCAGGGCGAAGGCGGAGGCGGCGAGGACCGCGAGGCCGACCGGCAGGTTGATGTAGAAGATCCAGCGCCAGCTCGCGTGGTCCGCCAGCAGGCCGCCGATCCAGGGGCCGACCGCCATCGCGCCGCCCGCGACGAGTCCGCCCATGTTGGTGCCCTTGCCGGCGCCCTTCTCCTCCGGGCCCTTGAGGTGGGCGATGACCACCATCGTCACGCTCATCAGGCCGCCGCCGCCCAGGCCCTGCACGGCGCGCGCCGCGATGAGCTGGTCCATCGACCGGGCGGCGCCGCACAGCGCGGAGCCGAGCAGGAAGGTGGCGATCGCGCCGGTGAAGACGCGCTTCGGGCCGAGGACGTCGCACAGCTTGCCGTACAGCGGCAGCAGCGCGGCCGACGCCAGCGCGAACGCGCTGACCAGCCAGGGGATCTTGTCGATGCCGTGGTCGGGGTCGAGGTCCCGGACGATCGGGACGGTGGCCGCGGACACGATCTGCAGGTCCAGGACGGCCAGGACGATCGTGACGAGGCAGACGAGGAAGCCGATCTTGCGCTGGGTCTCGGTCATGGGCACCACCATGCCGTGAGTTTGTGTACCGAGTCAATGTTTTATCTGAGATGAAAGTTCGGCCTGGTTCAAATTTCGCCTTGGTAAGGTGGCAACATGGCTGATCAGGCGATGGGGCTGCGCGAGCGGAAGAAGCTGCAGACGGCGCAGCGGATCTATCGGGCCGCGGTCACGCTGTTCGTCGAGCGCGGCTTCGACAACGTCTCGGTGCAGGAGATCGCCGACGCCGCCGAGGTCTCGAAGATGACCGTCTTCAACTACTTCGGTACGAAGGAAGACCTGGTCTTCATGCCCGTGGAGGACCACTTCGGGGACGCGGCCCGCGCGGTGCGGGAGCGCAAGCCGGGGGAGACGGCCGTGGACGCCGTACGCCGGCAGTTCCTGGAGATGGTCGAGGCCCGCGACCCCGCGCTCGGACTGCACGCCGAACCCTTCGCCCGCCAGGTGCGCCAACTCGTCCGGGACACCCCGGTGTTGATGGAGCGCGCCTTCGTCGGCGCCCAGAAGGGCACCAGGGCACTCGCCGACCTGCTGGCCGAGGAGACGGGCGACCGCACCCTCGCCCTGATCGCCGCCGCCACGCTCAGCGCCGCCCGCAACGCCCTGATCGAGGAGTACGTCGGCCGTATCGCCGCCGGCGAGAGCCCCGAGGCGGTCGCCGCAGCCGCGCCCGCACTGGCCGAGCGGGCCTTCGCGCTCGTGGAGGCGGGGCTGAAGGACTACGCGCGCAAGGCGTGACGCGGACTAGGCTCACGCCATGCCACCGGCCAAGCAGCGCGCCCGTACGTACGACTCCGCCAAGATCCGCAAAGCTCTGACGGCTCAGTTCGGGAACGTGCAGGAGGCCGTGCGCGCCCTGGCTCCGGAGCAGTTGGCGCTTCCCACCCGGCTCGGCGAGTGGACCGTCCGGGACCTGGCCGCGCACGTGACCATGGCCGTGGAGACCGTCACCCGCAACCTCGAGCGCGACGAGCCGCCGAAGCCGGAACTGACCCTCCTGGAGTGGCCGTTCGCCACCGCCACCCGTGCCGCCGACATCGCCGACGGCACCCGCAGCCTCGCCGAGGCCAACCCCGACCTCGACGCTCTCTACTCCCGCACCGCCGAGCGCTTCGCCGCAGCCCTCGCCACCGCCCCCGACACCCGCATCCTCGCCGCCCGCACCGGTGCCATGACCCTCGCCGACTACCTGGTCACCCGCACCGTCGAACTCGTCGTCCACACCGACGACCTGAACGCCGCGGTCCCGGGACTGGAAGTGCCGTACGACCGTCAGGCTCTCGCCGCCTGCACCCGGCTGCTCGCCGACGCCCTGGCCGCCAAGGCGCCCGGCGGCTCCACCGAGGTGCGGATCCCGCCGTACGCCGTCGTGCAGTGCATCGAGGGCCCCCGGCACACCCGCGGCACCCCGCCGAACGTCGTCGAGACCGACCCGCTGACCTGGATCCGGCTCGCGACGGGGAGGGTGGCGTGGAAGGACGCCGTCGAGGGGGCCACGGTCAGCGCCAGTGGGGAACGGGCCGACCTGAGTGCCCTGCTGCCGCTCATGGCGTGAGCCGGCGGAACCGGACTCCCGCCCCTCCCGTCCCATCGGCATGGACAAACAGCGACTCACCCTCGCCGTCCTGACCGTTCTCCCGCTCGTCATGGCGTGCGGCAGCGGCGGGGGCAGCGCCTCCGTCGCGTCGGGGACCTCGGGAGTGCCGGGCGTCCACTGGAAGGTCGACAGCGTCACCGTGGACGGCACCACCCGGCGCGCCCCCGCGGCCGCCGACGTCCGGATCGACGCGGACGGAACCGCCGTGGGCAACTACGGCTGCAACGAGTTCAGCGCGAAGGCCGCCGTCACGGACGACCACGTCAAGCTGACGAACGCCACCCAGACCCTGATGGCCTGCGACGAGCGCCGTATGTCCTTCGAGCGCGCCCTCGCCCGCACCCTCACCGACCACTCCCTCACGGCCCGGACCACGGACGACGGCCTGACGCTCACCACCGGCGACGGCGACCGCATCCACCTGACCAGGGAGAAGGTGACCGAGGAGAAGGACGCCCCTCTGTACGGGACGAAGTGGACGATCACGGCACTCGGTGCCGACGGCACGACGAGCAGCCTGCCGAAGGGGACCTCCGCGCACCTCACCTTCGACAAGGAGTCCGGCAAGGTCACCGGCAGCCTCGGCTGCAACCACGTCACCGCGAAGGCCACGGTCCGCGACGGACGTATCACGCTGGGCGCCGCGTCCACCACGCGAATGATGTGCGACACCTCACTCATGAATACGGAGAAGCAGCTCCTGCGGCTCTTCGACGGCACGGCGACCTATGAGTTGGATCAGCAAACCCTTACGCTGACCAGCGAAAACGGAGAAAGTGCCAAAGCCGTCGCCGAGCGGTGATCCATTAGCGGCACGTATCCCCAATTCGGACCAGTGGTCGATCTCGCCTACACTCGGTGCCGTGCCACGTGGTGACGGTCGACTCAATCATGATCTGCTCCCCGGTGAGAAAGGCCCCCAGGACGCCTGCGGCGTCTTCGGAGTCTGGGCTCCCGGTGAAGAGGTCGCCAAGCTCACTTACTTCGGGCTCTACGCCCTCCAGCATCGGGGCCAGGAATCCGCGGGAATCGCGGTCAGCAACGGCTCCCAGATCCTCGTCTTCAAGGACATGGGCCTCGTGTCCCAGGTCTTCGACGAGACCTCGCTCGGTTCCCTCCAGGGTCATATCGCGGTCGGTCACGCCCGCTACTCGACCACCGGCGCCTCCGTGTGGGAGAACGCCCAGCCGACGTTCCGCGCCACCGCGCACGGCTCCATCGCGCTCGGCCACAACGGCAACCTGGTCAACACGGCGCAGCTCGCCGAGATGGTCGCCGACCTGCCGAAGAAGGAGGGTGGCCGTACCCCGCGCGTGGCGGCCACCAACGACACCGACCTCCTCACGGCCCTGCTCGCCGCGCAGGAGGACGAGGACGGCAAGCCGCTGACCATCGAGGAGGCCGCCCACACGGTCCTTCCGCAGGTCAAGGGCGCCTTCTCCCTCGTCTTCATGGACGAGCACACCCTCTACGCCGCCCGCGACCCGCAGGGCATCCGCCCGCTGGTCCTCGGCCGCCTCGAGCGCGGCTGGGTCGTCGCCTCCGAGTCCGCCGCCCTCGACATCTGCGGCGCGAGCTACGTCCGCGAGATCGAGCCGGGCGAGTTCGTGGCCATCGACGAGAACGGCCTGCGTACCTCTCGATTCGCGGAAGCGAAGCCCAAGGGCTGTGTCTTCGAGTACGTGTACCTGGCCCGCCCCGACACCGACATCGCCGGCCGGAACGTGTACCTCTCCCGCGTGGAGATGGGCCGCAAGCTCGCCAAGGAAGCCCCGGTCGAGGCGGATCTGGTCATAGCGACTCCGGAGTCCGGCACCCCGGCCGCCATCGGCTACGCGGAGGCGTCCGGCATCCCCTTCGGTGCGGGCCTCGTGAAGAACGCGTACGTCGGCCGTACGTTCATCCAGCCCTCGCAGACCATCCGCCAGCTGGGCATCCGCCTCAAGCTGAACCCGCTGAAGGAAGTCATCAAGGGCAAGCGCCTGGTGGTCGTGGACGACTCGATCGTCCGCGGCAACACCCAGCGCGCCCTGGTCCGCATGCTCCGCGAGGCGGGCGCCGCCGAGGTCCACATCCGGATCTCCTCGCCGCCCGTGAAGTGGCCCTGCTTCTTCGGCATCGACTTCGCCACCCGCGCCGAGCTCATCGCCAACGGCATGACGATCGAAGAGATCGGCACCTCGCTCGGCGCCGACTCCCTGGCGTACATCTCCATCGACGGCATGATCGAGGCGACCACCATCGCCAAGCCGAACCTCTGCCGCGCCTGCTTCGACGGCGAGTACCCGATGGAGCTTCCGGACCCCGAGCTGCTCGGCAAGCAGCTGCTGGAGACAGAGCTGGCCGCCGGTCCGGCCGCCACGGCGGCGGCCGAGGCGATCCGTCGCCCGTAAAGCCCGTAATACCTGCAGTACGACACGAAAGTTCTCGCCGTCATGTCTGAGACAACTGGTGCCAGCTACGCAGCCGCGGGCGTCGACATCGAAGCGGGCGACCGCGCCGTCGAGCTGATGAAGGAGTGGGTGAAGAAGACGCAGCGCCCCGAGGTCCTCGGCGGCCTCGGCGGTTTCGCCGGCCTCTTCGACGCCTCCGCCCTCAAGAACTACGAGCGCCCCCTGCTCGCCTCGGCGACCGACGGCGTGGGCACGAAGGTCGACATCGCGCGCCAGCTGGGCGTGTACGACACCATCGGCCACGACCTGGTCGCGATGGTCATGGACGACATCGTGGTGTGCGGCGCCGAGCCGCTGTTCATGACCGACTACATCTGCGTCGGCAAGGTCCACCCCGAGCGCGTGGCCGCGATCGTCAAGGGCATCGCCGAGGGCTGCGTCCTGGCCGGCTGCGCCCTGATCGGCGGCGAGACGGCCGAGCACCCCGGGCTGCTCGGCGAGGACGACTTCGACGTCGCAGGCGCCGGTACGGGCGTCGTGGAGGCCGACCGGCTGCTGGGCCCGGATCGTATCCGTACGGGTGACGCGGTGATCGCCATGGCGGCCTCCGGTCTTCACTCGAACGGGTACTCGCTCGTCCGTCACGTCCTGCTGAACCAGGCCGGCCTGTCGCTCGACACACAGATCGAGGAGCTCGGCCGCACGCTCGGCGAGGAGCTGCTGGAGCCGACCAAGATCTACTCGCTGGACTGCCTGGCGCTCACGCGCACCACGGATGTGCACGCGTTCAGCCATGTCACCGGCGGCGGACTCGCCGCCAACCTGGCCCGAGTGATCCCCGACGGCCTGCACGCGATCGTCGACCGCTCCACCTGGACCCCGGCCCCGATCTTCGACCTCGTCGGCAAGACGGGCCAGGTCGAGCGCCTCGAGCTGGAGAAGACCCTGAACATGGGCGTCGGCATGATCGCGATCGTGCCTGAGGAGTCCACCGACGTGGCGCTGGCGACGCTGGCGGACCGGGGCGTCGAGGCCTGGGTCGCCGGTGGGATCACGGACCGCGGCGATCGCGCGACGGGCGCGGAGCTGGTGGGCGACTACTCCGGCTGAAAGCAGCGCAAAACCCGGTCCGGTGGTGTGGACCACCCCGGACCGGGTCGAGCACAGCTAGTGCGTCAAGCGCCGCGGCGATGTTGAGACGAAGGACCGGACTCGTCGTCCTCGTCCTCATCGTCGTCGTTATAGAGATCCGCGTACTGGGCGTACGGGTCGTCTTCGTCCTCGTCGTCCTCGAACGGCTCGCCGTTCGGCGGCTGGCTCGAAGTCGAAGCGCCCAGCTCGCTGGCCAGACGCGACAGGTCAGTCCCGCCGCTGTTGTACTTCAGCTGGCGGGCGACCTTCGTCTGCTTGGCCTTGGCCCGGCCGCGCCCCATGGCTCGACCCCCTCGGTGACGGGGCTCGACGGCCCCAGAGTCTTGACACGCGTTCATGATCTGGAACGGGCTCTCCGCAGAGAGACCGGTCCGTAGGGCTTCCACGGTACCTGAGCCCGCGCCCATACGGTACGTCGCCCGCAGGACGGTCACGGGTCCAGCACCTGCGGGGCGCCCCGTCCCCGCTGGTCAACCGCGATTTTAACCACTTCTTGGCGGGCGACCCGCCGACGAACGTGAGAGTTCTCTCTAAGTGTGCGCCGACGGGTACCGGCCAAACCTTCGAAGGGCCCCGATCAGTGCGCCCGGCGCCCCTCCGCCATTCGCTGCTCGGCGATCCGGTCGGCCGCCGCGGCCGGCGGAATCCCGTCCGCCTTCGCACGTGCGAATATGGCCAGCGTGGTGTCGAAGATCTTCGCCGCCTTGGCCTTGCACCGGTCGAAGTCGAAGCCGTGGAGCTCGTCGGCGACCTGGATGACACCGCCGGCGTTCACCACGTAGTCCGGCGCGTAGAGGATCCCGCGGTCGGCGAGGTCCTTCTCCACGCCCGGGTGGGCGAGCTGGTTGTTGGCGGCGCCGCAGACGATCTTCGCGGTCAGCGCGGGCACGGTGTCGTCGTTCAGGGCCCCGCCGAGCGCGCACGGGGCGTAGATGTCGAGCCCGTCGACGCGGATCAGGGTCGCGGTGTCGGCGACGGCCGTCACGCCCGTCGAGTGCGCCGCGAGGATCCTTCCCACGGCCTCCTCGCGCACGTCGGTGATCACGACCTCGGCGCCCTCGTCCCGCAGATGCCGGACCAGGTGGTGGCCGACCTTGCCGACGCCCGCGATGCCGACCTTGCGGCCGCGCAGCGACGGGTCGCCCCACAGGTGCTGGGCACTGGCGCGCATGCCCTGGTAGACGCCGAAGGCGGTGAGGACGGAGGAGTCGCCGGCGCCGCCGTTCTCGGGCGAGCGGCCCGTGGTCCAGCGGCACTCGCGGGCGACGACGTCCATGTCGGCGACGTATGTGCCGACGTCGCAGGCGGTGACGTAGCGGCCGCCGAGGGAGGCGACGAACCGGCCGTAGGCCAGCAGCAGCTCCTCGCTCTTGATCCGCTCGGGGTCGCCGATGATCACGGCCTTGCCGCCGCCGTGGTCGAGACCGGCCATGGCGTTCTTGTACGACATCCCGCGCGCGAGGTTGAGCGCGTCGGCGACGGCCTCGGCCTCGTTCGCGTAGGGGTAGAAGCGCGTACCGCCGAGGGCGGGGCCCAGGGCGGTGGAGTGGATGGCGATGACGGCCTTGAGGCCGCTGGCGCGGTCCTGGCAGAGCACGACTTGCTCATGACCTCCCTGATCCGAGTGGAACAGGGTGTGCAGCACATCAGCAGGTGCGCCGGTTACGTCGGTCACTGTGGTGACTCCTGAAGTAAGTAGCGGCGGTTGGAGACCAGCTCCCGTGCGGGTGGCGGGTGCTGTGAGCACGAGATTAAGCCTTGGGGCGCCCACCCACCGCGCAGTGCTCAGGATCACCCACTCCCGGAGTACGTCCGTGCGACGATTTGCATAGATTTCCCGCCCGTTTGTGAGCGGGTTCCGCAGGTTTTCCCGGTGGTGGGCGGGGGAGGGAGCAGGCGTGCCCAAGGTGTCCTCGGTGATCGTCCCGTACGCGACGTATCTGCGCGTGTACGAGCCACTGGCCGCCTTCCCGGAGCCGGAGCGCAGCCACTGGGCTCGCTACGGCCGCCGCCCCGACCGTCCCTCGTACCAGGACGAACTGCGCCGCTCCCTGGCCGACTTGCTGCCCACCCCGCCGATCCCGGTACCGGTGCACGAGAGCAGCGACGCGTTCGTGCTCGAGGTCGACGGGGTGCTGTGCGTGTGCCCCTGGCGGACCCGGCTGCGCGGCTGGCAGGCCCTGCAGGAGCTGCCCGAGGAGCTGCCGAAGCCGGTCCTGGACGCGGTGCTGCCGGAGGTCGTACGACGCCAGGCGGCCCAGGACTACGAGCGATGGCTGGTCCGCAACCCGGACGCCCGCCCCTGGATCCGTACGGCGACCTGGCAGGTGCCGCTGCACTGGTTCGTGCTGGTCTCGGACGAGGAGCGGCGCTTCGACAAGGGCTCCGGCGAGATCCCGCCGATGCTGCGCTACCAGACGCCGATGGTGCAGGCCCGGCGGCGGGTGGCGCGGGCCCTGCGCGCCCTCAAGGACGCCATCGACGACGGGCCGCTCATCGACGGCCTGGTGGACGTGGGCCGCTGGCTGGAGGAGTTCCACCCGCGCTCACTGGTGGAGCTGGACTACGGCGGCCTGGTGCACACCCTGCCGGCCGGCGACCTCGAGGACGACCACTCGGCGGCCGACGTGGCCGAGGGCGTCGAGGCGCTGCGGCACGGCGACGGAGCGGCCGCGGGCGCCGCCTATGCCCGCCTGGTGGAGCGCTGGCGCTCGGTCAGGGACCGGCGCTCGGCGAACTAGCCCATCCCTTGGCCCAGGGCTGACTCCAGGTAACGAACTGGCGTTTGACGAATCGCCCGTTTTGGGGTTTCGTCCTCGCACCGAGGTTCCTGAGGTTTCGTCAACATCGGACGTAGGCCCCGATACGGGCTTATGTGTCGAGCGTGACGGAACGCACGTACCCGGCTCTTGCGTCGCTTGCCCCTCCTCATGCCAAAATAGGACAAGGAGTCCGGGGAGGACTCCGTCCGCATTGCACGCTTTGGGGGGTCTGGTGACTCCTGATCGTCCTGTGACTGATCGTCACAGTGGCGTGACTGTCCGCTATGGCATGGTCCATCGGCTTAGGTCGCTGATGAACACCTGGAGGGGCAATTCCATCGGTTTGGCCGACGCGGCTGGACAGATGGTGTAGTTGTAGTGCCGAGGACAAGCCGTTCGTCCTATAACCGACTCGACTCGCGTCCGCCATTTCGGGCAACGCGGGTCAAGGTGCAGAATTTAGAGGAAAGAACCGAGAAGGTTCGGTTCTCCCGAGGAGGCCGCTCATGACCGCTCGCACCCCTGATGCCGAGCCGCTGCTGACCCCGGCTGAGGTCGCCACCATGTTCCGCGTCGACCCGAAGACGGTCACGCGGTGGGCGAAGGCCGGAAAGCTCACTTCGATCCGTACGCTCGGCGGGCACCGCCGCTACCGCGAGGCGGAGGTCCGTGCTCTGCTCGCGGGCATCCCCCAGCAGCGCAGCGAGGCCTGAACAACTCCATAACCGGGCAAACCGGCAGGTCCCCTAACTTGTCGTGGCGCCCGGGCCCTAGCTACAAGCGACGCGGGTTCTGCCCCAACAGAGCCCACGCCCAAGCCCCTCCGGGCTTCCCAAGCAACAAACAGGGTGCGTCGTCGATCGCGCTGGACTCCGCCGAGTCCAGCGCGATCTTTTTGCGTGCGCGGGAAGTTCGGCCAGCGGCCCTGTGAGCAGCCTGGACGGAGTCTGGGGAGGGGTGTCGGATCTCCTGTGCGGACCCTCGGCGCGGAGGGTGCAATTGCACATATTAAATTGACCCGTTGTAGGTGAGGTGTAAGTACCGCGGTTTCAGAAACTCATGCGGTGACACCCGTCACACGGCTGAGTTCTTGTTGCCTTCGGTGCGCGTGCGCTAGAGGAGGTACGCGCTCCAGCGTCCCACGGCGGAACGGGTGTTGAGGCCGGCCGACGGTCATGCGCCCGCGGGGCTTTCGTCCTCGACCGCGTCGTCCGGCGTGTCGGCCGCGGCTCTCGGCGAGGAGTCCATCGCCAACCGCAGCAGGTGGTGGCAGATCGGGCAGTGGCGGGTCAGATGGCGGTAGGACGAAGCGGCCGACAGATGCGCGCGGAGCAGGGCCCGCGTCTCGTGCCTGACCGACGCCGCCATACGCCACCTCCTGGGGGCCGCACGGGGAACGGCCCTGTCTTCTGGGTACCGAGCGAATGTGACGCCGTCAAGACGGCGTGGGGCTCCGCCGGTGTGGCGTGATTGGCGTGCCGGCTGTTTCCCGGCGCCCGGCGCCGCAGTTGCCGTCCCCTGCGGCCGACGCCTCCAGACCCCCGCTTCGGCCCTGAAGGGGCCTCGTCCTCAAACGCCGGGACGGGCTGGGTGATGCGAGCCGATGTCGGGAGCGGGAGGCATGAGAAAGGGCCCGCGCCCCTTGCTCGGGGTGCGGGCCCTTCGTCTACTGCGGTCCTGACGGGATTTGAACCCGCGGCCTCCACCTTGACAGGGTGGCGAGCACTCCAAACTGCTCCACAGGACCAGGTTTCGCGGCGCCATTTGTGCGTTGCGCTGCGAGAAGAGACTGTACAGGAGGGTGAGCCCGCTGGTCGAACTCACCCTGGGTGCACGGGCGGTTACGGGGCGGCGGCGTCGATCGCCTTCACGATCCGCTTGTCGGAGACCGGATACGCCGTACCGAGCGCGTGGGCGAAGTAGCTGACCCGCAGCTCCTCGATCATCCAGCGGATGTCCAGGACGGACGTGGGGATCGGGCGGCCCTGGGGGAGCTGTTCCAGGAGCCAGGCGTACTCGTCCTGCATCTCGTGGACCTTCTCCATACGGGTCGTGTCCCGCTGGACCCCGGTCGGCATCTGCTGCAGGCGGCGGTCCGCGGCCACCAGGTACCGCATCAGGTCGGGCAGGCGGCGAAGCCCCGTCGCCGTCACGAAGCCAGGCTTCACGAGGGCGTCCAGCTGCCCCCGCACGTCCTGGAGGTTCGACAGCAGCGCAGGGCTCCGTACGGCCTTCAGACGGCGCTCACAGGCCTGCCAGGCGGCCAGCACCTGCTGCACCTGCCCCACCGTACGGACCGTGGTGTCGACGATCTCGGATCGCACCTTGTCGTACAGCTTCCGGTACGACTCCTCGTCCCACGCCGGGCCCCCGAAGTCGCCGATCAGCTTGTCCGCCGCAGCCATGGCGCAGTCGTCGAAGAGCGCCTGGATCGAGCCGTGAGGGTTCGCGGACAGGGCGAGCTTCTGGGGGTTCGTCAGCTTCTCGGATGCGAACTTGGCAGGGTTCACCGGGATGTTGCGCAGGATCAGGCGCCGCGTGCCCTTCCACATCGCCTCCGCCTGCTCCGCCTCCGTGTCGAAGAGGCGTACGGAGACCGTGTCGCCGTCGTCCACCAGCGCCGGGTACGCCTTCACCGGCTGGCCGGCCCGGCGGGTCTCGAAGACGCGGGTGAGGGAGCCGATCGTCCAGTCCGTCAGCCCCTTGCGCTCCAGGGACTCGCCGCCCTGGCGCTCGGCGGTGGCGGCCGCGGCTTGGGAGAGGGCCTGCCTCGCCTTAGGCCTCAGGCGCAGCTTCAGCGTCTCCAGGTCCTTGTCCTCGGCCAGCTTGCGGCGCCGTTCGTCGACGATCCGGAAGGTGATGCGGAGGTGGTCCGGCACCCTCGACCAGTCGAAGTCGTCCGCCTCGAAGGGGACTCCGACCATGCGCTTCAGCTCGCGCGCCATCGTCGTCGTCAACGGCTCCTGGAGCGGTACGGCCGTGTCCAGGAACCGCTGCGCGAAGTTCGGGGCCGGCACGTAGTTGCGGCGGATCGGCTTCGGGAGGGAGCGGATCAGCTCGGTGACGACCTCTTCCCGCAGGCCCGGGATCTGCCAGTCGAAGCCCTCGTCCGTGACCTGGTTGAGGACCTGGAGCGGGACGTGGACGGTCACACCGTCGGCATCCGCGCCCGGCTCGAACTGGTAGGTGACACGGAACTTGAGGTTCCCCTGCCGCCAGGAGTCCGGATAGTCGGCCTTGGTGACCGCCTCCGCCGACTCCCGGATGAGCATCTCCCGCTCGAAGTCGAGGAATTCGGGCTGCTCGTGCCGCTTCCGCTTCCACCAGGAGTCGAAATGGGCGCCGGAGACGACGTGTTCGGGCACCCGGGCGTCGTAGAAGTCGAAGAGCGTCTCGTCGTCGACGACGATGTCGCGCCGCCGGGCGCGGTGCTCCAACTCCTCGACCTCGCTGAGGAGTTTGCGGTTGTCGGCGAAGAACTTGTGGTGGGTGCGCCAGTCGCCCTCGACGAGCGCGTTGCGGATGAACAGCTCGCGGCTGACCTCGGGGTCGATACGGCCGTAGTTCACCTTCCGTTGGGCGACGATCGGGACGCCGTACAGCGTGACCTTCTCGTACGCCATCACGGCCGCCTGGTCCTTCTCCCAGTGCGGTTCGCTGTACGTCCGCTTCAGCAGATGTTCCGCGAGGGGCTCGACCCACTCGGGCTCGATCTTCGCGTTGACCCGGGCCCAGAGGCGCGAAGTCTCCACCAGCTCCGCCGACATCACGAAGCGCGGCGGCTTCTTGAAGAGGGCCGAGCCCGGGAAGACCGCGAACTTGGCGTTCCGCGCGCCCAGATACTCGTTCTTCGCGCCGTCCTTCACGTCCTTCATGCCGATGTGCGAGAGCAGACCGGCGAGCAGGGAGACGTGGATACGGTCGCCGGGGGCGTCCTCCTCGTTGAGATGGATGCCCATCTGCCTGGCGACCGTGCGGAGTTGGGAGTAGATGTCCTGCCATTCGCGAATGCGCAGGAAGTTGAGGTACTCCTGCTTGCACATCCGGCGGAAGGACGACGAGCCGCGCTCCTTCTGCTGCTCGCGGATGTAGCGCCAGAGATTGAGGTAGGCCAGGAAGTCGCTGGTCTCGTCCTTGAAGCGGGCGTGCTGCTGGTCGGCCTGCGCCTGTTTGTCGGCGGGGCGCTCGCGCGGGTCCTGGATGGAGAGCGCGGCGGCTATGACCATGACCTCGCGGACACAGCCGTTCTTGTCGGCCTCCAGGACCATGCGGGCCAGGCGGGGGTCGACCGGCAGTTGGGCGAGCTTGCGGCCGGTCTGGGTGAGCCGCTTGCGTACGTCCTTCTCCTTCGGGTCCAACGCGCCCAGTTCCTGGAGCAGTTGGACGCCGTCGCGGATGTTGCGGTGGTCCGGCGGGTCGATGAACGGGAACTTCTCGATGTCGCCGAGACCGGCCGCGGTCATCTGCAGGATGACGGAGGCGAGGTTCGTGCGCAGGATCTCCGCGTCCGTGAACTCCGGGCGGGCGACGAAGTCGTCCTCGGAGTAGAGGCGGATGCAGATTCCGTCGGACGTACGGCCGCAGCGGCCCTTGCGCTGGTTGGCGCTGGCCTGGGAGATCGGCTCGATGGGCAGCCGCTGCACCTTCGTACGGTGGCTGTAGCGGGAGATGCGGGCGAAGCCCGGGTCGATGACGTACTTGATGCCCGGGACGGTCAGCGAGGTCTCGGCGACGTTCGTGGCCAGAACGATCCTGCGCCCGGTGTGGGGCTGGAAGACGCGGTGCTGCTCGGCGTGCGAGAGGCGGGCGTAGAGGGGCAGCACCTCTGTGCCCTGTCCATTGGCGCCTCCGGCGCGGGGATAGTTCTTCTTGACCAGCGCGTCCGCCGTGTCGCGGATCTCGCGCTCACCGGAGAGGAAGACGAGGATGTCGCCCTTGCCCTCCCCCTGAAGCTCCTCCACGGCGTCGCAGATCGCGGTGATCTGGTCGCGGTCGGAATCGTCGCCGTCCTCTTCGAGGAGCGGGCGGTACCGCACCTCCACCGGATACGTACGGCCGCTGACCTCGACGATCGGGGCGTCGCCGAAGTGCCGCGAGAACCGCTCCGGGTCGATGGTCGCCGAGGTGATGACGACCTTCAGATCGGGCCTGCGCGGCAGCAACTGCGCCAGATACCCCAGCAGGAAGTCGATGTTGAGGGACCGCTCGTGGGCCTCGTCGATGATGATCGTGTCGTAGGCGCGCAGCTCGCGGTCGGTCTGGATCTCGGCGAGCAGGATGCCGTCCGTCATCAGCTTGATGAAGGTCGAGTCCTGGTTCACCTGGTCGGTGAAGCGGACCTTCCAGCCGACGGTCTCGCCGAGGGGCGTGTCCAGCTCCTCCGCGACGCGCTCGGCGACGGTACGGGCGGCGATCCGGCGGGGCTGGGTGTGCCCGATCATTCCCTTGACCCCGCGCCCCAGCTCCACACAGATCTTCGGGATCTGCGTGGTCTTCCCGGACCCGGTCTCGCCGGCGACGATCACGACCTGGTGGTCGCGGATGGCGTCGGCGATCTCGCTCTTCTTCTGGCTGACGGGCAGCTGCTCGGGGTACGTGACGGCGGGCACGCGGCTGAGCCGCTCGCCGATCCGCTCCTCGGCGCGGGCGACCTCCGCCTCGATCTCGGCGAGAACGGCGGCCTGGGCCTCCGGCTTACGGATCTTGCGCGCGCCTTCGAGCCTGCGCCCGAGCCGGTGCGCGTCGCGCAGGGACAGCTCGGTCAGGCGAGGGGCGAGGGTGCCGAAGGCCGGGGTGGCGGGGGCAGGGTGCGTAGACATACGCGATCCAGGATCTCATCCCCGGGAAATTCGTGGCGAACGATTTGTCAGGGGGTCCGCTGCCCCGGAGGCGTCGCGGGCGGCGGCGCCTGGTGTCGCGTGCCGCCCTCGCCCAGCGCGATCGACTTCGCGGTGTTGGAGACGGCCTTGATCCCCAGGTAGGCCGTGGTCAGGCTGCTGACCGCGGTGAACGCGGCGGTCAGCACACCGACGATGACCGCCCGGTCGCCGTCGAGCTGCCACACCCCGAAGATCGCGACGCCGGAGATCGAGAGATTGCTGAGCACGACCGCCAGCAGCCCGTACCGCGCGCGGTCCTTCTCCAGCTCGACATCCCGAATGGCCTTGGCTTCGTCCCTGCTCATCGTCCCCCGCCCCCTGGACCTACGCCGACCAGGCAGAACGTAGCGCCACGGGGGAACGCTGTACAGACGACGAAAGCCCCGTCCGAGGACGGGGCTTTCGCACCTTGTGGCTGGGGCCGGGGTCGAACCGGCGACCTATCGCTTTTCAGGCGATCGCTCGTACCAACTGAGCTACCCAGCCACGAGGCTTCCGAGGAAGCCTCAGCGGTCCTGACGGGATTTGAACCCGCGGCCTCCACCTTGACAGGGTGGCGAGCACTCCAAACTGCTCCACAGGACCAAGCGATGCGTACGACAGTGTCGCACACGATGTTGCGTGCCCCCAACGGGATTCGAACCCGTGCTACCGCCTTGAAAGGGCGGCGTCCTAGGCCGCTAGACGATGAGGGCTATCGGCCCGCCTGGGCGCTTCTCAGCGCGTCGGGGACGTGAGAAGCATATGGGATGCGGGGAGCTATCGCCAAAACGGTTTACGGGGTGGAGGGCGAGGGGGTGGACGGGGTGGGTGAGGTCGAGGTGGCTCCTGGCTGGTTCTCCTTCGGGAGGTGGCGGGTGACCTCCGCCGTCGTCTCGCCCAGGCCGCCCAGCTTGATCGAGTCCCAGGCCTGCAGGCGGCGGCTGTCGCGGTCGAAGTAGAGGATCGAGGCCTCGATCGGGGCGGGGTACTTGTGTTCCAGTGCGCGCAGGCCGCTGCCGCCCGTCGAGCCCTCCATGCGCAGCCGGGTGCCGTACTTGAGGATCTCGTCGCCCTCGTGGTGCAGGTGGCCGCAGAGGACCAGCGGTACCTCGCCGTCGACCTGGCGGGCGGCGGAGGGTTCGTGGACCATCGCCACGTCGACCGGGGTGCCCGCCGTGCGCTGGTCGCTCAGGGCCGAGGCCAGGCGGTCGCCGGCCAGTTCCTCGGAGGCGTCGGCGCCCGGTTTGTTCGAGCGGTCGGGGGTGAACTGCGGGTCGCCCATACCGGCGAAGCGCAGGCCCGCGACGGTCTCCGCGCGGCCGTCGTCCAGGACGTGGACGTTCTTCATGCGCTCCAGATAGCGCTGGGTGGCCGCCTGCGAGTCGTGGTTCCCCCGGACCCAGACGTAGGGCGCGCCCAGGTCGGCGATCGGGTCCAGGAAGCCGTTCTCCGCCGCCGTGCCGTGGTCCATGGTGTCGCCGGTGTCGACGATCACGTTCACCTTGTACTGCTTCACCAGCGACGCGATGATCTTCCAGCTCGCCGGGTTGAGGTGGATGTCCGAGACGTGCAGGACGCGGACGGTGCTCGGGTCCGGCTGGTAGGCGGGCAGGGTGGACGTGACGTCGTAGAGCTTCGTCACGTTGGTCACCAGGCGCGCCAACTCCTTCTGGTAGACGTCGAATTCGGTGACGATGTTGCGCGCGTTGCCGACCAGGGACGGGGCCGAGGAGAGCAGGCCCGAGTACTTGGGTTCGAGGACGGACTCGGGGTTCCAGGTGGCGTACGCCGAGGCGCCGGAGGCCATGAGGAGGGCCAGGGCCGTGCCGCCGGCGGCGAGGGCGCGGCGCGGGCGGCGGTAGACCGCGAGGCCGAGGGCGGTGGCGCCCGAGACGACGGCGACGCAGGAGCGCAGGGCCAGGTCGAGGGTGCCGTGTTCGACGTCGTGGGATACCTCGTCCTGGAGGCCGGAGAGGCGCTCGGGGTGGTCGACCAGGGCCTGGGCGCGGGCCGGGTCGAGCTGGTCGACGTTCACGTCGAGGCGGACGGGTGCGTGGTGGCTGTTCAACTGCAGGGCGCCCAGCGGGGAGATGTTGATCTTGGTGCCGCCGGTGAGGGAGGGGCGCAGGGTCATCGTGGTGTTCATGGGGCCGACCGGGACCCGTACGTTGCCCACGATCAGCAGGCCGAGCCAGGCGCCGAGCAGGACCACGGCGACCAGGCCCAGCGCGCGGGGCCAGGGGTGCGGCTGCCGGACGAGCTCGAGCGTCGGGAGGGGACGCCGGGAGCGGTAGTGGCGGGTGAGGGTGCGCGGGGACTTGCGTATGCGGTTCACGACGGTGGCGGCGATGGCGGGGACGCGGGCCATTGGTCCCGTATGCCCAAGTGCGGGTGTGGATATGCGGGTGGGTTCATGACTCTCGTACGGACGCCCGGTGGCTGACAATGGGCCTGTGCTGGAGATGACGCGCGAGGAGTTCGAGGAACTGGTCGCCGAGGCGCTCGACCGGATCCCGCCGGAGCTGACGCGGCTGATGGACAACGTCGCGGTGTTCGTCGAGGACGAGCCGCCGGCGGACGATCCCGAGCTGCTCGGGCTGTACGAGGGCACGCCGCTGACCGATCGCGGGGAGTGGTACGCGGGGGTGCTGCCGGACCGGATCACGATCTACCGGTGGCCGACGCTGCGGATGTGCGAGACGCGGGAGGACGTGGTCGCGGAGACCGAGGTGACCGTGGTCCACGAGATCGCGCACCACTTCGGGATCGACGACGCGCGGCTGCATGCCCTGGGGTACGGGTAGGCGCCGTGTCCTCTTGTGGGCGGCGGGAGTTGGGCACGTTGACTTCTCCCCCCGCCTCGGAGGTGGCTTCCCGTGCGCCCCTTGTACGTACCCGTCCGTCTGGCCGCCACGGTGATGGCCGTCGCCGCTGCCGCCGGCTGCATGAGCGTGGGTGACGACTCGGGCGGGAGCGGGAGGCCCTCGCACTCCGCCGGGCAGCACGGGGGTGAGGCGCCCGACGGGGGATCGGCGGTCTCCGGCGGGAGCGGCGGGGGTGCGGTCGCGGCCGACGGCAAGCGCGGGAAGAAGAAGGGCGAGGCGGAGTCGGAGGCGTCGGCTTCCGCCTCGGCATCGCCGTCGGCGGGCGCGAGCCGGTCCGCTCCCGCGGCGGGCGGGCCGGGGTCGAGCGAGAAACCGGGAGGCCCCACGCCGACCAGGGCGACGCCGCCTCCGACCCGGACGGTCGAGCCGCAGCCGACGCCCACCGAGCAGCCGCCGTCCGCCTCGCCGACGCCGCCGCCGACCGCCGAGCCGTCCTCGTCGGCGCATGAGCAGACGGCACCGCAGCTGGCGGAACGGGAGCCGGCGCCGACTGCGGGGAGTCCGGCGTAATCGCAGGACAGCGGGTGTGACGTACGTCTACGCGGCTTGGTTTGCCTTCGGGGGTGGTGGGTGCGTATGGTGGTAGATCGTTTGATCCCATTGCCCGGCGCCACTGCAGAGCGCGCCGTGTGGCGCGTACTCTCCCTTGCCGTGGCGGACCGCATAGAGGCGGTCGTGAGCGAATCACGGAGTTGACGGGCGCGTGCCGACCGAGACTCCGGAAGGTTTCGCTTAAGCATGTCCATTTCCAGTACTGATCACGTCGTCATGCCCGAGAACGAGGGCACCGAGGACGCTCCCGAGGTCACCTTCGCGGACCTCGGTCTCCCCGAGGGCGTGGTGCGCAAGCTCGCCCAGAACGGCGTGACCACCCCCTTCCCGATCCAGGCCGCGACCATCCCGGACGCCCTGGCCGGCAAGGACATCCTCGGCCGTGGCCGCACCGGCTCCGGCAAGACCCTCTCCTTCGGCCTGCCGACCCTGGCCCGGCTCGCCGGCGGTCGCACCGAGAAGCACAAGCCGCGCGCCGTCATCCTCACCCCGACCCGTGAGCTCGCCATGCAGGTGGCGGACGCGCTCCAGCCGTACGGCGACGTCGTCGGCCTGAAGATGAAGGTCGTCTGCGGCGGTACGTCGATGGGCAACCAGATCTACGCCCTGGAGCGCGGCGTCGACATCCTCGTCGCCACGCCCGGCCGTCTGCGCGACATCATCAACCGCGGCGCCTGCTCCCTGGAGAACGTCGAGGTCGCCGTTCTCGACGAGGCCGACCAGATGTCCGACCTGGGCTTCCTGCCCGAGGTCACCGAGCTGCTCGACCAGGTCCCGGCCGGCGGTCAGCGCATGCTCTTCTCCGCCACGATGGAGAACGAGATCTCCACGCTGGTCAAGCGCTACCTGGTCGACCCGGTCTCGCACGAGGTCGACGCCGCCCAGGGCGCGGTGACGACCATGTCGCACCACATCCTCATCGTGAAGCCCAAGGACAAGGCGCCGGTCACGGCCGCGATCGCCTCTCGCAAGGGCCGCACCATCATCTTCGTCCGCACCCAGCTGGGCGCCGACCGTATCGCCGAGCAGCTGCGCGAGGCGGGCGTGAAGGCCGACGCGCTGCACGGCGGCATGACGCAGGGCGCCCGGACGCGGACGCTGGCCGACTTCAAGGACGGTTACGTCAACGCGCTCGTCGCGACCGACGTCGCCGCCCGCGGTATCCACGTCGACGGCATCGACCTCGTCCTGAACGTCGACCCCGCCGGTGACCACAAGGACTACCTGCACCGCGCCGGCCGTACCGCCCGCGCGGGCCGCACCGGCACGGTCGTCTCGCTGTCGCTGCCGCACCAGCGCCGCCAGATCTTCCGGCTGATGGAGGACGCGGGCGTCGACGCCGGGCGTCACATCATCAACTCCGGTACGGCCTTCGAGCCCGAGGTCGCCGAGATCACCGGCGCCCGTTCGATGACCGAGGTCCAGTCCGAGTCCGCGGCCAACGCGGCGCAGCAGGCCGAGCGTGAGGTCGCGCACCTCACCAAGCAGCTCGAGCGGGCGCAGCGCCGCGCGAGCGAGCTGCGCGAGGAGGCGGACCGCCTGGTCGCCCGAGTCGCCCGCGAGCGCGGCGAGGACCCGGAGGCCGCGGTGGCCGAGGCGCAGGCCGAAGCTGCCGTCGAGGCGGTCGAGGTGTCCGTGCCCGAGCAGCCGCTGGCGCAGGACGTCGACCGGGCCGAGGCTCCGGCGCCGTACGAGCGTCGTGAGCGTCGGGACAACGACCGTGGCGGCTTCCGTCGCGACGACCGTCGTGACGACCGCGGTGGCCGTTCCTTCGAGCGTCGTGACAACGACCGCGGTGGGTTCAACCGGGACCGTGGCGACCGTGGGTTCGAGCGTCGGGACAACGACCGTGGCGGGTTCCGTCGGGACGACCGTCGTGACGACCGTGGTGGGCGTTCCTTCGAGCGTCGGGACGACCGTGGCGGGCGTGGCTTCGAGCGCCGGGACAACGACCGCGGTGGCTTCCGCCGTGACGACCGTCGTGACGACCGTGGTGGGCGTTCCTTCGAGCGTCGCGACAACGACCGCGGCGGCCGTTCCTTCGAGCGCCGGGACAACGACCGTGGCGGCTTCCGCCGTGACGACCGTCCGGCCGGCCGTTCCTTCGAGCGCCGTGACGACCGCGGCGGTCACCGCGGCAGCGACCGTCCCTTCAACCGGGACCGCCAGGGCGACCGCCCGGGCTTCCGCTCCGGCGGCCACGAGCGCCCGTACGGCCGCCGTGACGACCACCGTGGCACCGGAGGCGGCTCCTCCTCCTTCGGCCGCCGCGACGACAAGCCGCGCTGGAAGCGCAACGGCTGACGCCGAGTGAGCTGAGAGAAGGGCCCGTACGACTTCGGTCGTACGGGCCCTTCCGGCGTTTCGGGCCCGGGTGCGGTGGCGCAGAAACGGCTTTCTCGGGGTCCGAAATCCTCTACCGCAACCCGTGTGAAGGTTGTTAACATCCCATCGCTTGCGTGGCGGATCGTGGCCGAGGGGGATTTCGACGAGGCCTGTCGCCGCGCCTTTTCTGACTCCCTGGGGAGGGACCCTTGACCCGGCATGCCCGGATCGCTCTCACGCTCGTCAGCCTGGCCGCCCTGGGCGCCGGCTCACTGACCACCGCGGGCACGGCGGCCGCGGACACCACCCCGACGCCGATCACCACGGACGGCGTCTGGGGCATCGACTACGCGGGCGGCTTTCTGACCAGCGTGGAGAACACGCCGAGCGGTTATCAGTGGGTGGTCGGGCGGCAGATCTCCGCCGACGGTTCCACGGTGCTGGACAAGACGTCCCGGGGCTACGCCGCGACGTACGCCGACGGCAGCCATGTGCAGCGGGTGTCGTGCGACGCCGGTGCGGAGGGCTGCGTTCCGATGCGTACCTTCGGCAACACCTACCTCGGCACGTTCATGGAGACCGCGTCGGGCAAGCAGGTGGCGGAGATCCATCTGACCGAGAACTCGCTGAGCGGCACGGAGGAGCCGACGGTCACCGGCGGCCGCTTCGTCGACGCCACCGGCCGTTACTACGTCTACCAGGCGTCCTCCACCGGCAAGCAGTACGTCGACGCGGTGTCCGCCTACCGCACCGCCGACGTGCGGCTGACCCGGTCCGTCACGGCCGCCTCCGTGTGGGGTTCGGCGCTGTGGACGCCGGGTTCCGGCAACGGGGTCGTCACGCAGTACGACCTGGAGGGCAAGAAGACCGTCGCGACCGTCTCCACCGGTGCGCCCTGCACGGTCAAGGAGCTTCAGGTCGTGGGCCGTTGGATCTATTGGAACTGCGGTCCGACGGGCGCCGCGGGCGTGTACGACCGTACGGCGAAGAAGAACATCACGGTTCCCTCCGGCCCCGCGCTCGTCGGTGACGGCTATCTCGTCCGGCACGACCGGGCGGCCGGGAAGCTGATGCTGACGGACTACCACTCCGGTACGGCGGCCGCCGCGCGCGAGATCGCCGACCTCCCGGCCGGGAACACCGCCGATCAGCGGCGGCTGACCTGGGCGGTGGACAAGTTCGGCGGCGACATCGCCTACGTCGGTCAGGACCACTCGATCCGGATCGTGCAGAGCGGGGTGCCGGCGCAGTCGCTGGCGAAGATCGAGTCGGACGTGGCCGGCGACTCGGTGGACGTGAAGGGCAACAACGGCGTCGAATACTGGGGCAGCTACTGGCAGTTGAACAAGCCGGCGAACTGGACCTTCACCGTGAAGGACCAGCTGGGGCGCACCGAGCGCACGATCACGGGCAGCGGCGCGCAGGTCGACGTGGACTGGGACCTGAAGTCGGACTCGGGCGCCTACCTCACCAACGGCCCCAAGACCTGGAGTCTGAAGGCCGTCGCCGAGGACGGCGGCGGCACATACAGCACGGGTGGCTCGCTGGGGTACAACGGCGGCCTCCAGGGCTTCCACGACCAGGGCTACTACAGCTACGGCGAGCTGGCCACCCTCAACTCCTCGGGCGCGCTGACCCTGCACTACACCAAGGGCAAGGGCACCTACGACTTCAAGTACTCCGCCTCCGGCTGGCCCTCGGGGACGGTGGCCGTGCCGTTCGGCGACATGGGCAAGGACCGGTGCGCCGAGATGCTGGTGCGGATGCCTGGCGGTGAGCTGCGCCGCTACGCGGGCAAGTGCGGGGCGTCGTACACACCGTCGAGCAGCCACACCTCCCTCGGCACCGGCTGGAACGCGTACAACGTCCTCACCGCACCCGGTGACCTGACCGGCGACGGCCGTACCGATCTGCTGGCCCGCAAGGCCTCGACCGGTGACGTCTACCTGTTCGCCAACGACGGGGCCGGGAAGCTGAAGGCGGGCGTCAGGATCCGCACGTGGTCGACGTACAAGAAGATCGTGGGCGCCGGCGACCTGAACGGCGACGGCTTCGGGGACGTGCTCGCGCTGGACAAGGCCGGAACGCTCTGGCGCTACGACGGCACCGGGACGGGCCAGGTGAAGGAGCGGGTGCAGGTCTTCTCGAACTGGGGGGCCTCGTACAACGCGGTCGTCGGCGTCGGGGACATCACCGGCGACGGCAAGAACGACCTGGTCGCGCGGGACACCGCGGGCAACCTGTACCGCCAGACCGGCAACGGCAACGGGTCGTTCGCCGCGCGGGTGAAAATCGGGACCGGCTGGCAGGGCTACAAGGGCCTTTTCTAGAACGGCACTTTCTGGCCAAGTCGTGATGCATGTCACGCCCCTGGTGAGGGAATCGCTGGGGGCATGACAGATGACGCCATAGCGAGCGGGCAGTCGGGCCTCTCCGACGAAGAACGGCTTGCCCAGCTCGGCTACACGCAGGTCCTGGCCCGCCGCATGTCGGCGTTCTCCAACTACGCGGTCTCCTTCACGATCATCTCGGTCCTGTCGGGCTGCCTCACGCTCTATCTGTTCGGCATGAACACGGGTGGCCCGGCCGTGATCACCTGGGGCTGGGTGGCCGTAGGCCTGATGACGCTGTTCGTCGGCCTGTCGATGGCCGAGATCTGTTCGGCCTACCCGACCTCCGCGGGCCTCTACTTCTGGGCCCACCGCCTCGCGCCCCCACGCTCGGCAGCCGCCTGGGCGTGGTTCACCGGCTGGTTCAACGTCCTGGGCCAGGTGGCCGTGACGGCGGGCATCGACTTCGGCGCCGCGTCCTTCCTCGGCGCGTATCTGAACCTCCAGTTCGACTTCGAGGTGACGCCGGGCCGCACGGTGCTGCTCTTCGCCGGAATCCTCCTCCTGCACGGCCTGCTGAACACCTTCGGCGTCCGCATCGTCGCGCTGCTCAACAGTGTCAGCGTGTGGTGGCACGTGATCGGCGTCGGGGTGATCGTCGGCGCGCTGGCCTTCGTGCCGGACCACCACCAGTCGGCGTCCTTCGTCTTCGGCAAGTTCGTGAACAACACGGGCTGGGGCAGCGGCGTCTACGTGGTGCTGCTCGGCCTGCTGATGGCCCAGTACACCTTCACCGGCTACGACGCCTCCGCCCATATGACGGAGGAGACCCACGACGCCTCGACGGCGGGCCCGAAGGGCATCGTGCAGTCCATCTGGACGTCGTGGATCGCCGGCTTCGTGCTCCTGCTCGGCTTCACGTTCGCGATCCAGTCGTACGACAAGGAGCTCGCGTCTCCGACCGGCGCACCGCCGGCCCAGATCCTGCTGGACGCGCTGGGGGCCACGGCGGGGAAGCTCCTGCTCCTGGTCGTCATCGGGGCGCAGCTGTTCTGCGGGATGGCGTCGGTGACGGCCAACAGCCGCATGATCTACGCCTTCTCACGCGACGGCGCACTGCCGTTCTCGCACGTCTGGCACACGGTGAGCCCGCGCACCCGGACCCCGGTGGCGGCGGTGTGGCTGGCGGCGGTCGGGGCGCTTGTGCTGGGCCTGCCGTACCTGATCAACTACACGGCCTACGCGGCGGTGACGTCCGTCGCCGTCATCGGCCTCTACATCGCGTACGTCATCCCGACGCTGCTGCGGCTCGGCAAGGGCGAGGCCTTCGAGCGCGGACCCTGGCACCTGGGCCGCTGGTCGCGTCTGATCGGCATCGTCTCGGTCGTCTGGGTCGGCGTCATCACGATCCTCTTCATGCTGCCCCAGGTCTCGCCGGTCACCTGGGAGAGCTTCAACTACGCCCCGGTTGCGGTCCTGGTGGTCCTCGGCTTCGCGGCGGCTTGGTGGGGGGCGTCGGCCCGGCACTGGTTCCTCAATCCCGAACACGCCCGCACGATCGCCCGCGAGGCGGCACGCACGGCGCCCTCCGGGGGCACCCCCGAAAAGGTCGATCCGTAACACTCCGGCTCGATCTTCGCCTCCAACACGGCCGCGTCCCCGATACCCGATCGGAGACACGGCCGTGTCCGGCTATGCTCGGGGAGGCAACATCGCCAGGGGCCCTTAGCTCAATTGGCAGAGCAGTGGACTTTTAATCCATTGGTTGTGGGTTCGAGTCCCACAGGGCCTACAGGTTGCAGGTGGGGGACAGCCCCTTCGACCTGCTGTGCGGCGCCCGGGTCGGCTTCGGTCGGCCCGGGTGCCGCTTCGGTTTCGGGCTGACTTGCCGTCAGCGCGTCCTCGGCAGGACGGCGCCGAGGATCACCTGCACCTGGCCGATCAGGCGTGACGGGTCGATCTTCCCGGGGTCGGTGAGGGCGAGGCGGCCGAAGTGTTCGGCGCAGGCGACCAGGGCGTGGGCGAGGATCTGCGGGTCGAGCTGCGGGGCGCGTTTCGGAGCGCTCCGGTCGGTCAGGGTGAGGGAGATCCACTGCTCGACCCGGAGCCGGAAGCGTTCTCTGTCCGTCTCGATGCGGTCGCGGACGAGCGTGGGCATGTTGCCCGGGGGCAGCAGGATCAGCCGCCAGGTGTCCGGGTCCTCGCGAAGCATCGCGGACATCCGGCGCACGGCTTCGGCGGCGAACTCGGCGGGGTCGCGCAGATTCGCGGGGTCGGGAATCGTCGCGAGGAGCCGGGCGAAGGCGCGGGCCTGCTGCCGGTCGAGCAGGGCGGTGAGCAGGGCGTCGAGGTTCTCGAAGGCGCCGTAGACCACCGACCTGGCGACATCGGCCCGCTTGGCGATGGCGTCGATGGAGACCCGGTCGTAGCCGTCGTTCACGATCACGGCGAGGGCCGCGTCGAGCAGTTGCTCGCGACGTTGCTCGATCGGGACGCGCGGGGCGTAGGGGCGCCGCTTGCGCGGCTTGCCTTCCGGGGATGCCGATGAATCCGAGGATGTGGACGCTGACACCTTGGCAGTTTACGACATGCGTGTCTTAATTTAAGACAGCAGTGTCGTAATTGAGGACGGCGGCGCACGCCGCGGATGCACAGGGAGCGGCTCCATGGCGAGGCTGAAGCGTGGCGAGGTCGAACCGCACGAGGACTACGGTTTCTTCGGCCCGGACTCGGTGGTGTGGAAGGTCTGGAGCTATCCCACGGCACCGACGGTGGGGTTCCAGCGGGCCGTGGTCGTGGAGGAGCTCGACCCGCCGCTGGTGGCCGCCGTCCACGCGACCCAGGGCATCTACCAGCGCGCCCGCACTCGCTACGACCGGACCCTGCGGTACTTCGCGATGGTGGCCTTCGCCGGTTCACGGGAGGTGTGCAAGGCCGCGGACGTCCTGGTCAGGGTCCATTCCAAGGCGATCGGCCAACTGCCGTACGGCGGCGGGACCTACGACGCCAACGACCCCGCCTCGCAGCTGTGGATCCAGCTCACCGGCTGGCACTCGATCCTCTACGCGTACGAGAAGTACGGGCCCGGGAAGCTCACGGCGCAGGAGGAGAAGGAGTACTGGGAGGCATGCGCCCTCGCCGCGGAACTGCAGACGTGCTCCCCCGACGACATTCCCCGCAGCCGCGCAGGGGTCCGGGCGTACTTCGAACGGATGCGCCCGCAGCTGTCCGCCAGTCCGATCGCCCGGCAGGCCATGAACCATCTGCTCAGGAGTGAGCTCGTACTGCCGCCGACGCCGCGCTGGGCGAAGCCGGCGAACCTGGCGGTCGCGAAGGTGCAGCGGATCGCCACGATCGCCACCATGCCGCGCTGGATGCGCGAGATGGCGGGGATCCGGCAGTCACGCCTCCTCGACACGCTCATCGTGCCCGTCATGAAGGCGGCCTTCGCGCTCGCCCACCTCAACCCCAGGGTGGAACTGGTCCTGTTGGGAAGGCTCTCGCCCTCGACGGTTGCGGTGGTCGCTCCGGTCAAGCTCGGGATTCCGCCCCGCAAGGAGGAAGTGCTGACGCCCGCGGAGGCACGCGCCCGCTACGGCTACGCCAAGCCCGCCGAAGCCCATCTCGAGTTCCGGGCCCGGCAGTCCGCCCGAGTCTTCGGCGCCGGCGAGGCTCCCAGCGACCAGGGGCTCATCGAGTCCCAGGAGATCCTGGGACCGCTGTCGTAACCGGACGGCGCTATGGGTGCGACTCGCGTTTGCGGGTGAGGGTTTTTGCTGGTAGATCACGACGCTTGGCGCGTCGCTGTCCGTTTTAGGGCAATTCGTATTAATCTCCCGTGGCTGTAAGGAGTCGATCAATCACGGATCGCTTCCTTACCACCTCACCTCACCTCTTCACTCCACCGGAGATCCACATGCACAAGCTTCGCAAGGCTGCCGTCCTGGTGGCCGCCCTCGGGAGCGTCGGGTTCCTGACGGCCGGCGCCGCCCACGCCGACGGGCGTCACGGCGGCGGCGGAGGTTCGGTCGACGTCCTGCAGAGCACCACCTGCCGGTCGCACGACCTGAACGTCAACATCCTCGGCCAGGTCGGGATCCTCAACGGCGTTCTGGGCAACGGCCTCAACGGCGAGAACAACCCGGGCGCGCAGAACACCACCGAGGGCTCGAGCATGGGCTGCAACAACGCAGCGTTCAACAAGTAGGCCAAGCCCTCCCCGGCGCCCCGGCCACTGGTCGGGGCGCCGGGGCTTTTCGTGCCGATCGACGGCAAGCGCGACGGCAGCCCGGTCGCGCTCCCTTGTGGGTTCGTCGCGCGGCCGGGCTGCCGGTGTCGTGCAGAGTGTTGCCGTACGGACTTACTTGCCGTGCGGCGCGTCGAAGATGCCGTTCACCGGCGCGAAGTAATCGGCGTCCGAGCCGCCGTGGCCGCCCTTGCCGTCCGGGTTGTCGTAGTCGGCGACGGCGTTGGCCTGCGAGTTCGCCACCGCGGTGATGTTGTCGACACCGTCGTCGTGGTGGCCGTCGCCGTGGGCGAAGCTGACGCCGGCCCCGAAGGCGGACAGCCCCGCGATCGCTGCGGCTACGACCGCAACGCGCTGCAACTTGCGCATAGTTAGACCCTTTCTTGCTCAGGGCGGTATGCCCTGGCTTGACTACTTAATGTGAGAATATATGCACAAAGAGTAGTTATTTAGGATCTTCGGTCAGCCCGCCGTGTCGCTCAACGCCCGGCGGCGGCGATGCGGGGGCATCGGGCTGACCTTCCCGGTGTTCTGCCATCTCGAATTGCTGCACCAGGCAAAGGTGTTGGGCGAGCATTACCAAGGGTGCTGTCCACCTACCGTGAGGAAGATCAAGAATGTGCCGCCTGCTCGGCGTCGTCACCCGCACTCCCCGGCCCCTGGCCGACGGCCTGGGCGAACTTGCCCTCCCCTTCGCCGAGTTGGGCCGGGAACACCGCGACGGCTGGGGTATCGCCGCCTGGTCCGGACGGGACGTGGGCCCCCGGATCGTCAAGGACACCGAGCCGGCCGCCGCGAGCCCGCTCTGGGACGAGGCCCTCACCGGCACCCGCAGCGACGCCGCCCTGCTGCATCTGCGGCTGGCCGGCCCCGGGCTGCCCGTCGTGCCCGGCAACACGCACCCGTTCAGCGCAGGCACGCTCGCCTTCGCGCACAACGGCTACTTCTCGCCGTACGACGCACTCGACGGTCTCATCGACGCCGATCTGCTCGCCGGGGCGGGCGGCGACACCGACTCCGAGCGGTACTTTCTGCGCGTGCTGACGCTGCTGCGGGACGAGGACCCCGTCGACGCCCTGGCGCACGCGGCCGCCGACATCCGCGCCCGGGCGTCCTTCGCCAGCCTCAACTGCCTGCTGCTGACCGAGCAGGCGCTGCACGCCTACGCCGACGAGGACCCCGGCTCCGAGGTCAGCAGGCGCCGGGGCCCCGACTTCTTCCGGCTGCGCTACCGGACGGAGGGTGACCGGGTGGTCGTCGCCTCCAGCGGTGTCCCGCAGCCGGAGGGGGAGTGGAGCGTGCTGCCGTACCGCCGGGTGCTGGAGATCAGGCGGTCCAGCCTGCGGGTGTCGGTGCACCGGGTGGCGTACGACGGGGTCGGTGCCGCCTGATCCCCCTGCCGGCCCCGCGTCTCAGCCGCGACGCGGCCGGGTCACGACCGGGGCGGACATGGACAGGCCCACCAGGTCGGTCCAGACCGCGTTGCCGACGCCGTCGAGTGTCTCCTTCTCGGCGCGTTCCTCGGCGGTGAGGATGTTGAGGCCGACCCGGACGTGGTACGGGAGGTGGTCCAGGGCGAGGCGGCGGCCGACGTAGTCCATGACGGAGCCGGCCTGCTTGATGTCCGGGTCGTCGGTGAGACCGGAGGGTTCGAAGCGGGTGCCGACGTAGTCGGACACGAGGATCTCGAGCGGTACGCCGTGCTGCAGACCCCGCGTGACCGTCGACGAGAAGGCGTCCATCATCCCGGCGAGCGTGGAGCCCTGCTTGGCCATGCGGACCATCACCTCGGCGACGAGGCCCTCGGGGGTGAGCGCGACGGTCAGGTATCCCTTGCCCTCGCCCACGGTGAACGACCGCGTCGTCGAGCGCATCCGCCGTGCGGGACGCGGTACGGCGGACCGCCGGGCGGCCGCCCGCTCCCTGCCGACTGCTGGTGTCGTACCGTCCCCGAATCGCTCGGCCATGAACGCCCTCACTCCTCGTCGATCTCTGCTCATCGTGGACATCCGTGGTCGAATTCCGGTAGAGCGCACCCTTGTACACAATCTGTGGGCGTCAACTTGCCTGGAACCACAAGATGTTGGGGTTGAAGATAGGCTGGACGAGGCGTGGGACCAACTGCGGCACGCCGGGGGGCGGAGGTTGAGCGAATGACCACGGTGCCGGTGATCCTGCTGCTGTCGGGCAGTCTGCGGGGCGGCTCCACCAACGAGGCCGTGTTGCGGACCGCGCAGGCCGTGGCGCCGTCGGTGCCGGTTCGGACTGTGCTGTACGACGGTCTGGCGGGGCTTCCGCACTTCAACCCCGATGACGATGCGGACCCGTTGCCCGCGCCCGTGGCCGGGTTGCGGGCGGCGATCGAGGAGGCTGCCGGGATTCTGGTCTGCACTCCGGAGTACGCGGGGACCCTGCCGGGGTCGTTCAAGAACCTGCTGGACTGGACGGTCGGCGGTACCGAGATCTGCGACAAGCCGGTCGGCTGGGTCAACGCGGCCGCGCCGGGGCGGGGCCGGGGCGCGGAGGCCACGCTGCGGACGGTGCTCGGTTACACCGGGGCCGACATCGTGGAGGGGGCCTGCGTGCAGCTTCCGGTCGGCCGGGGGGTCGTTGACGGGGACGGCCTTGTCGCCGATACGGAGGTGCGTCGCCAACTCGGTGCGGTGCTCGGGCTGTTGGCGGATCGGGCGAGGGAACGCGCGGTCGACGGGTCGGAGCGGGTGTGACCTGCGGTCGCCGGCCGGTCAGGGGCTCGTTATGAGGGCGCTTCGAGGTCGGGTCGCCGTGAGGACCAGGGCCGCAAGCGGTGCGGGAACCGGGCGAAGAAGACGACCTGGCGCAGCATGCGTTCGCCAGGGGCGGCCGGAGTCTGACAGCTGCCTGACGATCGTCTGACCGGCGCCGATGGTGTAGTCCGCTACACCGCGCCGCGGGGCGGGGTCGCTTAGCGTGGCGGCATGGGCAAAACGGTGAGGCAGGCGGCGCGGGCCACGGTGCATCTCGCCCTGGCCGCGGCGCTGGCCTTCTGCCTCTGGATCTTCATCACGGTGCTGATCATCACCGCTGTCGCCACCCTCGTGGTGGTCGGCGCCTGGATGCTGCCCGAGACGGTACTGATCATCCGGCGGATCGCCGGCGCCAAGCGGAGCATGACGGCCGCGTGGACCGGACAGCGCATCCCGGAGGCGTACCAGCCCCTGACGGGGACGCTGCGCGAGCGGATCCGCACGGCCGTGCGCGACCCCGGCACCCTCACCGACCTGCGCTGGATGGTCGCCGACTACTTCTACGGCGCCCTCCTCGCCCTCGCGCTGCCGCTGTGGCCGCTCGGCCTGGTCGTCGACGGCGTGTGGTGCGGGCTGCTGCGCCGTAATCCCCTCGTCCTGCCGCTGATCGTACGGATCGCGGACCTGGAGGCCGACTGGTCGACCGCCCTCCTCAAGCCGTCCCCGAAGGCGCAACTCGCCGCCCGTGTCGAGGAGTTGGCCGCGACTCGTGCCGACGCCATCGCCGCGCACGGTGCCGAACTGCGCCGTATCGAACGCGATCTGCACGACGGCGCCCAGGCCAACCTGGTCGCCCTGTCGATGCGGATCGGGCTCGCCAAGCGTGCCTACGACCGCGATCCGGAGACCGCCCGCAAGCTGCTGGACGAGGCCCAGGCACAGGCCGAGCAGGCGCTGACCGAACTGCGCCACGTCGTACGCGGCATCCACCCGCCGATCCTGACCGACCGCGGTCTCGTCGGCGCGGTGCGGGCGCTGGCCGCGAGCAGCGGGCTGCAGGTGACGGTGGAGGTGGACCGCCTGGAGGACGACGGCCTGCGGGCACCGGCCGCCGTGGAGGCCGCCGCCTACTTCGTGGTCGCGGAGGCGCTGACCAACGCCGCCAAGTACAGCGGCTCGGCGCGGGCGGCCGTCCAACTCGTGCGGATGAAGCGGGGGTTGCGGGTGCGGGTGGCCGACGAGGGGCACGGCGGCGCCGACGAGAAGAGCGGCTCGGGCCTGCTCGGCATGCGGCGGCGGGTCGCCGCGCTGGACGGGACCGTGGAGATGTCCAGCCCTGTCGGGGGCCCGACCGTGATCGACGTCATGCTGCCGTGCGTGTGGTGAACACCCGCGCAGGCATGGGTGGCGGCGCCCGAAACAGACAGACGGGAAGAACGGGCGCCGCCGTCCCGAACCTAGGGCGGCGGCGAAATGATTGTCAACGATTTAGTTGACTTCTTACCCGGAGAGGCTGGACTCAGCCCGCGTTGAGCTCCGTCAGCTCGCCCAGCGGGAGCGTGTGCTGGGTCTGCAGGACCTTGGCGCGCAGGTAGCGGACGTTGTGGGCGGTGGTGAAGACGCCGGTCGGGACACGGTCGTGGACGTCGATGCCCAGCTCGCGGAGCTGGCCGGCCTTGTCGGGATTGTTGGAGAGCAGGTCCAGCTCGTCGATGCCGAGGGCGCGCAGCATCTGGGCGGCGGCCGTGTAGTCGCGGTCGTCCTCGGGCAGCCCCAGGGCGGCGTTCGCCTCGTACGTGTCCAGGCCCTGGTCCTGGAGGGCGTACGCGTCGAGCTTGTTGTAGAGACCGATGCCGCGCCCCTCCTGGCGGAGGTAGAGCAGCACGCCGCCGCGGGTCGCGATGCGCTCGACCGCCTCGCGCAGCTGGGGACCGCAGTCGCAGCGGGCGGAGCCGAAGACGTCGCCGGTCAGGCACTCGGAGTGCAGGCGCACCAGGGGGACCTGGCCGGGGGCGGGGTCGCCGAGGACGACGGCGAGGTGCTCCTGGCCGTCGGTCAGGCCGTGGAAGGTGACCAGTTCGGCGTCGACGCTGTAGCCGTCCTGGAAGCGCAGCGGCACCCGGACGCGGGAGCGCGGGGTGGCGGCGGGGAAGTCGGGCATGCGGGTCTCCGGGGTCCGTCCCTATCTGCTTCAGTTTTGAAGCAGATCCATGGTCCGGGACCCTACCCCATGCTTTAAAGTTGAAGCAACAGAATTGCGGCGCAGCTCACGAGCACGACGGGGAGGAGCGGCGCCGCCAGGGCACGTCGTCGGAGGCGGGCCGCGCCTCCTGCAGTCCCTCGGCGATCCCCGAACAGATCGCCTCCAGCTGTTCCACCTGCTCCTCGCTGAGCTTGTCGAACAGGAAGGTGCGCACCGTCTCGACATGGCCGGGCGCCGTGCGCTCCAGCACCGCCATCCCCTCCTCGGTGAGCGCGGCGATGCTGCCCCGCTTGTCCCACCGGCAGTTCTCCCGCCGCAGCAGCCCGTCCTTCTCCAGCCGCGCCACCGCGTACGTCAGCCGGCTCCGCGTGATCTGCGTCCGCTCGGCCAGATCCGTCATCCGCAGCCGCCGTTCCGGCTCGTCTGAGAGATTGGCCAGGATGGAGTAGTACAGGTGCGGCATGCCGGCGTCCTGCTGGAGCTGCCGGTCGAGCGCGTCCTCCAGGAGATGCGTCGCGGTGACGTACGCGCGCCAGGCGCGCATCTCCTTCGGGCTGAGCCAGCGAGTCGTCATGGCACCAGTGTAGGTTTGTTTCAAACTTGAACCAAGACCCGCCGTCACACCCCGGCACCCCACCCCGCCCGCCTCGCAGGGAGAGCGCGTCGATGCCCCACCCGTACGTCCTGCTGTCCGCCGCCGTCTCCCTCGACGGCTGTCTCGACGACACCGGCCCCGAGCGCCTGCTGCTGTCCAGCCCGGCCGACTTCGACCGCGTCGACGAGGTGCGGGCGTCCGTCGACGCGATCCTCGTCGGCGCCGGCACCATCCGTGCCGACAACCCGCGCCTGCTGGTCAACTCGCCCGAGCGCCGCGCAGCCCGCGTGGCCGCCGGAAAGCCGGAGTACCCCCTCAAGGTCACGGTCAGCGGCTCCGGCGACCTCGACCCGACGGCGAAGTTCTGGCACACGGGCGGCGAGAAGATCGTCTTTACGACGGACAAGGGCGCCGAGCGGGCCCGCGCCCTCGGCGTCGCAGCCGACATCGCCCCGCTCGGCCCCGACCTCGACTGGCGCCGCCTCCTGACGCACCTGCACGACGTGCGCGGAGTGCGGCGGCTGATGGTCGAGGGAGGTGGCACGATTCACACCCAGCTCCTCCAGCACGGCCTCGCCGACGAACTCCAGCTCGTTCTGGCCCCCCTCTTCGTGGGCGACCCGAAGGCCCCCCGCCTCTTCGGCCCCGGCACCTACCAGGGCGGCCGTCTGCGCCTGGTCGAGACCCGGCGGATCGAGGACGTGGTCCTCATGCGCTACGAGCCCACCGCCCCCGGCACCGGCGCCCTCCCCTCGGCCGCCGACCACCACTGGCTCGCCCTCGCCTGCGAACTGGCGGCCGAGTGCCCGCCCTCCCGCACGGCCTTCAGCGTCGGCGCGGTGATCGTCGCCGCCGACGGCACGGAGCTCGCCCGCGGCCACTCGCGCGAGGGCTACGACCCGGTCGTCCACGCCGAGGAGGCGGCCCTGGCCAAGCTGGACCCGGCCGACCCGCGGCTCGCGTCGGCGACGGTCTACAGCAGCCTGGAACCCTGCGCCCACCGCGCCTCCCGCCCCAAGCCGTGCTCCCGGCTGATCCTCGACGCGGGCGTACGGCGCGTGGTCACCGCCTGGCGGGAGCCGGACACGTTCGTCGAGGACGCCGACGGCAGCGGGCTGCTGGCCGCGCAGGGCGTCGAGGTGGTCGTACTCCCGGAGCACGAGAACCGCGCCAAGGCACCGAACAGCCACCTGCTCGCCTGAGCCGCCGCAGGTCATGACCGGGTCGCGGAAACCGTGCATGACCGGCCCGCGAACAACCCGTGTGCTGACAGCCCCGCGGATGGCGTATGCTGGTGACACACCGACGCGGGGTGGAGCAGCTCGGTAGCTCGCTGGGCTCATAACCCAGAGGTCGCAGGTTCAAATCCTGTCCCCGCTACTCAAGGCTCAGGGCCGGAGTCCAGTCACTGGACTCCGGCCCTGAGTGTTTCCCCCGATCGGCCTCCACGGCTCGCGTCCCGCTCCCGCTCCCGGAAATCTGGAGCCGTGGAGCAGGAGGGGCCGATCTCGTACGCGCGCACCTTCGCCCGCATGCTCCCACCGCTGCTGCTCGTCGGCGGGGCGATCTACGACTACCTCACCCCGTCGGAGTTCACCGCCGGCCCGCTCTTCACCGCCGCGCCCCTGGTCGCCGCCCCGCTCTACTCGCGCCGGGGCACCGTCCTCACCGGCATCGCGTCCGTGCTCCTCGTCGTCGCCATCCATCTCGAGCTCGGCATCCTCTTCCACGTCGACTCGATCACCGAGCTGGCGACCGTGGTGACGGTCGCCGTGCTGGCCGTCCTGATCAACCTCCTCGTCCGCCGCGGCCGCGAGCAGCTCGCCTCGCAGCGCGAGATCGCCGAGGCCGCCCAGCGCGCCGTACTGCCCCAACCCGCCGAGCGGATCGGGGGCTTCGCCATCGCCGCGCGCTACGAGGCGGCGCAGGAGGGCGCCTTCATCGGCGGCGACCTGTACGCGGTGCAGGACAGCCCGCACGGCGTACGGCTGGTCGTGGGCGACGTGCGGGGAAAGGGGATGGGGGCGGTGGCCGCCGTTGCCGTCGTCATCGGGGCGTTCCGCGAGGCCGCCGAGCAGGAGGCCACGCTGGAGGCGGTCGCGCAGCGGCTGGACCGGGCGCTGGCGCGCGAGGCGGTGCGGCGTGAGGGGATCGAGCTGTTCGAGGGGTTCACGACCGCCGTGCTCGCCGAACTCCCGCACGGCGACGGCATCCTGCGGATCGTCACCCGCGGCCACCCGCCCCCGCTGCTGCTGTGTCCCGACGGCACCGTGCACACCCTGCACTCCCGTGAGCCCGCCCTGCCGCTCGGCATGGCCGACCTGGGGGTCTGGCCCGACCGCGCCGAGGAGACCGACTTCGCCGGCGGGACCACGCTGCTGCTCTACACCGACGGGCTGTCCGAGGCGCGGGACGAGCACGGGGTCTTCTTCGACCCCGCGGACCGGCTCACCGGCCGGGTGTTCCACGACCCCGGTGCGCTGCTCGCCCGCCTCGCGGACGAAGTGCGCCGGCACACCGGGGGCGGCACGACCGACGACATGGCGCTGCTCGCCGTACGACGGCCGACTCCTGACCGAATGTGACCGCGTGTGATCGGGCGACCTCCCTCCGCATACCAACTGACATACCGTCAACACCTGTGAGGTTTCTGAGGTGTGGCCAACTCGCCCGATTTTCGCCGCTCCTGGCCCGTACGTCCTGGCCAGAAAGGTTAATGATCAAGTGGAACAGCTTGGAATCGGCACCCCGGGTCTATTAACGTTCGATAACGCAGCGCGGTCGTCCCAGCCGTCACAAGAGGCGGCTCCGTGCGCACGCGCCGAATCCCGCAAGGGAACCGGGGAACCACCACCCTGGGGTGAATCGCGCTGATACCGCCGTGGCAGCACGGCAGGTATACGCGCGTAGGAGACCTTCCTGCTCCGAACCCGTCAGCTAACCCGGTAGGCGAGAAGGAAGGAAAGGAGCACGCCCACGTGGCGTCCAACCCGCCTGCCCCGGCAGCCCCGTTCGTGCCGAGTACCGAGCCCTTCGGCTTTGCCGGCCCCCGCACCGACGAGGGCCCGTGGGAGGAGTGGAACCCCACCGAGGACTCCCTCCGCCCGGTACGCGGTCGGCATCGTGTGGCGAAGCAGCGCGGCGGGGGACTCGCCCGCAGCTCCACCGTTCTCGGCGTCGGCGTCATAGCCGCCGTCGGCGCGGGCGGCATGGCCAGCGCCAACACCGGCAAGCCGCCGGTGTCCATCTCCATGCCCGATCTGCCCTCCGTGTTCGGCGACTCCGCCGACGCTCCCAAGGGCTCCGCCACGGCGCTCAGCGATGTCGCCGTGACCTCCGCGGACACCGCACAGGGCGCCCAGGGTGCCGGTGAGGCGCTGCGCGACCGCATCATGGCGCAGGCCGAGTCGCAGCAGGTGCAGATCGACAGCAAGGCCCAGTCGGCCACCGAGGCGGCCCTCGCCAAGCAGGTCGACGACGCGGCCGCCAAGGCGGAGAAGGAGGCCGCGGCCAAGGCCGAGGCAGCCAAGGAGAAGGCGGAGGCGGAGGCCAAGAAGGCGGCCGAGGCCGCGCGCCTGGCCGAGCTGGCCAAGCAGTTCAAGCTGCCGGTCGTGTCGTACACGATCACCGGCACCTTCGGACAGGCCGGCTCCATGTGGTCCTCCGGTTACCACACGGGCCTCGACTTCGCGGCCCCCACGGGCACGCTCATCAAGGCCATCCACAGCGGCACCATCACCGAGGCCGGCTGGGCCGGCTCGTACGGCTACCGCACGATCCTCACCCTCGACGACGGCACCGAGCTGTGGTTCTGCCACCAGTCGTCGATCAGCGTGAGCGTCGGCCAGAAGGTCAGCACGGGTGATGTCATCGGCCGCATCGGCGCCACCGGCAACGTGACCGGCCCGCACCTCCACCTCGAGGTCCACCCGAACGGCCAGTCCACCGGCATCGACCCGATGACGTGGCTGCGCAGCAAGGGCCTCAACCCCTGACGTTTACGGGATCTTTGCGGGCGTGTCGGAATGGACTGTTCCGGCACGCCCGTTGACGTAGTACATGACTTCTCTTCGCAAGCTCGGCTCCTCCGACCTCGAGGTCTTCCCGCTCTCCCTCGGCGGGAACGTCTTCGGCTGGACCGCCGACGAGGCCACCTCCTTCGCCGTGCTCGACGCCTACGCGGCCGCGGGCGGCAACTTCGTGGACACCGCCGACTCCTACTCGGCGTGGGTCGACGGCAACGTGGGCGGCGAGTCCGAGACCATCATCGGCAAGTGGGTCAAGGCGCGCGGCAACCGCGACGACGTCGTGATCGCCACGAAGGTCAGCCAGCACCCCGACTTCCCTGGCCTCACCGCCGCCAACATCAAGGCCGCCGCCGACGCCTCCCTGCGCCGCCTCGACACCGACCACATCGACCTCTACTACACCCACTTCGACAGGCCCGAAGTGCCGGTCGAGGAGATCATCGGCGCGCTGGACGAGCTGGTGAGCGCGGGCAAGGTGCGCTACATCGCCGTGTCCAACATCTCCGCCGAGCGGCTCGCCGAGTCCCTGGAGTTCTCCGACCGCGAGGGCCTGGCCAAGTACGTGGCCATCCAGCCCCACTACAACCTGGTCTCGCGCGAGACGTACGAGGGCGGACGCCAGGACCTGGCCGCGCGGTACGGCCTGGCCGCCGTCCCGTACTTCGCCCTCGCCTCGGGCTTCCTCACCGGCAAGTACCGCCCCGGGACGACGGTCGAGGGCGCCCGCGCGCAGGCCGGCGCCGGCAAGCACCTGGAGACCGAACGCGGCCGCAAGGTCCTGGCCGCCCTCGACGAGGTCGCCGGCTCCCGTGCGGTCCCGGTCGCGACGGTGGCACTGGCCTGGCTCGCGGCCCAGCCGACGGTGGCCGCCCCGATCGCCTCCGCGCGCACGGTGGAGCAGCTGCCGGCGCTGCTGGGGGTGGGGGAGCTGACGCTCACCGAGGCGGAGGTCGCCCGCCTGACGGCGGCGTCGGCCTGACGCCCGCCTTTCGCGTACTGCGCCCGTTCTTTCCGAGTACTACGACCGGTACGGGTTGTACGCGGGATTCGGCATCGCCGGGTACCCGTACACCCCGTACATCGGCCAGGGCGGCGCCACCACGGGCACCGGGGGCGCCGTGGCCCGCGCCGCGTGGTCCAGCGCGGGCCGCGCCAGTTCGCGCCGGCTCCACAGCTCGTGCAGCAACTCCCGTTCCCGTACGACGAAGTCGGCGCCGGCGCGGCCACGGCGCCCCCGGTGCCGCAGGAACGCCAGGGAGGTCGCGTACGCCTCGTACTGCGCGACCTCCCTGGCCGCGTGCTTGCCGAAGTGGTGGGCGGCGTACTGGCGGGCCAGCCGGCGGGCCCGCATCGAACCGAGGGCGTAGGGCTCGGCCGGGGTGAGCCAGCCGGCGACGGCGTAGGCGGGCAGTTCCTCGCGGACGGTGCGCAGTTCGCGCTGCCGGGTCCAGATGACCAGCCAGGTCAGCAGGCCGAACGCGGGGACCATGAAGGCGGCGTAGACCGCGAAGAAGCCGTACTCGCCGAAGGTCGAGGAGCCGTTCCAGATCGCGTGCATGCTCATCGCGAGCAGCAGGCCGGAGAGCGGGACGATCACGCGGCGCAGGTGCTGGCGTTCCGCGGAGAGCGCCGCCAGGCCGAAGCCGATGCCGGTCAGGACGGTGAAGAGCGGGTGCGCGAACGGGGACATGATGACGCGCACGAAGAACGTCGCGGCGGTCACGGAGGCGATGCCGCGGTCGCCGGTGAGCTGGTCGGTCCCGAAGGCGGTACCGAGGTAGAGGATGTTCTCGGTGAACGCGAAGCCGGTGGCCGTGACCCCTGCTATCACCACCCCGTCGACGATCCCCGTGAAGTCCCGTCTGCGGAACAGGAAGACGAGTAAGACGGCGGCGGCCTTCGCGGACTCCTCGACTATGGGCGCTATGACGGTCGCGCCGAGGGTGTCCGCGCTGGACGGGTCGGCGGTCGCCGTCGCTATCCACTTCGTGGCGAAGCTGTTGGCGACGATCGCTATCAGCGCCGCCGCGCAGGCGCCCCAGGCGAAGGCGAACAGCAGGTTTCTCCAGGGCCCGGGGGCGACGCGGTCGAGCCAGCGGAAGGCGGCCATGAGCAGCGGCACGGGCAGGACGGCGAGCCCCAGCCCGACCAGGAACCCCTCGGTGCCGGTCTGTTCGCGGACCAGGGCGAGGATGACGAGCCCGGAGAGCGCGAGCAGGGTGATGAGCGCGCCGTACCGCACCCATCTGCGCTGCCACCAGTGAGCGTGCCTGAGCGCACCGCCGGCCGGGCCGCCGGGGTGCGGCGGATGCGTCGGGTACGAGGGATAGGTGGCCACGGCATTGACCCTAACGAGGGAGGGCGCCACCCGCGACGGTATGTCCGGCCCACCCGCAGGGGCGAGGGGCTGTCAGGCGCCGGTGGGGGGCTGGTGGTGAGGCGGTACGCGGTGCTGTACGCGACGGAAGAGCAGGTCGTTCACGACATGTCCTTTGTCCAGTCCCTGGCCCTCGAAACGGGTCAGCGGCCGGAAGTCGGGACGCGGCGCGAAACCGCCCTCGGGCTGCGTGTTCTCGAACTCCGGATGCGCCGTCAGCACTTCGAGCATCTGTTCGGCGTACGGCTCCCAGTCGGTCGCGCAGTGCACGATCCCGCCGGGTCTGATCCGGGCGGCGGCGAGGTCGAGGAACTCGGGCTGGATGAGCCGCCGCTTGTGGTGCCGCTTCTTCGGCCAGGGGTCGGGAAAGTAGACGCGCAGCCCGTCGAGGGCGTCCGGAGCGAGCATCTCGCGGAGCAGGATGATGGCGTCCCCGTTGCCCACGCGGACGTTGGACAGCCCGTTCTGGTCGGCGAGATTGAGCAGGTTCCCCTGCCCCGGGGTGTGCACGTCGACGGCGAGGATGTTCGTCCCCTGGTCCGCGGCGGCCATCTGGGCGGTGGCCTCGCCCATCCCGAACCCGATCTCGAGCACGACGGGGTCGCTGTTCCCGAACAGCTCGACGAGGTCGATGGTCCGCTGCCCGTCGATGTCCAGCCCCCACTTGGCCCACAGCCGCTGCAGCGCGTCCGCCTGCCCGGCCGTCACCCGGCTTCGCCGCGGCTGGAAACTGCGGATCCGCCGCTCGAAGTGCGACCCGGCGGGATCGGCCTTCGGTCCATCGGGGAAACGGGGCTCCCCCTTGGTCCGGGTGTGCCGGACGGACACACCGGGGACGTGGCTGTGGTGCCCGCCGCCAGAGCTGGGGTCGGCGGGCCGGGGGGCTTCGGGGACGTTGAGAGAGTCAGACACAGTGGGGTCGATTTTACTGGGACGCCGTCATGATCAGCTTCCTGCGGAGCCCAGCACGGCCAACGCCCTGCGCGCCACCTCCCGCCCGATCGGCAGGGAAGCCGTCGCCGCGGGTGAGGGCGCGTTCAGCACATGCACCGCCCGCGCCCCCTCCTTGATGAGGAAGTCGTCCACCAACGTCCCGTCCCGCAGCACCGCCTGCGCCCGCACTCCGGCCGCCGTCGGCACCAGGTCCCCCTCCTCCACCGCCGGCAACAACCGCCGCACCGCTCCCGTGAACGCCGTCCTGGACACCGACCGCCGCAGCTCACCCGTCCCGTACCGCCAGTGCCGCCCCGCCATCCGCCAGGCGCCGGGCCACGCCAGCGTCCGGGCCACCTCCCGCGGCCGTACGATCCCCCACCCGTACCCCTCGCGGGCCAGCGCCGGCACGGCGTTGGGCCCGATGTGCACGCCTCCGTCGATCCCGCGCGTGAGGTGCACCCCCAGGAAGGGGAACGCCGGATCCGGCACCGGATACACCAGCCCCCGCACCAGCTCGGGCCGCGCCAGCTCGAAGTACTCCCCGCGGAAGGGCACGATCCGCATTTCGGGCTCGTCCCCGGTCAGCCGCGCCACCTCGTCGCAGTACAGCCCGGCGCAGTTCACCAGCACACGCGCGCGTACGACCTCACCGCCCGCCGTCCGGACGGCGACCCCTAGCTCCGGCCGCCGGTCGATCCGCTCGACCCGCGCCCCGTACCGGATCTCCGCGCCCGAGGCCTCCGCCAGCTGCCGGGCGACCCCCACGAAGTCGCACACCCCGGTCGTCCCGACGTGTATGGCCGCGAGGCCGCGCACCTCCGGCTCGTACTCCGCGATCTGGGCCGAGCCCAGTTCCTGTACCGGAATCCCGTTCTCCCGGCCGCGCTGCACCAGCGCGTGCAGGCGCGGCAGCTCCTCCCGCTCCGTCGCGACGATCAGCTTGCCGGTGACGGCGTGCGCGATTCCGTACTCCGCGCAGAACTTGACCATCTCGGCGGCGCCCCGCACCGCGTACTGGGCCTTCAGCGACCCCGGCCGGTAGTAGATCCCGCTGTGGATCACCCCGCTGTTGCGCCCCGTCTGATGCCGCGCCGGGCCGCTCTCCTTCTCCAGCACGGTCACCCGCGTACCGGGCGCGGCGCGCGCGATCGCATACGCGGTGGACAGCCCTACGATCCCACCGCCGATCACGAGCACGTCACAGTCGTAAGCGATCTCCGGCCGCACCTGCACCACCTCCCACTACCGATAGTGCACTGCGCCACTGACAGTCACTTCAAACGCGGGAGGGACTCGGGTTTCCCGGACCGGTCCCGGCTCAGGCGGGGGCCATCAGCAGGGGCCTCGCCCGCTCCCGCAGTTCCACGACCCGCGGCTCGTCCCCGTACGGCTCCAGCCGGTGCAGAAGATCCTTCACGTACTCGGTGGTGCGAGCCGAAGAGATGCGCCCCGCGACCTCCACCGCCCGCACGCCCTGCTCGCACGCCGCATCGAGATTGCCGGACTCGAGCTCGGCGACCGCGGACACGACGAGCCGCAGCCCGTGCGACCGTACGAACTCCTCCGTCGGCTTCGACAGGGCCTGCTCCGTGAACCGCCGTACCTGACGCGGCGCCTTCAGATCCCGGTAGCACTCCGCGGCGTCGGCGGCGAACCGGTCGTAGGAGTAGAAGCCGAGCCAGGACGGGTCGTTGTCACCCTCCCGGGACCGCTCGAGCCAGCCCTCCGCGGCCTTCAGGGCGGCACCCGCCGCCTGCGCGTCACCCGCGCGTGCGTGCGCCCGTGCCTCGACCAGCCGGAAGAAGCTCATGGTGCGGGCGGTCGCCAGCCCCCGGTTGCGCTCGAGAGCGGCCTGCGCGAGGTCGACGCCCTCGTCGCCGAAGCCTCGGTACGTCGCCTGCAAGGACATCGACGCCAGTACGTACCCCCCGAGGGGCACGTCGGCTGCCGCACGCGCGAGCCGGAGCGCCTGGATGTAGTACCTCTGCGCGGCCTCCTGCTGCCCCGTGTCGAAGGCCATCCACCCGGCAAGGCGCGTGAGTTCGGCGGAGGCGCCGAACAGGGCCCGGCCCACCTCGTCCGAGTACGCGCCGAGCAGCAGCGGCGCCGCCTCCACCCGCAAGCACTCGGGCACCATCGACGAACGCCAGTCGCCGCCTCCGTACTTGGAGTCCCAGCGCCTGGCGTCCTCGGCGGCCTCCCGCAGCTTCTGCACATCGCTGTGGCCGACTTTGAGCGGTGCGCCGGAACCCTCGGCGGAGTTCACCTCGCGCGCGACCGAACTGTCGGCCGGGGTTATCAGCCACCGTGAGGCAGGCGTTGCGTATGCGCTTACTGCGAACGATCCGGCCAGCGACTGCCAGATGCCACCGGAGCCGGCCCGGCGCCCGGCGAGGTCGAGACGGTAGAGCTCCGTCGCCGACCTCACCGCCTGTCCTACGTCCCTGGGGAAGGCGAGGCCCACTTCGGGTGCGGGATCCGCGTCCGCCAGTCCGATCTCGTGGAGCGGCACCGGGCGGCCGAGCTTCTGGCCGATCGCGGCGGCGATGAGGTGCGGCGCGGCACCCTGCGGCACCATGCCCTTCGACACCCAGCGCGCCACCGAGGTCTTGTCGTAGCGAAGAGTCAACCCGCGTTGAGCGCCAAGATCGTTGACGCGACGCGCGAGTCCTGCGTTGCTGATTCCCGCGAGGGCGAGAACGGCGCCGAGCTTTTCGTTCGGCCCGCGTTGCTCCCTGGACATGCGCCACCCCTCGACACAGACGGCTGCCGCGCTGGCATAACCACGCGGCATTCGTAAACCCAGCGTAGTTCGCCGCATCCCAAGCGTTAAGGGGCATAGTTCCGGATGGCGGGATTGTGGTCCGTACTGAAGTACGGGCCCGATACGCGCAGTTGCGTCGTGCTCCCGCTGTGTGGCCGTGCGCCCGTCCGTGCGCTCTTCTCCGGCCATCGGGGGAGCGCTTCCATGGTTGATGCGTGGGTCGGCCCGCTGTACTGGATCCAGTGGGCTGGGGGACACCGCCGCCTCCATCCCCGCGGGCGGCGGACCGGTCCGGGAGGTGGACTCCATCTCCCGGGCTGCGCGCGCGGGTCAGCGGTGCGCAGAGCCTGTACGGAGCGTGTCCACACCTGTCCCCGTTTCGCTTATTTGGCCGAAAATCGCCCCCGTACTTCGCGAGCAAATACCGCTCCCACCATGGGACTTGAGGGCGCGAAGGGCGTTTTCGGGGAGCGTTTCGGGGGCGCATTCACGTCGCAGACGCCTTGTCGGGTGCGGGTGTTGCCATCCCCCGCAGGGTGGGCGCCCGGGCGCGTTCCAGGGATCGCAAGCGGCTCCACCGCCCCTCCGCGACGCGTTCTTCATGGCAGCATGGTGAACCAGTTCGTACGGTGCACTGGTTGTCCACAGCCTGTGGAGGCGTCGATGCGGTGGTTGGTGGGGTGGAGCAGCACCTCCGCGGTGGCCGCCGAGATCGGCTCCGCGGGGGCCACGGGAAGCGACGGCGAGACCGTCCACCCGGTGGGTTCCCAACTCCTCTGGGGCGACCCCGATCCGCTGTGGGCGGTCGGGGACTGGCGCCCCGACGAGGTGCGGGTGGTCAAGGCCGACGCCCAGACCCGGATTGCGGTCCTGGGCACGTGCGGGGCCTCCGACGAGCAGTTGAGGGTCGGTCTGTTCGCCGCGCGCGGGGGTGCGTTGCGCCATCTGACGGCGTGGTCGGGCAGCTACACGGCGGTCGTCCAGGTGGGCCGCCGCATCACCGTCTGCGGTGATCTGGCGGGCGCACGCCCGGTGTTCTACACCCCCTGGGCGGGCGGCACGGCCTACGCGACGGCGGCCCTCCCGCTCGCCGACCTCATCGAGGCCAACCTCGACTTCGGTCACCTTGCGGCCCTCCTGGCGGCCCCCGACGTACCGGCCGCGCTGCACGACTCGACGCCCTACGACGGCGTACGGCGCATTCCGCCGGGACATGCGCTGATCCTGCGCGCCGGAGCACGTGAGATCGCCGGGTACGAGCCGGTCGCCTCCCTCGCGGTGGCGGCGCCCTCGGCCGACCCGGACAGTGCGGTCGACGCGGTGCGCGACGCGCTGGTGGAGGCGGTACGCGCGCGTCTGTCGGCGCCGCGGCACGTCCCCGGTGCCGACATAGACCCCGGTCCGGTGCCCGGCATGGGTCCGGCCGAGCGCCGCGCCGCGCGCGGGATGCCGGTCGCGGGCATCGGCGCGGACCTCTCGGGCGGCCCGGCCTCAGGCACGCTGGCCCTCCTCGCCGCAGGCCTCCCCGGCATGCCGGGCACGGTCCTGGGCCATGGCACGGGCGCGGGCGAACGCCTGCTGGCGGTCACCTTCAACGACCTGGCGGTGGGCGGCCGGGAGGCGGAACTGGAACGCGCGGGCACCCTGGCGGCCAACCCCCGCCTGCACCATGTGGTGGTGACCGGCGGCGAAGAAGCCCTCCCCTATGCGGAGTTGGACGGTCCGCTGACGGACGAGCCGGGCCAGTGCCTGGTGACGGCGGCGAGACACCGGGCCCGGCTGGCGTCCGGCAGCGCGGACCACTTCACCGGGTACGGCGCCCGCCAGGTCCTGGACGCCCACCCGGCCCGCCTCGCCGACCTCCTGATGGACCGCAAACGACGCCACCTGGTCCGCCCCGTGGCGGCGCTCGCGAAGGCGGACGGCTCGGTGCTCGTCCCCGCGCGCGTGTACGGCGCGGCCCGCAAGCTCGCCCGCACGCCGTACCGCACGGGCCTGGAAGTCCTCGCAGACCGCCTGCTGCAGCGCCGCTTCGACGAGCCCGGGGGAGCGGTCGGGGCGTCCCTCGCCGCCCTCACCTGGGCCAGACCGGGCCCGGCGGCACGCTGGCTCACGGGCGAGGCGCTAGCTGAAGTATCGGTTCGCCTGCAGGCGTCCACGAACCGCTCGGGGGTCGGCCCGGGCCAACGTCCGGGCGACCACCGCGCGCGTGCGGCGCTGGCCCGCCACGCGGCAGATCTCCGCGTCCTGGAGCAAGCAGCCGAGATCCGCTCCCAACGCCTGCACGCCCCGTTCCTCGACAACCAGGTGGTCCGCGCCTGCCGAGCCCTCCCCGAGGCGCTGCGCGTCCAGCCGGGCGCCCGCGCCGCCATCCTCCGTACGGTCCTGGAGGGCGCCGGCGTCCGCGACCTCCCGCCCGGCTGGGGCGCCCCGTCCCACGCCTCCGCGGCGGTGGCGGCCCGTACCGGTCTCCGGGTGGCCGCGGACTCCCTGATGGCTCTGTTCGGAACCCCGCTCCTCGCGGAGGCGGGCCTGGTCGAGGCAAGGGTCGTCCGCAAGGCCCTGCGAGCAGCGGCGGAAGGTGAGCCCCTCCCCCTCGACGGCCTGGCAGACCTGGTCTCCCTGGAACTGTGGCTACGCCGCCTCCTGGCCCGCCGAGGAACCTGCTGGACAGGCACCCCGGCCCGTCAGCGAGCGGTACCGGCAGGGATCACGCCGCAGCGGGGTGCGCTGGCTTCGGGGGGTGGGGCGGGGGTTGCGTGAGCGGGGGGTAGGGCGTGCGGCCTTTGGTCGCAGGCCGAGGGGGCGTGAGCTTTCGGTACGGGTCGGGGCATGCGGTTCGCCCGGTGTTCGAGGCTGGTGCCGGCGTCCCTGATCCCTGCGCTCCGGCGGGCCCGCAAGGGGTGCACGGGACGAAGTCCCCGCCGGGGCTCAGGGGCATCGCCCCTGGTGGGGTCGAAGGGCGGAGCCCCTGGGGACGGGACGGGTGGGGGCGGCGCGGACGAAAACCCCCCGGCATACCGCAGCGCCACCCGCCCACCCCGCAAAACACCGTGCCCCACCCCACACCGCCAGCGACAATGACCCGGTGCGGTACAGAATCCTGGGCGTCACCCAGGCAGAGGACGACCACGGCACCGCCGTACCCATCCCCGGCCCCCGCCTCCGCACACTGCTCACCGCCCTCGCCCTGCGCCCGGGCCGTCCCACCCCCCTCGACACCCTGATCGACGAGGTCTGGTCGGACTCCCCACCCCACGACGCCCCAGCCGCCCTCCAGGCCCTGATCGCCCGCCTCCGCCGCACGCTCGGCAAGGATGCGATCACCTCCACCCCCGGCGGCTACCGCCTGGAGGCAACCGAGGACGACGTAGACCTGTTCGTCTTCGAATGCCTGATACGCCGGGGCACGGCGGCCCTGGCCCGGGACGACGCGCAAACCGCCGCCCACACCCTGGACGACGCCCTGACCCTGTGGCGCGGCCCCGCCCTCGCCGACCTCCCCGACCGTACGGCCGCCACCCGCCCCGACGCCCTGCACCTGGAGGCAACCCGCGCCCGCATCGACGCGGACCTACGCCTTGGCAACGCACACACCGCCGTACCGCACCTGAAGGAACTCACCGCGGCGCACCCGTACGACGAGCCGCTGCACGCCCTCCTCATCCGCGCCCTGATCGAAACGGGCCGCGACGCCGACGCCCTCGCCGCATACGAGACGGCCCGCCGCACCCTCGCCGACCACCTCGGCACCGACCCGGGCCCCCAACTACGCGCCCTGCACGCCGAACTGCTCACCCCGGCCCCCACCCCTCCACAGCAAGAGCAGCAGCCCACAGCGCCCCGATCACCGACCGGCCCCAAACAATTCGAACGCACCGGCAACCTCCGTCCCCGCCTTACCTCTTTCGTGGGCCGGGAACCAGAACTCGACGCCATCCGTTCCGAATTGCACAGGGCCAGACTCGTCACCCTCACCGGCCCGGGCGGCTCCGGAAAGACCCGCCTCGCCGAGGAAGCCGCCGCCGGGCTTCCCCAGGCGTGGCTGGTCGAGCTGGCGCCGCTCGACCACCCGGAGGCGGTGCCCGGAGCGGTGGTCAGCGCGCTCGGTCTGCGCGAGACCGTGCTGATGACCACCGAGCTGACGGCCCCGCAGGACGACCCGCTCGCCCTGCTCGTCGAGTACTGCGCCCCGCGCAGCCAACTCCTGATCCTTGACAACTGCGAACATGTCATTGACGCAGCCGCCGCCCTCGCCGAGACGCTGCTCACCCGCTGCCCGGGGCTCACGATCCTCGCCACCAGCCGTGAACCCCTCGGCGTCCCCGGCGAGTCGGTGCGCCCGGTCGAGCCCCTCGTCCCCGACCAGGCGCAGCGCCTCTTCGAGGAGCGCGCGTCCGCCGTCCGCCCGGACGCGGACACCGTGCTGCGCGACCGGGAGGCGGTGGAGGAGATCTGCCGCCGCCTGGACGGCCTGCCGCTCGCCATCGAGCTCGCCGCGGCCCGGCTACGGCTGCTCACACCCCGCCAGATCGCCGACCGCCTCGACGACCGCTTCCGCCTCCTCACCTCCGGAAGCCGTACGGCCCTGCCCCGCCAGCAGACCCTCCGTGCGGTCGTCGACTGGTCCTGGGACCTGCTCGACGAAAGGGAGCGCACGGTGCTGCGCGAGGCGTCCGTCTTCGCCGGCGGCTGGGACCTCGCGGCGGCGGAGGCCGTGTGCACCGGCCCGGCTGCCGACCTCGTCGGGGCGCTCGTCGACAAGTCCCTGATCGTGGCCACCCCGTCCGAGCGGGACGGCTCCGCCGAGGACGGCGGCATGCGGTACCGGATGCTGGAGACCATCCACGAGTACGCGGTGGAGCGCGCCGCCGAGGTCCCCGGCCTGCGCGCGGCGGCCGAGCGCAGACACCGCGACTGGGTGCGCGCGCTCGTGGAGCAGGCCGAGCCCCTGCTGCGCTCCGCCGGCCAACTCCCGTGGATCTCCCGCCTGGAGAGGGAGCTGGACAACATCCGCGCGGCCCTCCACCGGGCCGTCACCTCGGGCGCCGAGGCAGAGGCCGCCGCCGTCGTCCTGGCCATGGGCTGGTTCTGGTGGCTGCGCAACTACCGCCAGGAGGGCGCGGCCTGGGTGGTCCAGGCCCTGCGCGTGGGCGCACTCCTGGACAGCACCCCCACGCTCGCGCCGACCTCCACCGGTCGTGCGGAGCCCACCGACCCCATCGGCCCTGGCCGTACCGAAGTACTCATCACCCCGGACGCCCTCGACTCCGTGGACCCGGTCGACACCTACCTCGCCGCTCCGTACGCCGAGATCCACCACCCCCTCCACACCGCCCGGATGAACCTCCGGATGCTGCACCTCTTCCTGACGTCCGAGTCGGAGCCGATGGACGGCCTCCTGGACGAGCGACTGCGCCGGTACGCCGGTCTGCTGCAGGAGTTCTACGAGCGGGGCGGCCCGGAGGCGGCCCGTATGCCGGGACTGGGCTGGCCGCTGACGACCTACATCCTGGACAGTTCGCTGGACATCCGCGCCGCCATGGACATCGCCGTCGCCCACTGCCGTGCCCACGGCGACGACTGGGCGATCGGCGTGGCCCTGATGTTCCGTACGCACATGGCCGTCGACTCACCGGGCGGCATGCAGGGCGTCGACGAGGACCTCGCGGAGCTAAGGGTGATCAGCCGGCGCGTGGGCGACCGCTGGATGCGCGCCCAGGTGTGCAGCGCGGCCGGCGAGGCGGCCATGGCCCGCAGCCGCCTGGGCGAGGCGAAGGCCGAGTACGAGGAGGCGCTGCGGCTCGCGTACGAGGTGGGCGCGTACGCCGAGACGCCGTTCCTCCTGGCCCGGCTCGCCGAGATCGCCTACCGCGGGGGCGACCGCGGGACCGCGGTGGGCATGCTGGACGAGGCGAGCACCGCCGCGGATCAGTACGCCGTCACGGACTCGAAGGCGTTCGTCCTGCTCACGCGCTCCCAGCTCGCGCTGGACGAGAAGGACACCGCCCGCGCGCGTGAGCTGTGCGAGGCGGCCCGCGCGGAGACCGGCCGCGGCACCCCGCCACCACAGTTCATGGTGATGCTCAACGCGGTCGACGCCCTGGTGACGGTCGCCGAGTCGGGCCCGGAGCGTGGACTGCCGATGCTGGCCGACACCCTCCGCGAGGCGGTGGAGCGGCGCTGCGCCGACATGATCAAGGCGACGCTCCTGGACACCACGGCAGGACTGCTGGCCGGTTTCGGCGACCACACGCGCGTGGTCCGCCTGCTCGCGGCGGCGGACCGCTGGCGCGACGGCCTGCCACGCCTCATGCCGGAGGGCGCGGACGCCGAACGGGCCGAGACGGCGGCCCGCGCCGCGCTGGGCGAGGAGCGGTACGAGGCGGAGTACGCCAGGGGCAGCGCCCTCACCGACGACGAGCTGTTCGGCGAACTCGGCGAGGCCCTGCGCAACCACACCGCCGAGCGGACCCCGTAACCCGCCGGTACCCTGCCGTGCCTTGCCCCGGGCCGCCGCCTCCCGGCCGCTACGAGCAGGTGAACTTCGACTCGGCCCAGTCCGCGACCGCCACCGAGTCGAAGGCGGTGTGCGGCTGAACCACCAGCCGTACGGTCCTGCGCCCGGCGAGACCCACATGCACCGGGACGGCCGGGTCGCCGCCCCGGATCGTCCCGGACTTCCACAGCCGGACGCCGTCGGCGTACAGGGAGAAGGAGACCCGGCCGAGCCCCAGGGTCATGTCGTCGACGCCGACCATGGCGTCGTAGGCGGAGCATGTGCGGTTGAGGTCGATGGTCACGGAGGACTCGCCGTGCACGGTCACGCCGTGCGCGTACTGCTTGTCGGCGATCGACATGCCGTACCGCTGCCAGACCCAGCTGCTCTCACCGATGCGCATCTCGGGCTTGGTGCCGTCGCCGCTGACGTCGTAGGACAGCTCGCTCCACTGGTAGACGACCGGGGCGGGCGGGGGAGTGGGAGTCGGCGTGGGCTTCGGGGTCGGCTTCGGAGTGGGGGTGGGGGTCGGAGTCGGCGTCGGGGTGGGCTTCGGCCGGGGAGTCGGGGGCGAGGTCGGTGTCGGCGAGGGGGCCGCCGCGGGCACGATCACCGGCGGCTTCGGCTCGGGCTGCTTCTTCGGCGGCGTCGGCGTCGGCTTCGGAGACCCCGGCCGGACGATCGGCGAGGAGGCGGGCGGCTTGGCGTCCGGCTTCCTGGCCGGGCTGTGGCTCCCGGACAGCGCGAGGGCCACCGCCACGCCCGTCGCGGCGACGACACCGGCGGCGATACCGACCTTCGCGGGCGCCCCCAGCCCCTCGGAGGCCGCGGCACCACCGGCACCCGCCCCGCCGGACGAACTGCCGCTCGCCGCCGCGGCCGCGCCCGCCGCGCCCGCCGCTCCGGTACCGCCGGCGATGAGCGCGGCCACCTTGGCGTACCCGGCGGCACCGAACCAGCCGATGACCGCGACCGGCACGACACCGGGGATGCCGCTGGCGACTTCCTTGATCTGGCCCGCGGCCAGCCGGCACTTGGCGCACTCCTCCAGGTGCTTGCGCAGCCCCCGCTCGGCACGCGTGCGCAGACCGCCGCGGGCGAAGGCGCCGAGCCGGTCGGCGTAGCGTGCGCACTCCTCGTCGTCGGCGAGCGCGGCGCTGACGTGGGCCTGCAGATAGGCCTGCTTGAGGCCCTCGCGGGCGCGGCTGGCGAGCACGCGCGTGCCGTTGGCGTCCAGCCCGAAGAGCGTGGCGACCTCACTCGGCGACTCGTCCTCGACCTCGGTGTGCCACAGCACGGCCTGCCAGCGCTCCGGCAGCGACCGGAAGGCCTGCATGGCCATGGACTGCTCGGCCTCGTGCATCGCGCGCACATCCGCGCCCAGGTCGAGCGTGTCGTCGGACACCTCGGACGAGCGTGCGGCCTGGGCGGCGAACACCGCGAAGTCGTCGACCAGTTGCTCCCGCTTCGCGGACTTCGTCCAGCTCGCGGCGACCCGTCGGACGGTGGTGAGCAGATACGCGCGTACGGCGTGCGCGGGGCCGGAGCCGCCGCGCACCGTCTGGAGCATGCGGGCGAACACCTCGGCGGTGAGGTCGTCCGCGGTGTGGGCGTCACGGCAGCAGGTGCGGGCGTACCGGCGCACCGCGGCCGCGTGGCGGCGGTACAGCTCCTCGTACGCGGTGTCGTCGCCCGAGCGCATCCGCGTGATCAGGTCGGCGTCGGAGGGCGGCAGTTCCCGGGGCGGCGGCAGGACGCCGCTGTCCTCCCGCCGGTCGCGCTGTGCCGGGACGCTGCCCTGGACGGGCTCGCCGCCCTGCGCCGGGATCTCGGCCTCCGCGGGGCGGCCCCGCTGCGGGATGCCCGCGCGCCCGCCCTGACTCGGCACCTGCGGCGGACCGCCGGCCTCCGCGTCACCTTCACCCAGTGACTCGTCCCGCCCGTCAAAGCTCATCGCGGAAGCCCCCGCCGCCTGCCCAACCAGTCCCGAACACCGGGTCAGAGTGCCATATCGGCTTTGTCCAGGCCCCCCGCCCTGCGGCCATCCACTCATCCGTGGGGACTTGTCATGCCGAAGTACTAGCCGTCACCCATTCGGGGAAGGCTCAAATGACGCTCACCAGGCGGAAGTTGGGCGGCATGTCGGAAATGCCCGGCGTATTCCCGCTTACGCCGGGCGCGCGGGCTGCGCAGCGCCCACGCCCCACCGTCACCCCTTCGAGTCACCGGTCACCGGAGATGTCACCGGCCACCGAAGGCGCCGTCGACACACCCCGCAGGCCGCGCACTCACGCAGGCCGCGACCGCAGTCCCTCCAGCAGGATGTCCAGCAGCCGAGCCGAGGCCGCAGCCTGCTGAGCCGCGTCCGGCAGCGAGGGCGCCGCCGTGGCGATCACCAGCAGTACGTCCGACACCGACACGTCGGCCCGCAGCTCACCCGCCGCGCGCGCCCGCTCCACGAGCTGGCCCACGACTTCGAGCAGCGCCGCCGCACCCGTGTCGTCGTCCGCGGACACCCCCGGGTTCCCCTCGGGGACCAGCCGCAGCTCACCGGTGCCCGGCTGTATCCGCTGCTGCGGCACCCGCGCCTCGTCGAACACCGTGCCGTCGGCACGTTCGTCCGCGACGCCGACCCGCAGCACCTGCGGCGGCAGCAGCCGCCCCGCGCCCGAGGCCACCGACGTCCGCAGGAAGCGCGAGAGCGCCGACCACGGCTCGTCCTCCTGGCCGAGCGCCGCCCGGGCCTGGTCGGTCAGCCGGGAGGTCTCCTCCTCGGCTATCCGCCGCACCAGGACGTCCTTGCTCGGGAACCGCCGGTACACGGTCCCCACACCCACCCGCGCCCGCCGCGCCACGTCCTCCATCGGCGCGCCGTACCCCAGCTCGCCGAAGACCTCGCGCGCCGCGCGCAGTACGTGTTCCAGATTGCGCTGAGCATCCACGCGCAGCGGCGTCGAACGCGAACCGTCTCCGCGTCCGTTGCCCGCCGCCGCGCTCACCATGCCGCCCGATGTCAGAGCAGACGCGGACGACCAATGAGAGTCCTGAACATGCATAAGCGATCCCCCGGTAATGACGTCTCCCCCCGGAGACTCTCCCCGCCATTCATTGATTGCCGGGACGTGGGAACAAGCCCGGTTCACCGGCCCGCCCGTCGCGGACCCGATGAGCGATGAGCACATCCCCCTACACCCCGTCGACACACGAACATAGTTGAGAGGGAGTCAATTCAGAAGGGGCAGGTTCCGCACGGAGCGCCCCCCGATCGGAGTACGGGTCGCATATATCCCGAATGTTCCGCCCAAGGTCACCCGGCGCGCAACCCCTGACCTGCATGGTTTCCGACTACTCCGGCAATTCGGCCAACCCTGGGCGTCCCCGGCAGGCGGTCACACAAATTGTCGAGGCTGTGGACAAACTCGAGCGCTGGGTGCGTCATGGGATGGTGAAGGAACGTGCGCGCATTCTCGTTGTCGGCGGCGGCTACGTCGGGATGTACACGGCCCTGCGCCTGCAACGGAAGCTGAAACAGGAACTCCGGCGCGGCGAGGTCGAGGTCACGGTCGTCACTCCCGACCCGTACATGACCTATCAGCCGTTCCTTCCCGAGGCGGCCGCCGGTGCCATTTCCCCTCGCCATGTCGTCGTACCGCTGCGCCGCGTCCTCGACCAGTGCAATGTCGTCATCGGCGAGGTCCGGTCGATCAACCATGCCAAGCGCACCGCCACCCTCACCACCCTCGCCACGGAGGAGGAGGGAGCGGGCCCGGAGCAGCTGACGTACGACGAACTCGTCCTGGCCCCCGGCTCGATCTCGCGCACCCTGCCGATCCCCGGCCTCGCCGACCACGGCATCGGATTCAAGTCGGTCGAGGAGGCCATCGGCCTGCGCAACCACGTCATCGAGCAGATGGACATCGCCTCCTCCACCCGCGACCCCGCGATCCGCGACGCGGCCCTCACCTTCGTCTTCGTCGGCGGTGGATTCGCCGGAGTCGAGGCGCTCGGCGAACTCGAGGACATGGCCCGCTACGCCGCGCGCTACTACCACAACGTCCGCCCCGAGGACATGAAGTGGATCCTCGTCGAGGCCTCGGACCGCATCCTGCCCGAGGTCGGCGAGGAGATGGGCCGCTACACGGTCACCGAGCTGCGCCGCCGCAACATCGACGTACGCCTCGAGACCCGCCTCGAATCCTGCGCGGACCGGGTCGCCGTACTCAGCGACGGATCCCGCTTCCCGACCCGTACGGTCGTGTGGACGGCCGGCGTCAAACCCCACCCGGTGCTCGCCGCGAGCGACCTCCCCCTCAACGGCCGGGGTCGGCTGAAATGCACCCCCCAGTTGACGATCGAGGGCGTCACGCACGCGTGGGCGGCGGGAGACGCCGCCGCCGTCCCCGACGTCACCGCCGAGGAACCCGGCAAGGAGACGGCGCCCAACGCCCAGCACGCGGTCCGCCAGGCCAAGCTCCTCGGCGACAACATCGCGCACTCCCTGCGCGGCGAACCCCTGGAGACGTACGCGCACAAGTACGTCGGCTCGGTCGCCTCCCTGGGCCTGCACAAAGGCGTCGCCCACGTCTACGGGCGCAAGTTGAAGGGCTACCCTGCCTGGTTCATGCACCGCGTCTACCACCTCAGCAGGGTGCCGACCTTCAACCGCAAGGCCCGCGTCCTCGCCGAGTGGACGCTTTCGGGCCTCTTCAAACGGGAGATCGTCTCCCTCGGTTCGCTCGAACATCCCCGCGCGGAGTTCGAACTCGCGGCCGGTGGAAAGCCTCCTAGCGACCCGGCGAACGACCCGAAGGGGTCGTCCTGACCGGACCGAGGAACTCCACCGACCGGCTAGGCGTCACACGAATGTCGCATCGGTAGGCCACACTGCCAGACTGATCCCCGCCCCCAGGGCGAGCAGAGCTCGCCCTCGAACCCCAAGAGGCTCTCCCCACCGTGCTGCATCCCGGGGGCGTCACGCCCCAGCCCTCCGGCCGGGTCCGGAGTCGGCCGAAGACGCCGAAGACGACGACACGAGGCAAGGATTCGTGAACTTCACGCGCTGGAGCGCCCGGCTCCCCGGAACGCAGCGCCGCGCAGCAGCGCGGACCGATCACACGGCCGCCCCGGACCGGCCGGCCGAGTCCGCGAGCTCCGTCCCCGCGGCCCGCGCCGAACAACTCACCGACGAGGCCCGCCCCGTACCGGCCGTGGACGACCTGCCCGTCCGTGAGGTCCTGGACCGCGTCCCGGCCCTCGTGGCCCTGGTCCACGGCCAGGACCACCGGGTCGCGTACATCAACGACGCCTACGTGACGGCCTTCGGCGTACGACCGCTCGGCGAGCCCACCCGCGAATCCCTCCCCGAACTCGACGAATTGGGCCTGCTCCCGCTCCTCGACCAGGTCCTGCGCAGCGGCAAGCCCCGCACCCTCAAGTCCCGCAAGGCCCCCGACGGCCGCTCCTACACGTTCACCTGCACCCCGGTGACAGAAGGCGACCACGCGGGCGTGCTCGTCTTCGCCACGGACGTCACCGACCACGCCGAAGCCGCCGAACGTCTCCGCGCCAGCGAACGCAGCCAACGCGAAACGGCCGTGACCCTCCAGCGCTCCCTCCTCCCGCAGGAGCTGGAACAGCCCGACGACCTGCGCATCGCCGCCACCTACCAGCCCGGCGGCACGGAAGCCGCGGTCGGCGGCGACTGGTACGACGTCATCACCCTCGGCGGCGGCCGCACGGCCCTGGTCATCGGCGACGTGATGGGCAGGGGCGTACGGGCCGCGGCCGTCATGGGCCAGCTCCGTACGGCGGTCCGCGCGTACGCCCGCCTCGACCTCCCCCCGCACGAGGTCCTCCAGCTCCTCGACGGCCTGGCGACGGAGATCGACGCCAACCAGATCGCGACCTGCGTGTACGCCATCCACGATCCGAACGAGGGCCGCCTGGTGTACGCCTCCGCAGGCCACCTCCCGATCCTCGTCCGCGACGAGAGCGGCGTCGTCCTGCGCGCCGACGAACCGACCGGCCCACCGCTCGGCACGGGCGGCTGGATGCACGCGTCCGGCTCGATCCCGCTCGGCCCCGGCTCCACCGCCGTCCTCTACACGGACGGCCTGGTGGAACGGAGGAACGAGGACCTGGACGAGGGCATCGCATCCCTGGAGCGAGCCCTGTCCGGCGCGACCGGCACCCCCCAGGTCGTCTGCGACCGCCTGGTCCGCTCGGCAGGCGTGACAGCGGACCACGACGACGACGTGGCGGTCCTGGTCCTCCAGCACCCGTCCCGCACGGGCCCGGACAGCGACCTGTTCCGCAACGCCGCCCTGGAACTGCTGGGCGGCATCGAAGCGGCCCCCCGCGCGCGTGCCTTCGCCTCCGGCGTCCTCACGAGCTGGCGCTTCCCGACCGAGCTGCACGACCTGGGCGTCCTCGCGGCCAGCGAACTGGTCGCCAACTCCCTCCAGCACGGCACTCCGCCCATGCGGCTGCGGCTGCGCCGCACCGACCGCCGCCTGATCATCGAGGTCACCGACGGCGACGACCACCTCCCTCGCCGCCGCCGGGCGGAACCGGCCGACGAGTCCGGCAGAGGCATCGCCATCGTCGCGACCATCGCCTCGAACTGGGGATCACGCCGGACCCCCGGCGGAGGCAAGGCGGTCTGGTGCGAGTTCGTACTTCCGAAGGCCTGACTACGCCTCCGCGACCACCGGCTCCGCAGCGGCCCCACCCCGGGCAACCACCCGGCTCCTCCCGAGCCACGGCCGATCCTGTACGGCGGTGAGCTGACGCCCCAGCCGCAGGGCCAGGTAGGTGATCCCCAGCGAGAACAACAGGAACGTCACCACGTACGGCGCGTGCAGCGAGGCCCCCATCGGCCCGCCCACCGCCGGCCCGACGGCCAGCGCGAGCTGCTTCACCAGGGCGAACGCGGAGTTGTACTGCCCGGCCATCCCGCTCGGCGCGAGATCGGCGACCAGCGGAGCCACGGTCGGCGACAGCATCGCCTCACCGAGCCCGAACAGCGCATACGTCGACACGAACGCAGCCGTGGCCATCTCCCGGCTGCCGTGCCCGAGCCCGGCATACCCGGCCGCGACCCACGCCACGGCCCAGATCAGCCCGACGGCCGCGATGACCCGCGACCGCCGCCGACGCTCGACGAACTTCAGCACGGCGAACTGCGCGACGACGATCATCAGCGTGTTGGCGGCCAGCGCCGTACCCAGCGCGGACGTCGAAATCCCGGCGGCCTCGACCCCGTAGGCACTCAGCCCGGACTCGAACTGCCCGTAGCAGGCGAAGAACAGCACGAACCCCAGCACGGACAGCTGCACCATGGCCCGGTTGCCGAGCAGCTGCTTCCAGCTGCCCTTGGCCGACTGCGCGGGCGCTCCCCCGATGCGCGGCGAGCGCGGCATCCGCACCGTCGCCATCACACCCACGAGCAGCAGGAACATCGCAGCCTCGATGGAGAACAGCAAGGTGAAGGAGTCGACGCGCGTAGCGTCGACGAGATGACCACCGATCAGCCCGCCGACCCCCAGCCCCAGGTTCTGCAGGAAGAACTGCATGGCGAAGGCGCGCGAGCGTGTGTCGGCGGTCGAGCAGTCCACGATCATCGTCGCCAGCGCCGGCTGCATCACGGCCTGCCCGGCCCCGAGCGCAGCCGCCGACAGCAGCACGGCGGTGGCACTGCCCGCCAGTCCCAGGCTCAGCGCCCCGAGGGCGGCGGTGACCAGGGCGGCGAGCAGGACCGGCAGGGGACCGCGCCGGACGATGGCCCGCCCGGCGAACGGCAGCACGATCAGCGCGGCCACGGCGAAGACGGCGAGAACGAGCCCCGCCGTCATGGCTCCAAGACCCCGCACCTGCGCCACATAGACGTACAGGTAGGGGACGGTGAAGCCGAGCCCGAACGCGCTGAGTGCGTTACCCACGTGGATCCGGCGCATCTCTGCGCCCATCGCCCTGGTCACGTTCACCTCTCTCAGTAGTTAGGAGTGAAGACTTAGAAGCTAAACAGTACACCTAGAAGAACTTCAACGCCAAGCAGGTTCATGCCATACTTCGACCATGGGCGACACCCCCGGCACCCTCGGCGAACCGACACTCGAAGAGCAGATCGCCGCGTACCAGCGCGAGTTCCGGGACCTCGACCCCCAGGTCGAGAAGATCGTCTCGGCCCTCTCCCGCCTGAACCGCCGCATGAACGTCGCCTACGGCCGCCAGACCTCCGCCCTCGGCATCAGCAACGCCGAGTGGGAGGTCCTCAAGGCCCTCGTCCTCTCCGGCGCCCCCTATCGCATGGGCCCGAGCGATCTCGCCAAGCGCCTCGGCCTGACGCCGGCCGCGATGACCCACCGGATCGACCGCATGGTCGGCGAGGGGCTGGTCACCAGAGAGCGCGACGAGACGAACCGCGTCCGCGTGATCGTGGAGCTGACCGCGGAGGGCCGCGAGAAGTGGCTCGAGGCGATGCGCCTGGCCACGGTCTTCGAGGAGGACCTCCTCCAGGACCTCTCCCCTGAGGAGCGCACCACCCTCGGCGAGGTCCTCACCCGCCTCCTGCGTAGAGTGGAACACTCCCAGCCGGACGCGGGCGGCCGCCTCAGCGACCTGGACTGACGCCCGGCTCGGGACGGCACAAAAGATCTTGACAAGGGGTGCTTGACAGCCCCCTTCCGGATCCGTAAAGTTCTTCGGGTTGCCACGGGGCCGTAACGGTTCTGCGACAGCACCTCCGCCGCATCAGCGGCACCCAAACCATCAGCACGATCTCCCAACCGGGTTGATTTCGGCGTGCCCGAATTCAATTCGATTTGGCTACGGCAGCCCGATTAGGAACTGCCGAAGGGATCCGCTAAGGTTTGAAACGTCGGAACGGCCCAACGGCCGTGAGGACAAGCCCCGCTGACTGGGGGTCAGGCCGAAAGGATCTGATAGAGTCGGATCCGCCGGAAAGGGAAACGCGAAAGCGGGAACCTGGAAAGCGCCGAGGAAATCGGGCCGGGAAACGGTCTGATAGAGTCGGAAACGCAAGACCGAAGGGAAGCGCCCGGAGGAAAGCCCGTGAGGGTGAGTACGAAGGAAGCGTCCGTTCCTTGAGAACTCAACAGCGTGCCAAAAATCAACGCCAGATTAGTTGATACCCCGTCTCCGGCCGGAT
>NZ_JBEYVO010000032.1:0-156101 GCF_040644055.1 Streptomyces sp. NPDC047043
TCAGCTTGCCCTTGGCGTGCTGCGCCTGGGTCGCCTTCTCGCTCGGTCCGGCCAACGCCCGCGCACGGATCTCGTGCAGCTCGGCCACCCGGCCGCGCGCGTCCGTCGGCTCGCTCACCGGCTCACCCGTCGACTCACCCGGCGCCTCATCCAAAACGGTCATGTAGTGACCATACGAAGCCCACCAAGGATTGCGAGCCGTCGACTCCGTACAGTCTCTGCCCCCTTTTCCTGGTGCCACTGAACAGAACCCGGACGGCATGCAGGCGTTCCGACTGCTCAGAGGGCTCCGGCGTTGTAGGGGCCGAACAAAGCCGTCAGCCGAGAGCCAGGACACATTGGTGAGTCGCACATGACACGCCTGGGGTAATCCGCAGGGTCGTCCGGCGGCCGGTGGAGAGGACTTCGACCGTCTCGTCGGCCCGGAGCACCTCGCACACCGGATGGTCCCAGGTGATCTCGAAAGGTTCGCCCGTACGGGGCGGCTCGCTCACGCAGAGCGTAGCGGTGCGGGCCCGACGGCGTACGAGGACGCTCACGGGCGCGGAGGCGGCCAGCGGGCCCGCTGTACCGGGCTGCCAGAAGTTGGCCGCCGTCAGGCCGAGGGAGGGGACGTGGACGGCCTGGCGGGTGCTGTCGTTGGCGAGGAGCGACAGCCAGTGGCGGTCGGCGGCGCGGGCCGCGACGGCTTGGCGGGAGGCGCCGGGCATGAGCACGTACAGGTACGTGGCGTCCGTCGGGTCCGTGCCGTGGTCGAGCCAGAGGGTCTGCCAGCGGCGGGTGCGCCGTTCCGTCGTGCTGGTGGTGTTGATGTCGGACCAGGCTCCGGTGCGGTCCTCGCGCAGGGTGTGCAGGTCACCGTCGGGCAGGAGCCAGCCGCCGTGGCCGTCCAGGTGGGCCCAGCCCCGGCCCCGTACGAACTCCTGCGTGCCCTCCTCCCCCAGGTTGCGGTTGTCGAGGATCGTCTCGACCGGGACGCCGTCGGTGCAGCTGATGCCGGCGCCCAGGCAGATCACCGCGTCCTCGACGCAGAACCACGACTTGCGGGCCTGGAGCGTCGAGCCGAGGCCCCTCAGATGCTGGCCCACGGCCGCGTACTCGCCGTCGGTCGCGCCGCCGACCCAGCGCACGTCCGGCTTGGGGGCGCCCCATTCGCCGCCCGCGCGGTCGGCGAGACGGAGCGTGGAGACGGTCGTACCCGGCAGGCGGTACCAGTCGACGGTGGGCCAGAACCAGTCCGTGTACTGGTCGCTGCGCCCCTCGGCCCACCAGTAGAGCATTCCGGCGCCGGTGTGCCAGCCGCGCGGGTTCTCGCCGTTGCCGCACTCGTAGTACGTGATGCGGTCGCTGCACATGGCGATGTTCGCGGTGAAGCGGGGGCGGCGGTGGACGGCGCGGTCCATCGCCGGGAAGAGGCGGTGCTCGACGGGTTCGGGGGCGGCCGGGGCCGGCGAGTCGGCGACCGTGTGCAGACGGGCGAGGTCCGCGACACCGAACTGAGGCGCCGTCAGAATCGGTGTCACTGTGTCCCGTTCGATCCAGCCCTTGATGTACGAGTGCCAGCGCTCGCGTTCGGCTTCGCTCGCCCCGCCGGCCAGCAGAGCGATGGCCGCGATGATTCCCTGCCCGTGGAAGTGGTCGCTGCGCATGACGTGCCGGTCGTCGCTCTTGAGGTAACCCCTGCTGATGGCACGGCCGTTGACACTGTCCATCACCAACCCGTCGTGGATCAGGGGCGCGTAGGCGCGCTCGACGCTGTCGAGGACGATCTGGCGGCTGGGGTCGGTCACCTCCCACGCGGATCCGGCGAGGAGCGTGAAGAGGCGGCCGAGGCCGTCGAGCATGACTTGTCCGTACGTCCCCGAGTACGCGACCCAGGTGTGCTGGACGAAGGAGCCGTCCGCGTACAGCCCGTCCCCCTTCGTCACGTACGGGAAGACCGGCGAGAGGGCGTCCCGCGCGAGGGCGATCTTGGCATCCGCCCGGCCCAGGATGCCGCGCAGGGCGACCGAGCGGCACAGGTCGACGCGGTTGGCGCCGGTGGAGGTGCCGGAGTAGTCGGTGAGCATCGTGTCGGGGATGAAGTGGTCGACGGCGGCGCAGGCCGCTTCCCGCTGGGCTTCGGTGAGGTGGTCGTACAGGACGGCCGTGATGTCCGTCAGCAGGCGGGGGCTGCCGATCTGCCATTCCCACCAGTTGCCGTAGCGCGTGGTGGACGGGTTGTAGATCGTGGCGGAGAGGTGGTCGAGGCCGCGCAGGACGTCCGCGAGGAGGGCCGGGTCGCCGGTGGAGCCGGTGCCCTGCTGGACGTAGGCCTGGGTCATGGTCCACAGGCGGCCGTAGCTCTGGGTGATGCCGGCGGGCGGGTCGTAGGGGTGGCCGGGCCAGAGGGAGGTGGGAGTGGGGGCCATGGCGGCCTGGGCTGCGCGGGCGAGTTCGCCGGTCTCGGCGAGGCGGGAGGCGTACGGCTCGGCGGTGGGGTCGTAGCCCGTGCCGAGGGCGATCTCGAGCCAGCGGCGGCGGAGGGTTTCGTACGGGTCCGAGGGCGCGGCACGGGTGGCGGGGGTGGCGGTGGCCAGGAGCGCCGCCGTGAGTAAGACGGCTCTGCGGGTGAGTCTCATGGTGCCCCTGCGGTGTGGGTTCATGCCCTGGGCATCTACCACCTCAGGGTAATCACGCCAACACCTTGCGGATGATGTTGAAACTTGAACGGAATAGGTCTACGGTCGTCCGTGTTGAGTAGTTCAACATTCAACATCACTCCCGAGGAGCACGACATGGCGACCCCCGACCTCACCGCTCTGACCGGCGACTACACGATCGACGCCGCCCATTCCGCGATCGGCTTCACCGTGCGCCACGCCATGGTGACCAACGTCAAGGGCAAGTTCGTCGACTTCAGCGGCTCGCTGCACCTGGACGGCGGTGACCCGTCGAAGTCCGGAGCGTCCATCGACGTCAAGATGGACAGCATCGACACCGGGTCGGCCGACCGCGACGGTCACCTGAAGAGCGCGGACTTCTTCAAGATCGAGGAGTTCCCGACGATGACGTTCCGCTCGACCTCGGCGGAGTCCCTCGGCGGTGACGACTACCGCATCACCGGTGACCTGACGATCCTCGGCACCACCAAGCCGCTCAGCATCGACCTCGAGTTCAACGGCGCCGCGAAGGACCCGTTCGGCAACGAGCGCGTCGGCTTCGAGGGCAAGGCGGAGATCCTGCGCTCCGAGTGGGGGCTGACGTGGAACGCGGCGCTGGAGACGGGCGGTGTGCTGGTCTCCGACAAGATCAAGCTGAACTTCGACATCTCGGCGATCCGCAACGCCTGAGCCTTCACAGCACCTGCACCTGAGAGCGCCCGCCGTCCTGTATCAGGAGGGCGGGCGCTCGGTCATGTCGGTGGGACTTCGGATCCAGGGGGACACATGACCAGGAAGTCAGGACCGCAGCACTATCCGGGAGCCGACCGCGGCCACTGGTACCAGAACCGTTTTCCGGGCGACGCCATGGAGGTCAACGTCGTCGTCCTGCACACGACCGAGGGCCGCATCCTGCCCGACTACCAGGGCGGGCTCGTGGCACCGAACCTCACGGCGGTGCCGGACCTCGCCGCCCGGAAGCTCAGCTGGTACCAGCACTTCGACATCGACGTCTCCTCGCGTGCCCTGCGGAACCTGCCCGGGGGCGTCGAGACGAACACGCTGAACGTCTGCCAGGCCGAACTGGTCGGCACCTGCGACCCCGACCGGCACGCCAGGTGGGAGGCCACGGACAAGGCCCACGTCTTCTGGCCCGAGGCACCCGAGTGGGCCCTGACCGAGGTCGCCCGGTTCCTGGCGTGGATGCACGAGGAGCACGATGTGCCGCTGCGCGGGCCGGAGTTGTGGCCGCCGTATCCGAAGTCGTACGGGAACGGGGGCGGGCAGCGGATGAGCCGGCACCAGTGGAACGCGTTCAAGGGGGTGTGCGGGCACACCCATGTCCCGGAGAACGATCACGGGGATCCGGGGGCGATCGACTTCGGCGGCCTGATCAAGTTCGCGAAGGCGGCTCTGGACGACTGAGCCGGGCGAGGGCGGCCTCCAGCCGGGCCGCCCTGCCCTTCGGAGTGCGCGCTCTGAGCAGGGCGAGGATCACCTGGTAGCGGTCGGTGCGGCCGAGGGAGTCGAAGGTCGCCCTGGCACGGGGATTCTGGTCCAGTGCCTTCGCCAGGTCCTCGGGGACGGCGGCTTCGCTCTGCGACTCGTACGCCGCTGCCCAGCGGCCGTCCGACCGTGCCGCGGCCACCTCGGTGAGTCCGGCGGGGCGCATACGGCCGGCGGCGGTGAGCTCGGCCACGCGGCGGACGTTGACCATCGACCAGAGGCTGCCGGGGCGGCGCGGGGTGATCCGCTGGAGGAAGTACGAGGTGTCGAGGCCCTTGCGCTGTCCGGTGATCCAGCCGTGGCAGAGGGCGGTGTCGTTGACCTCGGCGGCGGTGACCGAGAGCAGGCCCGAGCCCTTCTTGGCGACCTTCACCCAGAGGCCGGAGTGCGGGGCGGGGTGGGTGCTCAGCCAGGCGTCCAGTTCGGCGGCGGAGGCGAAGGCGAGGGGTTGCTCCTCGTCGCGTGCGGTCATGGCGGCAGCGTAGGAAGTGAGTAGGCCGGAACCCGTCCTACTTCAGTAGTGGATGGTCGGATACCAGCCGCCGCACCCCTCCGGCGTGAGGTCGAGATGGTGCCAGACCGGGGCCGGCAGGCCTTCTCCTGGTGGCGCATGAGCTCGATCTCGGCGAGGCGCAGTTCTTCGCGGGCGGCGAGGTGGTCCGCGGATTCTCCGGCCAGGTTGGTGTACCGCATCGTCGGGTCCTCCTGTGGGTTGGGGGTCCCCCGTGCCGGTTCTTCGAGTCCAGGTCCGCGGCCCTCACGCGTCGCGTTTCCGGAACAGCACCGCTCCCACCGCCAACAGCCCCGCCGCATACGCCGCCAGTACGCCGAGGCCCGGCCAGGGGGCGATCGGCAGATGGTTCAGGTTGCGGGTTGCCTGGATGGAGAGGGCCGCCGGGATCGGGGCCCAGCGTTGCAGGCGGTGCTGCCAGGTGGGGGAAGGGAGGAGGTCGGCCAGGAGGGGGACGACGTAGAGGAGGGCCAGGCCCAGGGTGATCGCGGCGGCCGTGTCGCGGAGGAGGGTGGCCAGGGAGAGGCCCAGCAGGGTGACCAGGGTGAGGATGAGGATCGAGCCTGCTGTGGCGCGGAGGGTGGCGGTGTCGGTGAGGGTCGGTGCCTCGAAGCCGTTCGTGGGGAGGATCCGGCCGGCGGTCCAGAGGGTCGTCACCGTCGCCACGGCTCCCGCGGCCGCCGTCAGTGCCATGAGCGCGGTCGCCTTGGCCGCGAGCACGCGGGTGCGGATCGGGATCGCCGTCAGGGTCGTGGTGATCGTGCCCGTGCCGTACTCCGCGCCCATCGACAGGGCGCCCAGGACCAGACAGGTCGCCTGGCTCAGCCAGACTCCCGTCAGGGCCAGCTTGACCGTGTCCTCGTGGCAGGCGGACGGGGACGGGCACACGTCGCGGGTGAGGGAAGAGGCTGCCGCCGCGCCGACCGCCGTCGTCAGGACCACCGTCGCCGCCAGCAGCCACCAAGTGCTCGGCAGGGTGCGGAGTTTCGTCCACTCGGCGTGCAGTGATCTCATGCGTCCCTCCTGCGCAGGCGCCAGGCCGCCAGCAGCAGGGCCGCCGCCGTGTAGGCCACGAGGACCGCGAAGCCGTTCCAGGGGGCGAGGGGGTAACAGCCGCTCTCCGGGAGGCAGTTGTACTGCACCTGGGGGTAGTGCGTGACGCCCTGCTGGATCGCGAAGGCCGCCGCCGGGGTCACCCGCAGCAGCCACTGCGCGGCGGGGAGCGGGAAGGCGAAGGACAGGATCTGCGGGAGGATCACCAGGACCACGACCGTCGCAATGGTGCCCGCGCTGTTGCGGAGGACCGCGCCGAGGGCCAGCGCCAGGACCGCCACCAGGGAGAGCAGGGCCGCGCTGCCCACCACCGCCCGCAGCGCCGGGTTCTCGAGGAGGGAGAGGTCGGGGAACTCGGGGGGCCCGAAGCCGTTGGTGCGCAGGGCGTGCTGGGCGAGGGTGAAGCCCAGGGCGGTGGCCAGGAGGCCGGCCGTGAAGGTCACCGCGGCGATCACCGTCGCCTTCGCCGCCAGGACCTTCAGACGGGCGGGCGTCGCCGTGAACGTCGTACGGATCAGGCCCCGTTTGTATTCGACCGTCATGAAGAGCGCACCCAGCGTGATCATGAACAGGACGCCCACGAAGACGCCCTGGAAGCTCATCTGGACCAGGTCGGGGCCGTCCTGGGCGGGGGCGATGTCGCCGTGGCCGGTGAGGGTGTACGTGCCCGTCGTGGAGACGGCGGTCGTGCCCGGGGGGACGGCGTTCCCGGGGGCCGGGCCGTTGGCGGCCGGGCCGTCGGGGGACCCGCCCACGTCCGTGTTCGTCCAGGAGGTGGTGGAGCTGCCCCGCAGGGCGAGGTGGTCGTAGGTGCCCCTGACGAGGCCCCCGCCGTACGTCTCGCTCGTGCCGCCGAAGGCGCGGTGCACGTCCTGGTGGGCGGGGGTGCCGAGGAACAGGCCCACCTGGACCGTTCGCGGCAGGCCGGTGAGCCGTATGTCCTCGATCTTCGACCAGTTGTGGCCGTCGGCCGACTCGTAGCCGGTGAGGTGGTCGCCCGTCCTCGTCAGGCGCAGCCAGTGCGGGGTCCTCGTCACGTCGGTCTTCGAGCCCGCCGTGTCGTGGGTGAAGTTCCACTGCATACGGATGCCGTGGGCGGGGGTGGTGAGCACCGCCGCGTACGAAGAGCCTTGCACCAGGCTCGACTTGACCATGATCCCGGCCTTGGCCCAGGGCTCCAGGCCCTTGCCGTCGGCGCTGTCGATGCCGGTGACGCGGACCGTGACGCTGCCGTCGCCGGTCAGCGGGCGGTGGGTGAAGCGGAAGACGTCGACGACCGGTTTGCCGTCGGGGCCCAGGGTGACGTCACCGCCGCCGCTGGTGCTGGAACCGCTCGCGCCGAGCTGGCAGATCAGCACGGTGACCGCGGCGGCGACGGCCAGCACGACCGGCCAGGCGCGGACCGTACGGAACTTGGTCCACTCCGCGTGCAGAAGACGGCCGAAACCGGCGCGGGCCGGGTGCAGCCGGGAGCGGTAGGGGGTGGCGGTCGTGGTCATCGGGCCACCTCGTCGGTGTCCGTGGCGGAGGTGAACTCGACCGCGTCTCTGGTGAGTTCCATGTACGCCTCCTCCAGGGTGGCCCGGTGTGCGCCCACTTCGGCGAAGGGGATGCGGGCCTCGCCCAGCAGCTCGACGATGCGTGGTGCGGGCAGGCCGGTGATCGTGAGGGTGTCGCGGTCCGTCACGGCGACGGTGGCGCCCTCCCCGGCCAGGAGCTCCATGGCCTGGGTACGGGCGTCGGTGCGCAGGCGTACGCGGTCGCCGGAGGCCGCCGCCAGGAGGTCCGCGACCGCGGTGTCGGCGATCACGCGGCCGCGGCCGATGACCACCAAGTGGTCGGCGGTGTCCTCCAGTTCGCTCATCAGATGGCTGGAGACGAGGATCGCGCGGCCTTCGCCGGCCAGGTGGCGCAGGAGGTTGCGGATCCACTGGATGCCCTCGGGGTCGAGGCCGTTGACGGGTTCGTCGAGGAGCAGGACCGGCGGGTCGCCCAGCAACGCCGCCGCGATGCCCAGGCGCTGGCGCATGCCGAGGGAGTAGCCGCCGGCCCTTCGGCGGGCCGCGGTTTCCATGCCGACCTGTTCGAGGACCTCGTCCACCCGGTTCAGGGGCAGGCCATGGGAGTTGGCCAGCCAGCGCAGGTGGTCGCGGCCGCGGCGGGCCGGGTGCAGTGCGGCGGCGTCCAGGAGGGCGCCGACCTCCAGGAGCGGGGTGCGCAGGGCGTGGTAGCGGCGGCCGCCGATCAGGGCCTCGCCCTCGTCGGGGGTGTCCAGGCCCAGCAGGGCCCGCATGGTGGTGGACTTGCCCGCGCCGTTGGGACCGACGAAGCCGGTGACCGTGCCGGCCTCGACCGTGAAGGACAGGCCGTCGACCGCGAGGGTCCGGCCGAACCGCTTGCGCAGGCCGCGGACTTCGATGGTTGCGTCGCTCATGCCAACGGAGGCTAGGCGTGGGGCCAGTCGGTGTCGTCACGCCGGGGAGGTCCCTCGCAGGGGGGACGCCGGGTGCCGGGGCCCTGGGCACAATGACCGGGTGGGTGAGGAGAGATGGGTTTCGGCAAGGACGCGGGCGGCCCTGGGAAGCGCTCGCTCCCCCGTCGGTGTCTCAGGAGGCCTCGCTCTGCTGTCCGTCGGCGAGGGGCTCGTCCGCAGTGGCGATCCCAGCAGCAGTCTCGCCGTCGTACTGCTGCTGGCGCTCGCCACGACGCTGCCCCTCGCCCTCGTCCTCGGGGCCGGGCGGGGCAGCCGGGTGGGGGCCGCGATCGCCCTGAGCGCCGCCTGTGTGCTTGCGCTCGTGCCGTTCCGGGCGCTCACCGTCGGTGCCGCCGTCGCCCAGCTGATCTGCGTGTATGTGCTGGCGCGGACGGGGCGGCCGCTGATCGGCGGGCTGTTCGTGGCGCCCTACGTCGTCATCGCCCTGTTCGGTCACGAGGACGCCACCCGGATCGTGGCCGTCCTGCTCGCCACGTCGGCCTCGGCCGCCGCGGCGACCGGCATCGCGCACCACGTGCGCAGCACCGCCCTCGCGCACAGCGCGACCGAGCAGGCCTTCGCGGACACGCTGCTGGAGCATGCCGCCCGCGGCGAACGGGCCCGTATCGCAAGGGAGTTGCACGACGTCGTCGCGCATCATGTCTCGATGATCGCCGTGCAGGCGGAGAACGCGCGGCTGACCACGCCCGGCCTGCCGCCGGAGGGCGCCGCCCGCTTCCTGGCCATCGGGGACACCGCGCGCACCGCCCTGACGGAGATGCGCCGGCTGCTGGGCGTGCTGCGGGAAGACGCGGACACTCCTGTGCAGCGTCGGCCCCAGCCGGGTCTCGGTCAGCTGATGGAGCTGCTCGACGAGTCGCGCGAGGCGGCCGGTTCGCGGACCCGGCTGATCGTCAGCGGGCCGGTCGGACCGCTCGACCCGGGCATCGAGGTCACCGCGTACCGGATCGTCCAGGAGGCGCTGACCAACGCGCGACGGCATGCGCCGGGTGCGGCCGTGGACGTGGAACTCCGGTACGGGGAGGCCGAGTTGGCGATCCGGATCCGCGACAACGGGCCCGGCCCGGCGTCCCCCGGTACACCCCACTCCCCCGGATCTCCCGGCTCCCCGGGTCACGGCCTGCTCGGCATGCGCGAGCGCGCGGCGACCGTCGGCGGCACCCTCGGCACCGGCCCTGCACCCGGCGGCGGCTTCCTCGTCGAGGCACGGCTCCCGGTGCGCGCGGAGGCCCTCGCATGAGCATGAGCATGAGCACAAACGCGAGCACGGGCACGGGCGCGGGCGTCCGGATCGTCGTGGCCGACGACCACGAGGTGGTCCGTGCCGGTTACGCCGGACTCCTCGCCACCCAGCCCGACTTCAGCGTCGTCGGCACCGCACGCGACGGCGCCGAGGCGGTGCGCGTGTGCCGGGAGCAGAGGCCCGACGTGGTCCTCATGGACGTACGCATGCCGGTCATGGACGGCATCCAGGCGACGGCCGAACTCCACAGCGGACCGGACGCGCCGCGCGTCCTCGTCCTCACCACCTTCGACCTGGACGAGCACGTGTACGACGCCCTCGCCGCAGGGGCCAGCGGGTTTCTGCTGAAGGACGTGACGGCGGAGCGGCTGTTCGAGGCGGTTCGGGTGGTCGCCGCCGGTGAGGCGCTGCTCGCGCCCGCGATCACCCGGCGGCTGATCGCGGAGTTCGCCCGGATGCGGCCCAGGGCTCCTGCCCGGGGCACGCTCGCCGTGCTCACCCCGCGCGAGACGGACGTGCTGCGGCTGCTGGCGGAGGGGCTGTCGAACCCGGAGCTCGCCGAACGGCTGCACGTCGGCGAGGAGACGGTGAAGACACACGTCAGCCGGATCCTGTCCAAGCTGGGGCTGCGCGACCGTACGCAGGCCGTCGTGATGGCGTACGAGACCGGGCTGGTCGTGCCGCGGACGGGATGACCGCATCAGCCCGCACACACCGGCCTCAGGACGCGGTCGAGCCCGTCGTATCGGGCCGGGGCGGGCGCCATGGTCACGTAGCGGTCGCCGTGCCAGGTGTGCAGTGTCAGGTGCAGCAGGGGTGTGCCGTCGTGCGGGTGCGACAGCCAGTGCCGGCATGCGGCGGCAGGGTGGACGTACGGGTTGCTCACGGGTGTGCTGCCGATGCCGGTGGGCGCGGGGGACGCCGGGTGCGGGGCGAGGAGACAGCCGGTGAGCAGTGCGAGCGCGACCAGGCAGGTGGAGGCGGTGATGGTGGCACCGGCCCGGGGCGACAGGGGCTGCGAGTGCTCCCTTGACAGTGGCCGGCCCGCTTCGAGGATCTCGACGGCGGTCACTTGCGGCAGGCCTTCCGTACGGCCTTCCCGATCCGGTCGAACTGGGCCTCGGTGGGGACGACTTGGGCGAGCCCTTCACCGCGCTCGTTGCGCACGATCAGGAACAGCAGGGGTGTTCCGCGCCGTGGGGCGTGCCCGTGGCAGAAGACGTTGAAGCGGGTGTGCAGGGTGCGTGCCTGACCGGGTACGAGCGCGGTGCCGGGGGCGGGCATGCCCCACAGGAACAGGTTGTCGTAGCCGCCCTGCATGCCCGTGAACATGACGCGGGAGTCGGCCGTGACGCGGAGGGTGACCGGGAACTCCGAGCTGAGGTGGGCGGGCATGCCCACGTGCGTGATGCGGGCGGTGGTGACGGCGGCCGGGTCGGGCGGCGGTGGCGGAGGGCGGTTCTCGACGACGTAGCCCAGGACCGCGCAGAGCACGACCGCGCAGGTCGAGGCGGCGATGGCGACCCGGGAGCGGCGCGACAGTCCCCGCCAGCGCTCCCGGAACAGTGGCCGGTCCGCGCCGAGGATCTCGACGACGTCCCTGTCGTCCCCCTCTGGTGGGGTCACCATGGCGGGAGCCTAGGCGCGTCGGCCGACCGTTGGATATCGGCCGATCGGCCCCTTTTCAGCCGTCGCTCGGTCGTACGGCGATCCGTGCCGCCGCCGTGCCCCTGCGCGGCACCGGCAGCAGCCACCAGGCCGACGCCACGGACAGTGCCGCGCCGACGGCGATGCCCTCCAGGCGGACGGGGAGCAGGTGCTGGGCGTCCTGGCCGAAGTAGCCGAGGAGGAGGGAGAGGGCGCAGGTCATGCCGGCTGCCCAGTAGGCGTAGTTGAGGGGTCGCAGCCACAGGGCCACCGTGAGGACGGTGAACATCAGCGCCACGGCGGCACGGCCGCTGACGCCGATCGCCGCCACGCCCGCCGCCAGGAGGGTGCCGACGGTCGCCCCGGCGAGGCGCTCGACTCCCTTGCGCAGTACGTCGGTTCGGCCGCGGTTGCCGCTCGCGGCGACGTAAGCGGTGAGGACGACCCAGGGCCAGTGGCCGTCGAAGAGCAGATGACCGAGGGCGAAGGCGGTCGCGACACCGGCCGCCATCTGCAGGGCCATACGGGTGCTGGGGCGGGGGTGCAGTCGCGAGGGACGGCGCGACGGTTCGGGGGCGGCTTCCGCGCGCCAGGGCCCGAACCGGTCCCCCAGTCCCTGCACCAGCCACACGCACCCGCACGCCACCGCCCCGATCAGCGCCGACCAGCCCCAGGTCACCAGCCCGCTCTGCGCCTCGGGCGGCAGCGCGGGACCGGGGACGACCAGGAGGGCGACCAGCGGGATGGTCATCAGGGTGCCGGCCTTGGTGGCGGCGGGGCCGTAGCGGCGGATCCAGATGGCCAACGCCATGCCGGCGGTGAAGACGGCGGCGCCGATCGCGTAGTGCGAGGCGATCAGCCGGCCGAGGAAGACCGAGGCACCGGCCGTCGCGGGCAGCAGCACCAGCGCGGTGAGCCGGCGCCGGGTGTCGGCGGTGCGCTGTGTGGAGGCGAGCGTGAGGGTCAGGGCGATCGCGAGGACGAGCACGTCGGTGTGCAGTCCGGCGGCGCCCTCCAGCTCCAGGGCGACGGCCCAGCAGAGCAGCACGGCGGTCATCGTCAACGCCGATTCGTACGCGTTGCGTATTAGTTTTGCGGTCACTATTGGTATAGTACGCAGATCTGGGCTCCGAGGTAGTAAGTATTAGCGTACGATTTCTGTCATGGACCACCTCCTTCCCGAAGCCGCCCGCATCCGTCGCGGTGTCCTCCGCTTCAACCGTCGGCTGCGGCAGGAGCGCGGCGACGGGAGTCTCAGTCCCAACCAGCTGTCCGTGCTCGGGCATCTGCACCGGCACGGGTCCGCCACGCCCGGTGAGGTCGCGGCGGCCGAGCGGCAGCGGCCGCAGTCGCTGACCCGGGTCTTCGCGGAGCTGGAGGCGGAGGGGCTGGTCGTGCGCGAGCCGGGCACGGTCGACCGGCGGCAGTCCGTGCTGTCGCTGACCGCGGCGGGGCGGCGGGCGCTGGAGCGGGACATGGCCGAGCGCGATGCCTGGCTGGCCGAGGCGCTCGCGCCCCTGAGCCCGACGGAGCGGGGAGTGCTGAAGCTGGCGGCCGACCTGATGGAACGGCTCGCGGACGCTCAGGAACCGTAGACGGACGGTCGAGCCGTGGACGGACGCCGGCTTCAGAACCCTCCGCCGAAGTCCCCGCCGCCCCCGAAGTCGCCTCCGCCTCCGAAGTCCCCTCCCCCGCCGTCGCCGAAGCCGCCGCCGAAGTCGCCGGAGTCGAAGTCCGCGCCGGAGGTGTCTCCGCCGTCGTAACCGCCGAAGTCGCCGTAGCCGGAGCCGTAGTCGGCCGCGTAGGACGGGGTGGCCATCATGCTGCCGAGGAGGGTGCCGACAAGGAGGCCGGGGAGGAGGCCGCCGCCGAAGTAGCCGCCGGCCCAGGGGCCGTAGGCGGGGCCCGCGTCCCAGTACGGGCGGCGGCCGTAGTCGGTGTCGACCTCGCGGATGACGGGGTCGCGGCCGTCGGCGAGGCGGGTGGCGTCGGCCGCGCAGACGGGGACCTCGCGCGGGGCGCCGCCCGGGGGCGTCCAGGAGGCGTCGGCGACGGAGGGGCCGTGGCGCGGGTCGAAGAAGCAGGGCGGCCGACGCTCGGGCAGCGGGCGGCCCTCGCGGCGGGCGGCGAGTTGGGCGAGGGAGAAGCGGCCGTCCTCCAGGGCCTGGGTGACGGCGCGGACGTCCTCGGGCTTGGCGGCGGCGGCCATGTACGACTTGGCCTGCTCGTAGGCGTCCAGTGCGCGTTCGTAGTCCGCGCGCATGGCGTCGTCGGCGCCCGGCTCGGCCGGGTGGAAGTCGAGGCGGTCCAGTTCCTCGCCGAAGGCGGTGATGTCCTCGTCGACGACAACGCGGAGGCGCTCCAGGGCGGCCAGCCGCTCCTCGGCCTTGCGGCGCCTGTTGCGTCGTACGAGTGCGTACGCGCCGCCTCCTCCGGCGACCAGCACCGCGCCCACGGTGATCAGCGCGGTGGACGACACCCCACCGCTGTCGGACGAAGGCCCCCAGCTCGACGGCGCGGAGCCGCCCATGTTGGCGAGGGCGCGGTCCGTGAAGTTCGTCAGCTGGGTCTTGGCGTCCTTGTCGTCCTGCACGCTGGTGACCAGGTTCTGTACGGCGGTGCGCGGCAGGACGGAGGAGTCGGCCCTCGCGTCGAAGCGGTCGCCCAGGCGGATCGCGTACAGGCCGGTGATGCCGGTGTCGGTGCGCAGGTTCCGGAAGAGGTTCGCCGTCGGGTAGCCCGCCGGGAGGACCGCCACGAAGAGGGGCTTGTCGGCGTCCTTGATCTTCTTGGCGAGGGCGTCGGCGTCGGACGTCGAGAGCTGGGCCGAGGCGGCCGGGTCGACGTACACGGGACTCTTGCGCAGGGCCTCCGCGACCGTCGAGACGCTCGTGTCGGCGGCGGCCGGCGGGGCGCCCGCCGACAGCACGGTCAGGGCGGCGAGCACCACGGCCAGGAGCAGCCCTGGGAGGCTTCGGGTCCGTACGCCGGGCTTCATAGTTCGAAGCTACCCGAAGCCCCCCAAAACTGGTCATCCCTGCAGACGGCTGATTCCTCAGGTGGCCCTGTAGGCCGCGATCAGCTTCTCCACCGCCGCTCCGTAACGTCCGGTGAGCGAGAGGTGGTCGGCGTCGGCGAAGGGTTTCGCGACCGCCGCTGTGACGCCCGTGCCCACCTTCTGCTGGACGATCAGCCGTGCCTTGGTCACGAGCGCCCGGCCGGCCTCTTCGGTGCCCGCCTTCTCGGCGACGGCGGCGGCCACGGCCAGCGCCTTCAGGGTCACCGCGCCGCCCTCGGGCACCTTGGTCAGCGTGGTCAGACCCCAGCCGTACGGGAACTGCGGATCGTACGACGCATCGCCGACGTTGATCGGCAGCTGGGCCTCGGACTTGGGCCAGGTGACCGGGAGTTGGCCGGTGAAGGGACGCTTGCCGTAGAGCACGTCGGCCACCCCGTCACCCTCGGTGCCCGGCAGCCAGGAAGCGACCAGGGCATCGATGTCGCCGAGCCGGTCGCCGATCAGCTGGGGGCGCCCGGAGACGATCAGCACCGCGCACTTCATGGCCGCGCACACCTTGTCCACGGCGGCCTTGTCGACGGCCGAGAGCTGCAGATCGTGCCCGTTGCCGACGTCACCGACGCCCTCGGCGTACGGGGTCTCGCCGACGACGACCACACCGACGTCGTAGCCGGCCGTGGGCGCGGAGGCGTCCTTGGAGTAGGTGACGTCACCGTCCTTCCGCATCCCGTCGAGGACGGTCGTGCCCCGGGTGTGCGTGCCGGACGCGCCCTGCCAGGTGACGGTCCAGCCGCCGGTCTGGTTGCCGAGGTCGTCGGCGTTGGACCCGGCGACGTACGCCTTCTGGTTCTTCTTCAGCGGCAGCACGCCGTTGGCGTTCTTCAGCAGCACCTGCGACTCGGCGGCCGCCTGCCTTGCGACGGCCCGGTGCCCGGCGGATCCGATGGCTGAGGCGCCGCTCGTGTCGGCGTACGGCTTCTCGAAGAGCCCGAGCCGAAACTTCTGCGTGAGGATGCGCGCCACGGCGTCGTCGATCCGCCGCTCACTGACCCGGCCGGCCTCCACCTCGTCGATGAGCTGCGCGGTGAAGTCCTTGTAGGAGTACGGCACCATCATCATGTCGACGCCCGCGTTGACAGACGTGCGGACGTGCGAGGCGTAGTCGCCGGGGAGCTGGTCGATGGCGTTCCAGTCGCTGATCACGAAGCCGTCGAAGCCCATCCGGCTCTTGAGCACGCCGTTGATCATGTCGGCGCGGGCGTGCATCTTCACCGGCCCCTGTCCGTCGCCGAGGATGTCGAGCGAGGAGTACGAGGGCATGACCGTGCCGATGCCCCGGTCGACGGCGGTCCGGTACGGCGCCAGGTGGACGGCCTCCAGCTGCTGCCGGGTGACCTTGGTGACGCCCTGGTCGATGGTGTAGGTGCCGGTGGTGGAGGAGCCGTACTCGGTGCCGCCGTCACCGACGAAGTGCTTGGCCGTGGCGAGCACCTTGTCGTTCTTCCTCAAGTCCCGTCCGTCCGACCGGCCTTGAAGGCCCTGGATCATCGTCTCCATGGACTCGACGAGCGCCGGGTCCTCGCCGAAGGACTCGTAGGAACGGCCCCAGCGTTCGTCGCGGGAGACGCAGAGGCAGGGGGCGAAGTCCCAGGGGATACCGGTGGCGCGGACCTCGGACGCGGTCACGGCGCCTGTATTCTCCGCGAGGTGGGGATCGCGGGTCGCGCCGATGCCGATGTTGTGCGGCATGATCGTGGCGCCGACCAGGTTGTTGTGGCCGTGGACGGCGTCGACGCCGTAGATCAGCGGGATCTGGAACCGCGTTGCCTGCGCCCGGAGTTGGAAGCCGTCGATCATCTTCGCCCAGGCCTCGGCGGTGTTGGGCGTGGGTGTGGAGCCGCCGCCGGACAGGAGCGAGCCGAGGTCGTAGGCGGCGATGTCCCCACCGTTCCCCACGGCCCCGCGCTCGGCCTGGGTCATCTGACCGGCCTTCTCCGCGAGGGACATGCGGGACACGAGGTCCGCGACCCGCTTCCTGACCGGCAACTTGGCGTCCAGGTACGGCAGTCCGTGCGCGTCGACGACCACCTGCGGGGTCTCGGCGGGGGGCTTGGCGCCGGTGACCGTGAGCTTGAGGGGGATCGTCTCGGCGGGCTCGGCGGACTTGTCGCGCAGGGTCGGTACGCGGATGGTCCGCGTCGCGCCCGAGGCAGTACCGGCGGGGAAGGTGAGGGTTCCGGTGACCGGCGTGTAGTCCTTGCCGGGGACGGCGGTGCCGCCGGTGGTCTCGTACGTGACGGTCACCGGTTCGTCGACGGGGGCGGAGCCCGTGGTGGCGAGGGTGACCTCGACGGTGGCCGTGCCACCCTCCTTCACGGGGTAGACGGCGGCGTCCGTGGTGACGGAGGCGCGCAGGGACTGGTCCGCCCTGCCGTACAACTCGACGTCGTCCATGGCGAATCGGCCCTTGACGCCGACGGGGAGGGTGACGGCGTAGCCCCACATCTGCGTCAGCCCTAGGACGTGGTCGATGCCGCCGACGGGCTGGTAGTCGGTGCGGTAGACGAAGTCGGTGAAGGGGATCTCGACCTGCTTCCAGCCGCTGAAGTCGTCGGTGAAGGAGGTCGTCCACAGCTCGGAGGCTTCGCCGTTCGCGCCGCCGTCCTTGATCTCGAAGGCGGTCTTCTTGCCGTTGTTCCGCCCCTCCCACCAGAAGCGGATGCCCTTGTGGGCGGACCAGTCGTGGGCGGGTTCGTTCGCGGCGAAGTCGTGGGTGAAGCCGCCGTAGCCGCTGATGTCGTAGGTGCCGGCCAGGACCTTCTCGCCCTCGGGGGCGTCATCTCGCGCACCGAGCTGGAGAGTTGGCGGGTCGTCGCTGTCGCCGCCCCAGGTGAAGATGCCCTCGGCGGGCTGGCCGGCGAAGGGGACCTCGCCCTCGAAGCGGTCCACGGGGACCGGGGCGGGGTCGTCGGCGGCCCGGGAAACGGTGGGCGACACGAACGCGGCGAGCAGCGCGGCGGAGACGAGCAGAGCGGTTCTCGGCATGGACCATCCCTCGACTCTCGTGGTTCACTCAGGACTTAGATCACGCCGTGAGTTAACTAACGGCCCACAGACCCGTCAAGACGTCACGTCAGACATTTCGGGAAGGGCGACGCACGATGAGGAGAACCCCCCACCTGCTCCGGCTCATACTGGCCGGAGTGCTCTCCACCGCCGGTCTCACCGCGGCAGTACCCCCCGCGCACGCGGCCGGCGAGCAGATCACCGCGTATCTCACCACCACGGACGACACCGCCGGTCGGCATGTCGTCCGTGGGCTGCAGGCCCAGGCTCCGTTCGCCTTCCAGTCGGGCACCGGTGGTGGCGGCGAGAACATCACCGTCGACGAGAACACCCGGTACCAGACCTTCACCGGAGGCGGCGCGTCCTTCACGGACACCGCTGCCTGGCTGATGAACAGCAGCGGGGCGCTCTCGCAGGCGACCCGGGACGCGACCATGCGGAAGCTGTTCTCGCCCACGGACGGGATCGGGCTGTCGTTCCTGCGCAATCCGATGGGCGCGTCGGACCTGGCGCGGTACGGATACACGTACGACGACGTGCCGGCCGGGCAGACGGACCCGAACCTGGCCGGCTTCTCCATCGCGCACGACCTCGCGGACGTCGTGCCGCTCACCAAGCAGGCGCTGCAGCTGAATCCGTCCCTGACGGTGATGGCCTCGCCGTGGACCGCGCCCGCCTGGATGAAGGACAGCGGTCAGCTCAACGGGGGCTGGCTGAAGGCGGAGGACTACGGGGCGTACGCCTCGTACTTCGTCAAGTACCTTCAGGCGTACCGGGATCAGGGCGTGAACGTATCGTACGTGACCCCCCAGAACGAGCCGACCTGCTGTTCCGGGTATCCGTCGATGAGCTGGAACGCGAGCGGGCTGGCGTACTTCATGAAGAGCGAGCTGCTGCCCAAGCTGCAGTCGGCCGGACTGTCGACGAAGGTGCTCGCACACGACTGGAACTGGGACGTCTACGACTCGTACGCGGCGCAGACGGTGGACGACGCGGCGATCCGCAACCACCCCAACTTCGGCGGAATCGCCTGGCACGGCTACGGCGGCGACGTCGGCAAGCAGACGACCGTGCACAACCAGTATCCGCAGCTGGACGCGTTCGGCACCGAGCACTCGGGCGGGACCTGGATCGCGAACCAGCAGCGCGAGGACATGCTCAACATCGTCGACTACACGCGGAACTGGGCGAAGTCGGTGACCAAGTGGTCGTTGGCCGTGGACCAGAACATGGGCCCGCACAACGGGGGTTGCGGTACCTGCACCGGGCTGATCACCGTGCACGACGGGGACGGGGCGAGCGGCACCGTCGACTACACGGTCGAGTACTACACGATGGGCCACCTGACGAAGTTCGTCCGGCCGGGCGCCCAGCGCATCGCGTCCACCGCCTCCAGCGGCGTGCCGAACGTGGCGTGGCGCAACCCGGACGGTTCGAAGGCGCTGATCGCGTACAACGATGCCTCCGCCGCCAAGACGGTGACCGTCAACTGGGGCTCGCAGCACGCGACCTACTCCCTGCCCGGCAAGACGTCGGCGACCTTCACATGGTCGGGGACGCAGTCCGGCACAGGCGGACAGTCGGGGGCCTTCGTCGGCCTGTCCGGCAAGTGCCTTGACGTGGCGGGCGGTTCGAGCACGAACGGCACGGCGGTGCAGCTCTACGACTGCAACGGCTCGACCGCCCAGCAGTGGACCGTACAGACGGACGGCACGGTCCGCGCGCTGGGCAAGTGCCTCGACGTGACATCGGGTTCGGCCGCGGACGGGGCGAAGGTGCAGTTGTACGACTGCAATGGGACCGGTGCGCAGCAGTGGTCGTACAACGCCTCGACCGGTGATGTCGTGAACACCGCCGCGAACAAGTGCCTGGACGTCACGGACAACTCCTCGGCGAACGGCGCCCGCGCGCAGATCTGGAGCTGCACGGGCGCCGCCAACCAGAAGTGGCACTTGCAGTAGGGGCACCTGCCGGGGTGGCGCCCGCGGGACGTGACTACTCCGCCGGCTCCACCCCGGCCCGCAGCAGCCCGTACGTGTACGCGTCCTCCAGGGCCTGCCACGATGCCGCGATGACGTTCTCCGCGACGCCCACCGTGGACCACTCGCCCGCGCCGTCGGACGTGGAGATCAGGACGCGGGTCGTGGACTGGGTGCCGTGCACGCCCTCCAGGATGCGGACCTTGTAATCGACGAGGTCGAGCTTGGCGAGCTGGGGGTAGATCTTCTCGAGCGCCACGCGCAGGGCGCGGTCGAGGGCGTTGACCGGGCCGTTGCCCTCCGCAGTGGCGACGATGCGCTCGCCCTTGGCGAAGAGCTTGACCGTGGCCTCGTTGGCGTGGGTGCCGTCGGGGCGGTCCTCGACGATGGCGCGCCAGGACTCGACGTCGAAGTACTTCAGCGGCTTGCCCTCCACCTCGGTGCGCAGCAGCAGCTCGAAGGAGGCGTCGGCCGCCTCGTACGTGTAGCCCTTGAGCTCGCGCTCCTTGACCCGCTCGACCACGCGGCCGACCAGCTCGCGGTCACCGCCCAGGTCGATGCCGAGTTCCTTGCCCTTGAGCTCGATCGAGGCACGGCCCGCCATGTCGGAGACGAGCATCCGCATGGTGTTGCCGACCAGCTCCGGGTCGATGTGCTGGTACAGGTCCGGGTCGACCTTGATCGCGGAGGCGTGCAGACCCGCCTTGTGCGCGAAGGCCGAGACGCCGACGTACGGCTGGTGCGTGGACGGCGTGAGGTTCACGACCTCGGCGATGGCGTGCGAGATACGGGTCATCTCGCGCAGGTGGCCCTCGGGCAGGACCCTCTTGCCGTACTTGAGCTCCAGGGCGGCGACGACCGGGAAGAGGTTGGCGTTGCCGACGCGCTCGCCGTAGCCGTTCGCCGTGCACTGGACGTGGGTGGCGCCCGCGTCGACGGCGGCGAGGGTGTTGGCGACCGCGCAGCCCGTGTCGTCCTGGGTGTGGATGCCGAGCCGGGCGCCCGTGTCGGCGAGGACGGTGGAGACCACGGCCTGGATCTGCGCGGGGAGCATGCCGCCGTTGGTGTCGCAGAGGATCACGACAGAGGCGCCGGCCTCGGAGGCGGTCCGTACGACGGCCTTCGCGTACTCGGGGTTGGCGCGGTAGCCGTCGAAGAAGTGCTCGCAGTCGACGAAGACCCGGCGGCCCTGCTCGCGCAGGAAGGAGACGGTGTCGCGGACCATCTCCAGGTTCTCGTCGAGGGTGGTGCGCAGCGCGAGTTCGACGTGCCGGTCGTGGGACTTGGCGACCAGCGTGATGACCTCGGCGCCCGAGTCCAGGAGCGCCTTGACCTGCGGGTCCTCGCTCGCCTTCGCACCGGCCCGGCGGGTGGCGCCGAAGGCGACGAGCTGCGCGTGCTTGAAGTCGATCTCCTGCCGGGCGCGGGCGAAGAACTCGGTGTCCCGCGGGTTGGCGCCCGGCCAGCCGCCCTCGATGAAGCCCACGCCGAAGTCGTCCAGGTGCCGTGCGATGGCCAGCTTGTCCGCGACGGTGAGGTTGATGCCCTCACGCTGCGCACCGTCGCGCAGGGTCGTGTCGAAGACGTGGAACGAATCGTCGAGCTCGCTGGTTTCGGTCATGGTGTCAAGGCTCCTGTGTTGGATCTCGGTCTGTACCGGAATGACCGGCTCCACCGTCCTCCAATGATCCCTCGCGCTTTGCCTCCGGCTGAAGGTGGGCCAGAAAAGCGAAAAACCTCTCGCGGGTGCGAGAGGTCTGCGCGCGGGTCGAGGACGACGGTGTCCGCCCGTACCTGGTCGTACGTGGCGGTCACTGCGGACCGGCGCGCCTGCTGCCAATAATCATGGCGAACGAGAGCACGGGGGAAGTCTGGCACAAGTCGTCCCCGTGCTCACTGTCCGTCTCAGAATGCGAACCCCCCGGGTTCAGCCCAGTCGGCGCACGAACACGTCGACGGTGCCGTTGGTGTCGTCCGGCACCAGGTCACCGGCGTAGGACTCGAAGGAGACCGCCAGGCCCTCGGGCTGGATGGACGGGCTCCTCGACGATCCGTCGGCGGGGCCGCCCCGGGCGTCGGCGCTGACGAGCTGCTTCGTGCCGGCCGCCAGGTCCGCGAGCCAGACCTGGCGCGGCGCCGACGGGTCGGCCACGGGGGGCCGGACTCGTAGGCCACGTGCAGCCCGTCCGCGCCGAGCGAGGCCCCGTGGGTGAACTCGCCCCGGCCCGCACCCTTGACCAGCCGCGTGCGGCCCTTGTCGAGGTCGCGGACGAACACGTTGGCGCTGCCGTTGGTGTCGCCGGGCGCGAGGTTCGAGGCGTACGAGTCGAAGGCCACGCGGCGGCCGTCGGCGCTGATCGACGGTCCGGTGGACTCGCGGTTCGCCGGTCCTCCGCCGCGCGCCACGGACGCCTTCTCCAGGGCCCCGCTCTCCATGTCCCGTACGTAGATGCCGCTGTGGTTGGCCGGTCCTCCCGGGTGCGGGATCGAGTACTGGTTGTTCTACGGACACCCCACGCATGGCTCTGAACACGATTCCCCCAGCGTTCCCCGTGTGACGCTTCTCCCCCGGCCCTGCGCCGAGGGCTTCTCTCGAGACAAGCGCAACACTCAACACCGGGCAATCCCCCGAATTGAGTACAACCCGGGCGCAGGCTCACGCGTCCGCGAGGAGCCCCTCGTCCAGGAACTCCCGTACGTGGCCGAGAACTTGCGGTCGGTCCGCCCCCCGCAGCCCGACCGCGACATCAATCGAGAAGCCGTCCATCAGCGAGCGCAGCCGGGTCGCGAAACGGTCGGGGTCGACCCGCCGGAACTCTCCCCGGGACACCCCTTCGGCGATCAGAGCCACCAGGTCGCGGTGCCAGGCGCCCTCGATCGCGGCCTGGCGGTCGCGGGCGTCCTCGTCGGCGTTCTGCGAGCGGTTCCAGACCTCCAGCCAGAGGGTCCAGTGCGGGTCGCGGTGGCCGTCGGGGACGTACAGGTCGACGTACGCATCGAGCCGTTCGCGTGCCGTGCCCGTGCGGCCGAGGAGACGGCCGCGTTCGGCGCCGAGCCGGCCCTCGCTCCACTCCAGGGTCTGCAGCAGCAGTTCGTCCTTGGAGCGGAAGTAGTAGAGCAGGTGCCCACTGCTCATGCCGACCTCGCGGCCGAGCGCGGCCATGGTGAGCTTCTCCAGGCCGCGTTCGGCGATCATCTCCATGGCGGCGGCGAGGACGTCCTCGCGGGGCGGGGCAGGGGTGCGGCGGCGGGGGGACGGCGGGGTCATGCCGGGGTCACCCGCACCGCGTCGGGCAGGAAGTCCGTCTCGTACGCGCCGGTGCAGTCGGCGTACAGCGTCGCCACGACCGCGCCGCACCCCCCGCACACCTCGTTGGGCCCCTCGCGCCCGGGCGGACCGCAGCACCCGATCTCCTGGAAGGCGGGGTTGGCGGAGAGATACGCGCGGGTGTCCTCGGGATGGGTCACCAGAGTGTCGCGCGGCCCGGCGGACATCAGGAATCCCTGTCCGTCGGGGTCACCCATGCAGCTGTTGCCCGGGTTGGCGGAATCGCACCAGTCGGGATCGGGATGCGGCACATACGGCGCCCCGCACGGCTCCGGGTCCACCGCATACGCCCCGCGCGGCACGGTCGACGGGGCGTGGCGGGATCCGTCGGCGTTCTTCCGCCCTTCGTACTCCGGGCGGGGCGGTACCTCCGGCAGGAGCCGCAGCGGCTCGGTCAGCCGGCTTCCGCAGGCGACGCAGATCAGCACATTCACCCGTACGTTCTACCTGACCGCCGCCGTCGGCCGCCGCTGAGTAACGCCCCTCGGCTGCTGCTGGGTGATGCAGTGGATGCCGCCCCCGCCCGCGAAGATCGTCCGGGCGTCCACCAGCGTCACCGTCCGCTCGGGGAACAGCCGCCGGAAGATGCCCGCCGCGATCTCGTCCCGCGGGTCGTCGAAGCCGCACAGCACGACGCCGCCGTTGCAGAGGTAGTGGTTGATGTAGGAGTAGTCGGCCCAGTGGCCGTCGGCCTCCAGGACGGTCGGCGCCGGGACCTCGACGACCTCCAGGCTGCGGCCCCGCGCGTCCGTCCGTCCCCGCAGCAGGCCGATGACCTCCTTCGTCACCTCGTGGTCGGGGTGCGCGGGGTCCGGCTGGGAGTGGGCGACGACGACTCCCGGGCGGGCGAACGCGGCGACGATGTCCACATGCCCCAGGGTGCCGAAGCCGTGCGGGGGATAGTCGCCGGTGAGGCCGCGGGGCAGCCAGATCGCCTTGCGGGTGCCGAGCTGGGCGTGGATCTCGGCCTCCACCTCCTCCTTCCACCAGCCCGGATTGCGCTCGGTCCCGAGCTGGACGGTCTCCGTCAGCAGCACGGTCCCCTCGCCGTCGACATGGATCGCCCCGCCCTCGTTCACCAGCTTCGAGGTGTACGTCCTCGCGCCCGCGAGGTCCGACACATACGCGGCGATCTTGGCGTCGTGCTCCCAGCGGGCCCAGTGCTGGGCGCCCCAGCCGTTGAACGTCCAGTCCACGGCGGCCAGTTCGCCCTTGCCGTTGGTGAGGAAGGTCGGCCCGATGTCGCGCATCCAGGCGTCGTCGAGGTCCCGCTCGACGGTGTCGACACCCTCGCCCAGCAGGGCCCGCGCATCGGCGGACTGCCCCGGTCCGCACACCACCGTCACCGGCTCGAACCGGCGTATCGCGCGGGCGACCGACGCCCAGGCGGCGCGCGAGGCGGCGAGGTCGCCGGGGTCCTCGAAGGTGGGGTTGGGGCCCGGCCACGCCATCCAGGTGCGCTCGTGCGGGGCCCATTCGGCGGGCATGCGGAAGCCGTCGGCGGCAGCCTTGTTCATCCGGGAGGTCCTTAGAGGAAGTACAGACGGTTGAGGGAGACGGACTCGGCGGGCTCCGAGCGGATCGGTTCGCCGTCGAGCGTGACCAGACCTGTCCGCTGGTCCACATCCACCGCTCCGGTACGGGAGTTGAGGCACAGATCGGCGGGGCCGATCCCGCGGGTGCCGCGGACGGCGACCCTGCGTCGCCGGGTCGGCATGGTGTCGCCTCCCTGGTCGAGGGCCGCCTGTGCGACGAAGGCGACGGAGATGTCGGCGGGGGTCGCGCCGTGTGCGCCGAACTGCGGTCCCAGGACGAGGGGTTCGCAGGTGTCGGTGGCCGCGTTCGGGTCGCCGACCACGCCGTACGCCGGGAAGCCGGCCTTCAGGACGAGCTGCGGTTTGGCGCCGAAGTACTCCGGCCGCCACAGCACGATGTCGGCCAGCTTGCCGACCTCTATCGACCCGACCTCGCGCGAAAGCCCGTGCGCGATGGCCGGGTTGACGGTCAGCTTGGCCATGTAGCGCAGGACGCGCTCGTTGTCGTGCTCGTCCGGGGCGCCGAACTCGGCCTTCATCTTCCCGGCCATGGCGAAGGTACGGCGGACCGTCTCGCCCGCCCTGCCCATGCCCTGCGCGTCGGACGAGGTGATGCCGATCGCGCCCAGGTCGTGCAGCACGTCCTCGGCGCCCATGGTCCCGGCGCGGATGCGGTCACGGGCCATGGCGGCGTCGCCGGGCAGATCGGTCTTGAGGTCGTGGACGGAGACGATCATCCCGTAGTGCTCGGCGACGGCGTCCCGCCCGAAGGGCAGGGTCGGATTGGTGGAGGACCCGATGACGTTCGCAACGCCGGCCATCTTCAGCACATTCGGTACGTGACCGCCCCCGCACCCCTCGATGTGGAAGGCGTGGATCGTCCGCCCCTCCAGCACCCTCAGCGTGTCCTCGACCGAGAGACATTCGTTCAACCCGTCGCTGTGCAGGGCGACTTGGACATCGTGCTCCTCGGCGACGCGCAACGCCGTGTCCAGTGCACGCGTATGGGCGCCCATGTCCTCGTGCACCTTGAAGCCGGAGGCACCGCCCTCGGCGAGGGCCTCGACCAGCGGGGCCTGGTGCGAGGACGAACCCCGCCCCAGAAACCCGATGTTGACCGGCCAGGCATCGAAGGCGTTGAACGCATGCCGCAGCGCCCAGGGCGAGTTGACGCCAACGCCCCACACGGGCCCGAACTCCTGCCCGATGATCGTCGTCACGCCGGACGCCAGCGAGGCCTCCATGATCCGCGGCGACAGCAGATGGACGTGGGTGTCGACGGCACCGGCGGTCGCGATGAGCCCCTCGCCGGACACGATGGACGTACCGGTGCCGACCACGACGTCGACCCCGTCGAGCGTGTCGGGATTCCCGGCCCGCCCGATCGAGCAGATCCGCCCCTCCCGGATGCCGATGGAGACCTTGCGGATCCCCTGCACGGCATCGATCACCACCACATTGCTGATGACGACGTCACAGGTCTCGCGGACGGCGGCGGCCTTGAGGTGCAACCCGTCCCGCGCGGTCTTCCCGAACCCGGCGAGGAACTCGTCGCCGTAGCGCTGGGAGTCGGACTCCACGCGGACGACGAGCCCCGAGTCGCCGAGCCGGATGCGGTCGCCGGCACGGGGACCGTGGGTGGCTGCGTATTCGTACGGGTTCATCCTTCGGCTCCCATGTATCCGCAGGCGGCGGCCCTGCGCAGGGCCTCTTCCTTCACCCCCGGCGCGTCCAGCGCCCCGTCGACGAGCCCCGCGAACCCGATCGCGACCCGCTCGCCCCCGATCGGCAGCAGCCCCACCTCGACGCTCTCCCCCGGCCCGAACCGCACCGACGACCCGGCGGGCACGGCGAGCCGCATCCCGTAGGCCTTCTCCCGTACGAAGTCGAGGCGCGGGTTGGCCTCGAAGAAATGGAAGTGGGAGGTGACGGAGACGGGCACGATCGCGGTGTTGGTGACCGTGAGCCGCACGACCGCCTCGGGCCCGACGTGCACGGGCCCCGGCAGCAGCGCGCCCGGCGCCCCGTCCCCCAGCCGGCCGCCGGCTATCGGATCACTCACGACCGCGAGCCGCGAACCGTCGTCGAAAACGGCCTCGACATGCACCTCGGTGACGACGTCCGCGACGCCGGGCAGCACGTCGTCCGGCCCGAGCACCGACCGGGCCCGCTCGACGGCCTCGGCGAGCCGGGCGCCGTCGCGGGCGGCCTCGCAGACGGTGTCCGCGATCAGCGCGGCGGCCTCCGGCACGTTGAGCCGTAGACCGCGGGCCCGGCGGGCGCGTGCCAGCTCGGCGGCTCCGAAGAGCAGCAGCCGGTCACGTTCGGTGGGGGTCAGCCGCATGTCGTTCCCTTCATTTAGAGCGTCACTCTAACCGTGAGCATCCATGAACGGAAGGCTTGACGTCCCTCGCGGTGTGACTCACATTGAGTGTCGTTCTAAATGCGGTGCAACGCGAGGGAGCCCAGCCATGCCGATAGAACAGCGCGGAGTCGACACCATCCCCGACGAGGAACGCACCAGCGGCCCACGGGACCTGGTCTCGATCCTGCTCGGCTCCAACCTCTGCCTGGGCGTGATCGTCTTCGGCTGGCTGCCGCCGTCCTTCGGCCTCGACTGGTGGGCGTCGGTGAGCTCGATCGTGGCGGGCACGGTGGTCGGCACCGCGTTCACGGCCCCGCTGGCGCTGGTCTCCCTGCGCACGGCGACGAACCTGTCCACCTCCTCCGGCGCCCAGTTCGGCGTGCGCGGCCGGCTGGTCGGTTCGGTCGTCGGCCTGCTGCTGGCCCTCGGCTACACCGCCCTGACCGTCTGGATCGGCGGAGACGTGATGGTGAGCGTGCTGGGCCGCCTCCTCGGGCTCCCGCAGAACGGTGTCTCGTACGGCGTCGTCTACGCCCTGCTCGCCGCGGCGACCGTCGCGGGCGCGGTGTACGGCTACCGCGTGCTGCTCGCCATGTCCCGCGTCCTCGCCATCGGCATGACGGCCCTGCTGGCACTCGGGGTGATCGCGTACGCCCCGCACTTCACGACCGAAGCGCTCCCGCAGACCGGCGGCTACCTGCTCGGCGGCTTCTGGCCGACATGGCTGCTGGCGGCGGTGGCGGCGGGCCTCTCGGGCCCCATCGCCTTCATCACCCTCCTCGGCGACTACACCCGCTACATCTCACCGACCCGCCACACCTCCCGCCGGGTCCTGCACGCGACCTGGCTGGGCCTGACGGCGGGCCTGCTGGTCCCCCAACTGTTCGGCACCTTCACGGCGTACGGGGCGCGGGCGGCGCTCGACTACGCCGGGCCGCTGGTGTCCGCCTCCCCCACCTGGTACCTGGTCCCGCTCCTCCTCGCCGCCTCCGCGGGCTCGGTCGGCAACGCGGGCCTGATGCTGTACTCCATGGGCCTCGACCTGGACGCCATCCTGCCGCGCGCCTCCCGCGCCCGGGCCACCTGCACCGTCGCGGTCGTCGCCACGGCCTGCGTCTTCGCGGGCCACTACGCCTGGGACGCGCAGTCGGCCATGACGTCCTTCGTCCTGCTCCTGACGGCCATCGGCACACCATGGGCGGTCATCACACTGATCGGCTTCGCGCGCTGCCGCGGGGTGTACGACGCGGACGCACTCCAGGTCTTCAACCGCCGCTCGCGGGGCGGCATTTACTGGTACAGCGCGGGCTGGAACATCCCGGCGACGGTGTCCTGGGCGGTCGGCGCGGGGGTAGGCCTGCTCGCGGTGTCCCTGCCGTCGTACGAGGGGCCGTTGCTGTCGCTGACCGGTGGGGTGGACTGCAGTTTTGTGTTCTCGGGGGTGGTGGGCGGCGCGGTGTATCTGTTGCTGCACCCCCGGGCTCATTCCAGCGAGGGACGCCCGCACGATCGCCGAGCACAGATCAGCCGACGTCCAGCCCGGGCAGGAACCGGCTCAAACCGAACGCAGGCTTGAGGTCCGTGAACCACGTCGCCCCCTCGTCGTACGCCGCGAAGAAGGGGCGGTCCACCAACTCGGGATCCCGCGCCTGGATCAGGTGCAGGACGAACACCTTCTCGCCGGCGATCTCGGCGACCCCGTCCACGCACACCTTGCCCGGCATCGCCGACATCACCGGACCGCGTACCGTGCGGGCCAGCCCCGACACGCGGGCGTAGGCGTCGCGGAAGATCTGGTGGCCGCGGGCCAGGGGGACGCCGAAGTAGCCCTGCGGGCCGGTGTCGCGCTCCACGAACTGGTAGTAGGGCACGGCCCCCAGAGTCGTCGTCACGTCCCACAGCTCGGCCCAGGCCTCGGCGCTGTCGTTGATGCCGGCCACCAGCGGGCCCTGGCAGCGGATCACGGCGCCGGTGCCGCGCACCCGGCGCATCGCGTCCCGCACGACCTGCGGGCGCAGTTCCTGCGGGTGCGTGAAGTGGGCCATCAGCGCGAGGTGGCGGCCGCTTGCCACCACCTTCTCGAACAGGCGGAGGAGGTCGTCGGCATCGCGGTCGGTGGTGAAGCGGTACGGCCAGAAGGCGAGCGACTTGGTGCCGATGCGGATCGAGCGGACGGTGTCGATCTCCAACAGCGGCTCCACATAACGCCGCAGCACCTCCGTGCTCATCACCAGCGGGTCACCGCCGGTGATCAGGGTGCTGGTCACCTCCGGGTGGGCCCGCAGGTAGGCGGACGTGGTCGCGATGTCGTCGGTGGCGATGCGCAGGTCGGCCTCGCCGACGAACTGGGGCCAGCGGAAGCAGTAGGTGCAGTAGGCGTGGCAGGTCTGGCCCTGGCGCGGGAAGATCAGCACGGTCTCCGGGTACTTGTGCTGCAGCCCGGTCAGCCGCCGCCCTTCGTGCACGGGGACGTTGGCGTCGAGCTGGCCCGAGGGGTGCGGGTTGAGCTTCATCCGGATCTCGTGCGCGGCACGCTGGATCTCGGCCCGGGACGCATCCTTGAGCAGCAGATCCGCCATCCGGCGCACATCGGGCGCGGGCAGCATCCCGGCCTGCGGGAAGGTCAGCCGGAAGATCGGGTCGTCGGGGACCGCCGACCAGTCGATGAGTTCGTCGATGACATACGTGTTCGTACGGAACGGCAGGACCGACGAAACAGCGCGCAGAGCGAGCCGCTGATCGTCCGTCAGGGAGACGCGCTGCAGCAGACCGTCCAGGTCACGGGGCGTGAAGGCGCGAAAGCGGGGGCTCGTGGGACGAGCGAGGTGGAGCGCTGAACTCATGTGTGCCGGGGCCTCTATTCCGTGACCAGGACAGGCGGCCGCAACTCGACGAAGGCGGCCGCCGACGCATCGTACTTCTCCGCGAAGTGCTGCCTCAGCAGCTCATGCAGGTCGCTTTCGTCGTCGACGACGATCAGCTCATGGGCGCCCGACACGGCCAAGGCCTCGCTGTACGCGGAGAGTTGGTCGAGGCGGTGGCGCGCCATATAGGACACCAGGTCGTGCCCGGCGACGTAGAGACAGTCCTCGACGTAGACGAACCGGCAGGTGAACTCCCGGCGCCCGTCGGTCGCGTCGACCAGGGTCACCGGCAGATGGGTGAACCGCTCCATCGGCTTGCTCTGCTGCCACAGCTCGTCGAAGCGCTGCTCGACGAAGGCACCGAGCGGGGAGCGCACGGCGACCTCGAGCTGGACGCCCTCGCCGGAGAGCCGGCCGACGGTGAGGAAGGAGACGAGGGAGCGCTCGTCCCAGCGGTAGAGGGTCACGCCCGGGGAGGTGGAACAGAGGCGTACCTCGAGGAACTGGCGGGCGGTGTCGTCGAGGCGGCGGGCGAACTGGCTGAGCGTGCGCAGGTTGCGCAGGATGTCGCGGCGGATGTCGGCGCTCTGCTCGCCCAGTTCGCGGCCGCGCAGGATGACGGCGAGGGAGTCGGGGTCGAGGAGCAGGATCTGCACCCGGGCGCCGTGCGCGGTGGCGGACCTGATGCCGCGGAAGAGCCGTTCGGAGTACTGCGGGCCGAACAGGTTGGAGAAGGTGTCCAGCACCTTCACGTTCGAGGTCGAGCCGTAGACCTGGGCGCTGAACCACTCGTAGTCGAGCCGGGTGTGCTCGCGGACCCGGCCCTCCTGGGCGCGGGAGATCAGCGGGCCGATCACGAAGACGGTGACGACGACGCCGACGAGGTCGGTGCCGAGGTTGAGGGCGAGGTTCTCGCCGTAGCTGTCCATGGCGTGGGCCCACCACAGCAGCAGCCCGGCGACGGCGGCGAGCAGGGCCAGCACCGTGAGGCTCTGCGGCCGGCGCGGGGTGCGTAACGCACGGAGCAGCCAGCGTGGCCTCGACATCGGCGTACGCCCGTTCACCCGCGCTCCCTCCCCCGGCCGTTTCCGCACACCGGAGAGCACGCTCCCCCCGCGGAAGGAGTGGATACCCGCGCGGGGGAAGCGCTACGCGTCGAACGAACTCCCGGTCTTCGACCGGCAGTTGGGATCAGCCGAGGCGGTGCATCCAGCCGTGGACGTCCTCGGCCTTGCCGCGCTGGACGTCCAGCAGCGCCTCGCGCAGCTTGAGGGTGACCTCGCCGGGCTCGCCGCCCGCCTGCTGCCACTCGGCGCTCTCGCGCTTGACCGTGCCGACGGGGGTGATGACGGCGGCGGTGCCGCAGGCGAAGACCTCGGTGAGGGTGCCGTTCTCGGCGTCCTGCTGCCACTGGTCGATGGAGACGCGGCCCTCCTCGGACTCGTAGCCCAGGTCGCGGGCGACGGTCAGCAGGGAGTCACGGGTGACGCCCTCGAGGATGGAGCCCGTCAGGGACGGGGTGACGATCTTGTCGCCGTACACGAAGTACAGGTTCATGCCGCCGAGTTCCTCGACCCACTTGTGCTCGACCGCGTCGAGGTAGCAGACCTGGTCGCAGCCCTTGGCGGCGGCCTCGGCCTGGGCGAGCAGGGAGGCCGCGTAGTTGCCGCCGGTCTTCGCGTCGCCCATGCCGCCCGGGACGGCGCGGACGCGGTCCTCGGAGAGCCAGATGGAGACCGGCTTGACGCCACCGGGGAAGTAGGCGCCGGCCGGGGAGGCGATGACCAGGAAGAGGTACTCGTTGGCGGGCTTCACGCCCAGGCCGACCTCGGTCGCGATCATGAACGGGCGCAGGTAGAGGGACTCCTCGCCGCCGTGCGCCGGCACCCACGCCTTGTCCTGCTGGACCAGGGCGTCACAGGCCTCGATGAACGTGTCGACCGGCAGCTCGGGCATGCCGAGGCGGTGCGCGGAGCGCTGGAAGCGCTCGGCGTTCTTCCCGGGGCGGAAGGTGGCGACGGTGCCGTCGGGCTGGCGGTAGGCCTTGAGGCCCTCGAAGATCTCCTGCGCGTAGTGCAGGACCATCGTGGCGGGATCGAGGGAGAGCGGGGCGTACGGGACGAGCTGGCCGTCGTGCCAGCCGCGGCCCTCGGTCCACTTGATCGTCACCATGTGGTCGGTGAAGTGGCGGCCGAACCCGGGGTTCGCCAGGATCGCCTCGCGCTCCGCGTCGGAGAGTGGCGAGGCCGAGGGCTTGAGCTCGATCGTGGGCGTCGTCATGAGTGGTTGTCCTTCACCGGTTGTGTGTGACGGGCCGCGCTCACGTCCGTACTGCCAGTGGCCAGTGCTAGGACGTCCGAGCATTCCCTCAATCCGCGGCTCCGCGTTCGATTATCGCAAGGCGGGGTCCGATGGGGGTACCACCCATGCCCTTAAGGCTATGGGGGGGAGAAACGGCGTGAAATGCGGCCCAGGGGATGATGGTGGCACCCGGCGGGGGACATGCGAAAGCCGCCGGGTGCGGAGTGACCCGGCGGCTTCGGTGGGGGTCCCCCCGCTCGAGCGAAGTCGAGAGTGGGGGAGTTCGAGTGGCGCCGCGGGTCAGCCGGCTACTCGTACGGCCAGCGCGTCGCCGATCTCGGCGGTGCTGCGGGCGGGCTTGCCGGTGCGCTCGGCGAGGTCGGCGGAGACCGCCTCGTCGATACGGGCGGCCTCGGCCTCGTAGCCGAGGTGGCGCAGGAGCAGGGCGACGGACAGGACCGTGGCGCTGGGGTCGGCCTTGCCCTGGCCGGCGATGTCCGGGGCCGAGCCGTGGACCGGCTCGAACATGGACGGGAACTCTCCGGACGGGTTGATGTTGCCGGAGGCCGCGACGCCGATGCCGCCGGAGACGGCCGCGGCGAGGTCGGTGATGATGTCGCCGAAGAGGTTGTCGGTGACGATCACGTCGAAGCGCTCGGGCTGCGTGACCAGGTAGATGGTCGCCGCGTCCACGTGCATGTACTCGGTGGTGACCTCGGGGAACTCCGCGGCCACCTTGTTGAAGACATTGGTCCACAGGTGACCCGCGAAGGTCAGCACGTTGTTCTTGTGGATCAGCGCGAGCTTCTTGCGCGGGCGGGCCTGGGCACGGGCGAAGGCGTCGCGGACGACGCGCTCGACACCGAAGGCCGTGTTCACGGAGACCTCGGTGGCGACCTCGTGCTCGGTGCCCTTGCGGATGGTGCCGCCGTTGCCGGTGTACGGGCCCTCGGTGCCCTCTCGGACCACGACGAAGTCGATCTGCGGCTCACCGGCGAGCGGGGTGGCGACGCCGGGCAGCAGCCTGCTCGGCCGCAGGTTGACGTGGTGGTCGAAGGCGAAGCGGAGCTTGAGCAGGAAGCCGCGCTCCAGGACACCGGACGGGACCGAGGGGTCGCCGATGGCGCCGAGCAGGATGGCGTCGTGCCGCTTGAGGGACTCGAGGTCGGCGTCGGTGAGGGTCTCACCGGTGGCGTGGTAACGCGTGGCGCCGAAGTCGTACTCCTGGGTCTCCAGCTTCACATCCTGCGGAAGGACGGCGGAGAGGACCTTCAGACCTTCGGCCACGACCTCCTGGCCGATGCCGTCACCGGGGATCACTGCGAGATTGATGCTGCGAGACATGTGGGAACCCTACTCCCCGTCCCATGGGATGACACGTCATGTCCGCGATACGGACAGGGCGACGACGGAGGGCGTCAACTGGACGCCACCCGTTCACCCGTATGACTGGCGGGCGTTGGGATTCGCTGGGAACTTCACCACCATGGACATTCCCGACTTCGGCATTCCGCCGCAGCTCGCAAGCCGCATGAGCATGGCCGAGCAGCACGAGTACCTGCGCACGAAACTCATGCGGCGCCGCACGCTGGTGACGGCGGGCGCGGTGGCGGCGGGCGGACTGCTGACCGGCTGCGGCGGCAGCGGCTCGGGAGCACAGGGACCGCAGGGAACGACCCCCTCGCCCGCGACCTCGCAGGTGCACGGCTCGGTGGTCTCCCCCTTCGGCCGCCACCTCGCCTTCGGTGCCGACCCGAAGACGCAGATGCGGGTCTCGTGGCAGGTCCCGCTCGCCGTGAAGAAGCCGTACGTCCGCGTCGGCCTCGAGCCCGACGACCTGAGCCGGAAGATCGAGGCCGAGATCCGCGACCTGCACACCCCGGGCGTGACGGGTGTGCGCGCGGCGCTGGAGCAGTACTACGTCCACGCGGCCCTGGACGGCCTGCGCCCGGGCACGACGTACTACTACGGCGTGGGCCACGACGGCTTCGACCCGGCCTCACCGAAGCACCGCTCGACGATCAGCAGCTTCCGTACGGCGCCGGCCAGCCCGGAGAAGTTCGTGTTCACGGCCTTCGGCGACCAGGGCGTCAGCCAGGCCGCGGCCGCCAACGACCATGTCATCCTGCGCCAGAAGCCGGCCTTCCACCTCCACGCCGGCGACATCTGCTACGCCGACACCAACGGCCGCGGCGAGAAGTCGGACGGCTACGACCCGGGCTTCTGGGACCTGTTCCTCAAGCAGAACGAGTCGGTCGCGAAGACGGTCCCCTGGATGGTGACGACCGGCAACCACGACATGGAGGCCTGGTACTCGCCCGAGGGCTACGGCGGCCAGCTGGCCCGCTTCTCCCTCCCGGACAGCGGCTTCGACGCGCGCACGGCGCCGGGGGTGTACGCGTTCACGTACGGCAACGTCGGCTTCGTGGCGCTGGACGCGAACGACGTGTCGTACGAGATCCCCGCCAACTTCGGCCACAGCGGCGGCCGGCAGACGAAGTGGCTGGACGAGAAGCTCGGCGAGTTGCGGGCGTCGAAGACGGTCGACTTCGTCGTGGTCTTCTTCCACCACTGCGCCTACTCGACCTCCTCGCACGCCTCCGACGGCGGGGTGCGGGCGGAGTGGCTGCCGGTGTTCGCCAGACACCAGGTGGACCTGGTGATCAACGGCCACAACCACGTCTACGAGCGGACCGACGCCGTCAAGGACGGCGAGGTCGGCCGGTCCGTCCCCATCGGGGCGTCGACGGACCCGACGAAGGACGGGATCGTGTACGTCACCGCGGGCGGCGGCGGCCGTGATCTGTACGGCTTCCCGTCGGGCGTGAAGGAGAGCTACGAGGGGCACGCCACGCACCACGACTCCATCGACAGCTTCCACTGGACGAAGTCGAAGGCCTCCGCGGCGGAGACCGTGGAGTGGTCGCGGGTGCGCTACCGGGGCTTCTCGCTCCTCGCGGTGGAGGCGGAGAGCGGTGCGCGGCCGGTCCTCAAGGTGTCGGCGCTCGCGCAGAGCGGCGAGCGCATCGATCACTTCGAGGTGCGGCGCGGGACGTGAGTCCGCGCCGCACCTCATGGGGTCCCTCCCGCTCGAGCGAGTCGAGAGTGGGGGAGGGTGCGGCTCCCGGCCTGTAGGTGATGCCCGGCTCAGTGGCCGGTCGAACCGCCGTTGTCCCTGCGGTCGAGGGCGCGCTGCAGGGCGGCCGCGGCGTTCTTGCGGTCGGACTCGCTCGTACGGGAGGTGTGACGGACTCGGCGGCGTGCGGTCGTCTCGGCCATGGGAATTCGACTCCTTCGAAATCCTGGAGTGCACAAGAGGGTTACGAGACGCCGGGTGGGGCGGGGAGCGGGCCGCAGGGGTTGCCTGCACGGGGCCCGGCTCACGACCGCCATTCGCTTGGTCGAGCGAGACGTTCGGCTTCTACAAAGCTAAGCGAGGAGCGCCGGTCTGTCTCCACAATTACTCGGACTTCCTACTATCTGAGACGGTGGATTGGGTCACACCGCGCTGAGCTGCGGTTTTCAGCCGACGTGGGCGAAAGCGGTGCGAGGCGATGACGAGCGGGAACCCCGGAGTCACGATGGTCGGGAGCGGCCGTACCGCCGCCCGGTCCGTACTCGGGAGGGAGACCCCGATGACCACGGAACATCCCCGCACCCAGGTGATCACCCAGCGCCGGTTCGGCGGCCCCGAGGTGCTCGAGGTCGAGGAGCGGCCGCTGCCCGTGCCCGCGGCGGGCGAGGTGCTGGTGCGGGTGCGCGCCGCGGGGATCAACGCGATCGACCTGCTGGTGCGTTCGGGCACGGCCCCGCTCTACGGCGAACCGCCCTTCACGCTGGGCCGGGACCTCTCCGGCACCGTGGAGGCGGTCGGCGACGGCGTCACCCGCCTGCGCCCCGGCGACGAGGTCTTCGGCAAGGTCGAGTCGGGCGCCTACGCCACTCATGTCACCGCCCCCGCCGCCCACTTCGCCGCGAAACCCGCCACCGTCGACCACATCCACGCGGCCGCCGCGCCGACGGCCACGCTCACCGCCTGGCAGGCCCTGATCGACATCGCCCAAGTCGGTCCGGGCACCCGGGTGTTGATCCACGCCGCGGCGGGCGGCGTGGGCCATGCGGCGGTGCAGCTCGCCAAGGCGGAGGGCGCCTACGTCGTCGCCACGGCCCGCGCCGACCGGCACGACTTCCTGCGCGACCTCGGCGCCGACGAGCTCGTCGACTACCCGGCCACCGACTTCACGGACGCCGTGCACGACATCGACGTGGCCCTCGACCTGATCGGCGGCGACTACGGCCCGCGCACCCTCAACACCCTCCGCCCCGGCGGCCTGCTGATCTCCGCGATCCCCGGCAACCTGGGCCTCGCCCCGGAGGAGGTGGAGGCCCGCGGCATGCGCTTCGCGGTGGTCCAGGCGGCGCCCTCGGGCGAACGGCTGGAGAAGATCGCCGCCCTGCTGGCGGGCGGCCGGGTCCGCATCCACGTCGAGGCGGCCCTTCCCTTCGCCGAGGCGGCCAAGGCCCATGAGCTGGGCGAGGCGGGGCACGCGAAGGGCAAGCTGGTGCTCGTGCTCCCCGACTGACTCCTACCGGGCAGTGGGCCGGATCGCCCACACGACTGATCCTCCGCGCGGCGCGCGACACCGAATTCCGGCGAACGGGAACAGTGAGGTCATGAGCGACAAATTCAAGGCATTCCTCGAGGGCGGTCCGGCCGACCTGCCCGATCGGATCGTCCAGGTCCCCACATCCGGGGCAGATCTGAAGATCGAGCTCCGCAACGGCTACGAGCACTTCAGGCCGACCCCGCGGCTGACGGAGACGCCCGAGGGGAAGCTCCCCGTCTACGAGTGGTGGGAGCGGACGGAGATGCCCGGCTAGCTCACCCCGATTCAGCCGCCACGGCCCGACGGAAGCCCTTCGGGTCGTCGGTCCACACCATGTGCCCCGCGTCCGGAAGGATCACCCGGCGGACGCGGGGCAAGGTGCGTTCCAGGGAGTCCACGGCGGACCGCGGCCGGATGTCGCGGGCCCCGTCGACGATCAGTACGGGCAGGTCGAGGGACCGGCAGGCGTCGTACAGCCCGGGTGTGCCGCACCGGCGCCCGCGCTCCTCCTCGAGGGCCCTGCTGCACCGGTGGTTGACCCCGAACCACGGGTCGGCCATCCGCCCGGCCCGCTCCTGCGCCCGCTCGCGGTCCTCCGACTCGGCCGACCACTGGAGCACCGCCCACTCCCGGTCGTCCGTCTCGGACCGCACCGGCCGGTCCGCCAACTCCCGCCAGCGGGCGAGGCGTTCGGGGTGCTCGCCGAGCCGGGCCAGGAGGTTGGTCTCGAAGGCGGGGCGCCAGTCGGAGTCGGGGCCGATACCCGTGCCCGCCACGTACACCAGGCCGCTCACCCGCTCCGGGTGCGCCAGCGCATAGCTCAGCGCGAGGTACGCGCCCCAGGAGTGGCCGAGCAGCCGCATCCGCTCCAGCCCGAAGTGCCGTCGTACGGCGTCGAGATCGGCGACGAACCGCTCGCTCGTCCACGGCCCGGCGACGGACCGCTGCGAACGCCCGCACCCGCGCTGGTCCCAGCGGACGACCGGGGTCAGGTCGGCCAGCAGCTCCGCCAGGTCCTCGAAGTAGTCCCAGAGGCCGGGCCCGCCGTGGCACAGCACCAGGGGATCACCGTCCCCGCCCGACCGTGCGGCCCACAGACGTACACCGTCGTCGGCCACCACGGTCGGGGGCTCGTTCTCCGTCATGGTCATGAGGGCAGTGTGCCCTGATGACGTGTCAGCCCATGTGCGGGTAGGTGTAGTCGGTCGGCGGGACCAGCGTCTCCTTGATGGCGCGGGTCAGGGTCCAGCGCATCAGGTTCTGCGGGGCGCCGGCCTTGTCGTTGGTGCCGGAGGCGCGGCCACCGCCGAAGGGCTGCTGGCCGACGACGGCGCCGGTCGACTTGTCGTTGATGTAGAAGTTGCCGGCCGCGTAGCGCAGCTTCTCCATCGTGTACGCCGCAGCGGCACGGTCGCCCGAGACGACCGAGCCCGTGAGCGCGTAGTCGGACACCGACTCCATCTGGGTCAGCATCTCCTCGTACTGGTCGTCCTCGTAGACGTGCACGGCGAGGAACGGGCCGAAGTACTCGGTGCGGAACACCTCGTTCTCCGGGTTGCTGCACTCGACGACGGTCGGGCGGACGAAGTAGCCGACCGAGTCGTCGTAGGAGCCGCCCGCGACGATCGTGCAGGCCGGGTCCTGCTCGGCGCGGTCGATCGCCGCCTTGTTCTTGGCGAAGGCGCGGTCGTCGATCACGGCGCCGATGAAGTTGGCGAGATCCGTGACGTCACCCATGGTCAGGTGGTCGACCTCGGCCGCGAACTCCTCCTTGAAACCGGAGTTCCAGATGGACGCCGGGATGTACGCCCGGGAGGTCGCGCTGCACTTCTGGCCCTGGTACTCGAAGGCACCGCGGGTCAGGGCCGTCTTCAGGACCGCGCGGTCGGCGCTCGGGTGGGCGACCAGGAAGTCCTTGCCGCCGGTCTCGCCGACCATCCGCGGGTAGGTGCGGTACTTCTCGATGTTGTTGCCGACCGTCTTCCACAGGTACTGGAAGGTCTTGGTCGAGCCGGTGAAGTGGATGCCCGCGAGGTCGCGGTGCTCCAGGGCCACCTTGGAGACCTCGATGCCGTCGCCGGTGACGAGGTTGATGACGCCCTTGGGCAGGCCCGCCTCCTCCAGCAGCTGCATCAGCAGGACGGCCGCGTGGGTCTGGGTCGGGGACGGCTTCCAGACCACCACGTTGCCCATGAGCGCGGGCGCGGTGGGCAGATTGCCCGCGATGGCCGAGAAGTTGAACGGCGTGATCGCGTAGACGAAGCCCTCCAGCGGGCGGTGGTCCAGACGGTTCCAGACGCCCGGGGAGTTGGCCGGGGGCTGCTCGGCGAGGATCTGGCGGGCGTAGGCGACGTTGAAGCGCCAGAAGTCGATCAGCTCGCAGGGACAGTCGATCTCGGCCTGCTGGGCGGTCTTCGACTGGCCGAGCATGGTGGACGCGGCGAGCGTCTCGCGCCACGGACCGGACAGCAGCTCGGCCGCGCGCAGGATGATCGCGGCGCGGTCGTCGAAGGACATCGCACGCCAGGCGGGCGCGGCGGCGAGGGCCGCGTCGATGGCGTCCTGGGCGTCCTGCTGGGTCGCGTTGGCGTAAGTACCCAGGCGGGCCTTGTGGTTGTGCGGCTGTACGACGTCGAACCGCTCGCCGCCGCCCATCCGCTTCTCGCCGCCGATGGTCATCGGCAGGTCGACCGGGTTCTCGGCCAGCTCCTTCAGCTTGGCCTCGAGCCGGGCACGCTCGGGCGAACCGGGGGCATAGCCGTGCACCGGCTCGTTGACGGGGGTGGGGACCTGGGTCACAGCGTCCATGAGATCCGTAACTCCTTGAACTTGAGCGGGTGTTCGGGTTCAGCCCTTGCTGATCATGCTGCGGACGAAGAAGCGCAGGTTCGCCGGCTTCTCCGCCAGGCGCCGCATGAAGTAGCCGTACCAGTCGGTGCCGTAGGCGGTGTAGACGCGCATGCGGTGGCCCTCGGCGGCCAGTCGCAGGTGTTCGTCGCTCCTGATGCCGTAGAGCATCTGGAACTCGTACTCGTCCAGCTTGCGCCCGGCCTTGCGCGCGAGCTCCTGGGCGATGGAGATCAGGCGCGGGTCGTGGGATCCGATCATCGGATACCCCTCGCCCTCCATGAGAGTCCTCAGGACCCGGACGTACGCCTTGTCGATCTCCTGCTTCTGCTGGTACGCGACCTCGGCGGGCTCCTTGTACGCGCCCTTCACCAGCCGCACCCGGCTGCCGGCCGCGGCGAGGCGGCGGGCGTCGGCCTCGGTGCGGAACAGGTAGGCCTGGATGACGCAGCCGGTCTGCGGGAAGTCCTTCCGCAGCTCCTCGTGGATGGCGAACATCGAGTCGAGGGTGGTGTGGTCCTCGGCGTCGAGCGTGACGGTCGTGCCGATGGCGGCCGCCGCCTCGACCACGGGCCGGACGTTCTTCAGCGCGAGTTCGTGGCCGCCGTCCAGCGCTTGTCCGAACATCGACAGTTTGACGGACATCTCGACCCGCTCGCCGAGCTCCAGCTGCTTGAGCCTGTCGATCAGCGCCAGATAGGCGTCACGGGCGGCGCCGGCCTGCTCGGGGGTGGTGATGTCCTCGCCGACGACGTCCATCGTCAGCTCGAGGCCCCGGTCGGTGAGGTCCTCGATGATCGGCACGATGTCGTCGACGGTCTCGCCGGGGATGAAGCGGTCGACGACCTGCTTGGTCACCGGGGCCGCCGAGATCAGGCGTCGCATCCGGTCGCTGCGCGACGCGGCAAGAATCACGGGACCCAGCACGGGGCACCTCCACAAACCAGCAGATAGAACCACCGTGAAACCTAAGGATCCCTCCGATCCTCAGCCATCGACAGCTGTCACGCATCCGTGCCGCAGATCTCAGACAGATGTATGAAGGGGCAGGGATTATGCGGGAGAATGCCCGAGTGACGGCCGACGCTGGACCTTTCAAAAACGTGGGTGACTACCAGGAGCTGGTGGACGAGATCTCGGAGCTCCTGGGCGCCCCGGCGACCCTGGAGAACCGCGACTTCGAGCTGATCGCCTTCGGTGCGTACGACAGTGAGGGCGACCTCGACACCTCGGCGCTGGATCCGGTGCGCACCCGCTCGATCCTGACCCGGCGCTCGACTCGGGCGGTCCGTACGTGGTTCGAGGGCTTCGGCATCACACGGGCGACGGGCCCGGTCCGTATCCCGCCCACGCCCGAGGCCGGGGTCTACCGGGGACGGATCTGTCTGCCCGTACGCCATCGGGGTGTGGTCCTGGGGTACGTCTGGCTGCTGGACTCCGATCCGGGCCCGACCGAGCGGCAGCTGACCGCGGCCATGGAGGTGACGGTCCGCATCGGCGCGCTGCTCGCGGACGAGGCCCAGCACGGGGCGGATCTGAGCAGGGAACTGCGGGCCGTGCTGGTCGCCGAGCGGGACTGGCAGCACGACATGGCGGTGACGGAACTGCGCACGGCACTGGGGGCGCGCGCGGACGGCGTCCACACGGTGGTGTGCGTGGCCCCGTGGCCCTCCGACGACCCGGAGGACACCCCGTCGGTGCGTACGGTGCCGGGCGCGACGGCGTTGTGCACGGTGCCGTGGGGTGCGACGGCACACTCCCTGGCGCTGCTGGTCCGGCTGCGCTCGGCCGACGTGCTGACACCGGCGACCTCGGCGGCGGGACGGCTGCTGGAGCAGTCGGGGGCCGGGGCGGCGGCCGCCGGGATCGCCTCCGCGCGGGTGGGGCTCGCCGAGCTGGGGACCGCCTGGCGGGAGGCGTCCGCGGCGGCCCGGGCGGCGCTCGCCGAGCCAAGGCTGGGTCCGGTCGCCGAGTGGGCGCACATCGGCCCGTTCCGCCTGCTGACCGCGATGCCCCCGGAGACGGCCCAGGACCCCGTCGTACACGCCCTGTTGGCACCCGCCCACCGCGAACTCGCCCGTACGGCAGAGGTGTACCTGGACCGCGCGGGCCAAGCGGGCCGCACCGCCGCGGAGTTGGGCATCCACCGCCAGACCCTTTACTACCGTCTCTCCCGCGTCGAGCAGCTCACCGGCCTGGACCTGGACGACGGCGAGGACCGGCTGCTGCTGCACATGGCGTTGAAGGGGGCGCGGTTGTAGGCATGCGGCTGCCGGTGATCGACTGCAGTCGTGCCGCTGCTGATGATCGACCTCGACAACACCCTGGTGGACCGGGACGCCGCCTTCCGTGAAGCGGCGGCCGCCTTCCTCGCGGAGCACGCCCTGCCCGCCGGCGACCTCGCCCGGCTGCTCGCCCTCGACGCGAGCGGCTACACGCCACGGCGGGAGGTCGCCGGGGCCATGACCGACCGCTACGGCCCGGCGGTCCCCGTCTCCGCCGTACGCAGGTTCCTCGATCACGGCGCCGCCGAGCGCGTCACCCTGCCCGAGTCCACCCGGCGCGCTCTCGGCAGGGCCCGCGCGGACGGCTGGACCTGCGTGATCGTCACCAACGGCCGGGTCGCCCAGCAGGAGACGAAGATCCGCAACACCGGCCTGGACGGCCTCGTGCACGGCTGGGTGGTCTCCGAGGCGATCGGCCACAGGAAGCCCGCGCCGGAAGCCTTCGAGGCGGCGGCCGCCATCGTCGGAGCATCCCTCGACGGCGCCTGGGTGATCGGCGATTCACCGCACGCCGACATCCGGGGCGCCATCGGCATCGACGCCCGCAGCGTGTGGGTGTCGGGCGGCCGCCCGTGGACCGAAACGGCGTACCGGCCCACACAGACCGCCACCGACGCCGCATCGGCCATCGACCACGTGACCGGTCGTGCCCCCGGCTACGGTACGAACTCGATCTCGGGGTAGCGCGCGGACGGTCCGGACAGGAGATGTCCGTCCCTGCCGCGCAGGTGGAGGTCGAAGAAGGCGGCCAGGTAGGCGCGTTGGGCCGCGACGGCCCGGTCGGCGTCGATCGTGCCGATGGTGGCGGTCAGGTAGGCGATCACCTCGGGGGCCAACGGCAGTGCCTTTTCCAGCTGTTGGGCCAGGGGCGACAGGTCGGTGTACGTCATGTGCCGCGAGTCGCGCAGCCGCAGGTCGAGGCGCCAGCCGCGCAGCTGCGACCAGAAGTCGGCCCAGGTGTCGTCGGTGTCGCGGCCATGGACCGCGCTGCCCATCAGGAGGAAGGGCCGGTCGAGGCCGGCGGTGCGGGCGGCCCCGTGGACGGCTCCGTCCAGGTTGACGCCGGCGCGGATACGGCGGTCCTGCACCATGACCTCGGCCGTCGTGTCGCCGCCGAGCGAGTGCCCGAACATGCCGACGCGGGACAGGTCGAGGCTGCCGCGCAGGCACCGGGGCAGCGGACGGTGCCCGGCGTCGGGGTTTTGTCCGGCGTTCAGCTGCACCAGCGTGTCCAGCACGAACCGGATGTCGTCCTGGCGCACTCCCAGCGCCTTGAGGATGTCGTCGTCGGTCGCGTCGGCCGGCTGCCTGCTCAGCTCCAGGCGACCGCCGGGGAACTCCACGACCGGGGCCTCGTAGGTGTGGTCGACGGCGACGACCACAAAGCCATGACTGGCGAGGTCCTCGACCAGCGCGGTGCCGAGCGCACGGACCGAGCCGTATCCCGCGGAGAACAGCACGACCGGACGGCCGCGACGACCGGCCGCCACCGGGGCGTCCTCGGCAGCGTGGGTCACGGGAAGGTCGACGTCGTCCAGGGAGGTCCGGATCTGCTGCGCGACCTGCCGCTTCCACACCGCCTCCGCGCCGGTCGGCAGCCAGGGGGCACGCGGTCGGCCGTGGGGGTCGGACGTCGGGTACCAGAGGCTGACCATCAGTTCGCGTGGTGCGGCGGTCGAGGTCCACGGGTCCCGGCGCGAGGAGTCGACGAGGTGCAGCTCCGTCGTGCCGACCTGCGACGGTCCCGTCGGCCCCGACAGCGTCAGCCGTATCCGCTGCGCCCGCTGCCCGGTTTCCGCCCACGCGGTCCGCGTGCCGGTCGCCACGAGGCCCGCCGCCCCGGCCGCCGCGAGTAACGATCTCCTTGCCACTCCGCTCATCAGAACCCCCGAGTCCTGGAGAACCGTCCATCGAGGCCTCGAGGTGCCCGAGACGTCTCAGGAGTCGGCGCCCATGAGCAGATCGCCGACCGCCTCGACCCCCTCGATGATCGCACGGTCCGTCAGATCACCGAATCCCAGGACGAGTTGGGGCGGCGAGGCGGCCCCCGAGGAGCGGCAGGCACTCATGCCGTACAGGCCGACTCCGCGGGCCCGGGCCTCCGCCACCACGGCCCCCTCGTCGGTCCCGGACGGCAGGTGCGCCACCGCGTGGAACCCCGCCGCCAGCCCCGACAGCCGTACGGACGGGGCGTGTCGGGACAGGGCGAAGACGAGGGCGGTGCGGCGGGTCGCGTACGTCGTGCGCATGCGGCGCAGATGGCGGTCGTAGCGGCCGGACTCGATCAGGCGGGCGAGGGCGAGCTGGTCGAGGGCGGGTGAGCCGCGGTCGGCGATGCGTTTGAGGTCGGTGAGGGGTTGGGCTAGTGCCGGAGGGCACAGCAGCCAGCCCAGGCGCAGGGCGGGGGCCAGGGACTTGCTGACCGTGCCGATGGAGATCACCCGGTCGGCGGCCAGGCCCTGGAGGGAGCCCACCGGTTCGCGGTCGTAGCGGAACTCGGCGTCGTAGTCGTCCTCGATCACGTACGCGTCCCTGCGCGCCGCCCACTCGGTCAGGGCGTGCCGGCGTTCGGGCGCGAGCACCACACCCGTCGGCCACTGGTGGGCCGGGGTCACGATCACCGCCCGGGCGCCGGTCGCCTCCAACTGCCGTACGTCGACGCCCGCTTCGTCGACCGGGACCGGTACGGCCGTGAGGCCGGCCGCCTCCGCGGCCGCCGTCGCGGTGGCCGGGCCGCCGGGGTCCTCGTACGCCACCATGCGCACCCCGGAGCCGGCGAGGGCGCGCAGGGCGAGGCCGAGGCCCTGTGCGTAGCCGGAGCAGACGACGGTACGGGCGGGGTCGGCGGCGGCGCCGCGCACGCGCCGCAGGTACCCGGCGACGACCTCGCGCAGGGCCGAACTGCCGCGCGGATCACCGTAGTCGAGCTCGGCGGTCGGGATGGTGCGGGCCGCCTCCCTGGTCGCCCACAGCCAGTCGGCGATCGGGAAGGACCTCAGGTCCGGGACGCCGTGCCGGAAGTCGGCGATCATGCGGGGGCCGGCGTCGGGCGCGGGCGCCGCGGGGACGGCCTCCACCTGGGCGCAGTCCGCGACGCGGGTGGCCGAGCCGACGCGGGTGACGAGGTAACCCTCGGCCTGGAGCTGGGCGTAGCAGTCCTGGACGAGCCCCCGGGACAGGCCGAGGACGCGGGCGAGTTCACGGGAGGACGGGAGGCGTTCGCCGGCCTGCAGCCGACCCGAGCGGATCGCGTCGCGCAGCTGCCGCTCCAGCTGCGCGCACAGCCGCTCCCCGCCGTCCCGGTCGACGGTCAGAAGCAGCTCGGGCGACAGACCGGCCCACTGCAGAGGCATGGAATTGGAGCTTAGCGGGGAGCCGGTCGCTCCCTAGCGTCGTAGGCATGACGACTTCCATGGACGACCCGCAGCCGGACTCCGCCCAGCCGAACGCCCCGCACCCGACCGCCCCTTCGACCGCCCGACCGTCCCTGCTGACCCGGCCCCTGCTGCTCCGCTTCGTGAGCCTGATCGGCGCGAGTGTCAGCTTCTTCCTGCTGCTGTCGGTGGTGCCCGCCTACGCCGCCGGGGCGGGCGGCGGAAGGGGTGCGGGCCTGGCCACCGGCTCCCTGATGCTCGCCACGGTCCTCGGCGAACTGGTCACCCCCCGGCTCGTCGCGCGCTTCGGATACCGGGTGACCCTGATGGCCGGCCTGTTCCTGCTCGGCGCGCCGGCCGTGGTGCTGACGGTCTCCGGGGACCTGGTGTGGATCGTGGCGGTGTGCCTGGTGCGTGGCCTGGGCTTCGCGCTCACGATCGTCGCGGGCGGCGCCCTGACCGCGTCCCTGATCCCGGCGGAGCGGCGGGGCGAGGGCCTGGCCGTGGTGGGCGTGGTCTCCGGAGTGCCGTCGCTGGTCGCCCTGCCGCTGGGCCTGTGGCTGGCCGGGCACGCGGGGTACGGGACGGTCGCCGTGATCGGGGGCGCGGCGGCGCTGGCCGCGATCGTCTCCGTGCTCGGACTGCCGGACCGGCCGGCGGCGTCGGGGGAGTCGGTGGGTGTGGTCCGCGGGCTGCGAACGGGCGCCCTGCTGCGTCCCGTCCTCGTCTTCGCCGCCACCGCCACGGCCGCCGGAATCCTGGTCACCTTCCTGCCGCTGGCCGTCCCGTCGGCATCCGCCCCGGTCGTCGCGGTGGCCCTGTTCGTACAGCCCGCCGCCTCGACCCTGACCCGCTGGCTGGCGGGCCGGTACGGCGACCTGCAGCGCGACCGGCACGGCAGCGCCCGGCTCGTCCTGCCCGGCCTGCTGCTGTCGGCGGCGGGCGTGCTGGTCACCGCCGCGACCGGCAGCCCGGTCGCCGTCGTCGCGGGCACCGCCCTGTTCGGTGCAGGCTTCGGCATCGCCCAGAACGCCACGCTCACGCTGATGTACGCCCGGGTCTCCGCCTCTTCGTACGGCACGGTCAGCGCCCTGTGGAACCTCGCCTACGACGGCGGCATGGGCGTCGGCGCGGCCGGCTTCGGCGTCCTGGCGGGCCTGACCGGCTACCCGTGGGCGTTCGCGGTGACGGCGGCGCTGATGCTGGTCGCACTGATCCCGGCCCTGCGCGACCTGCACCATCCCGCCTTGTGACCCGCACCACCCAGCTATTGAAAACGATTGTCATCATGCTACGGTCGGAACGCTCCCCCTTGACCACCCCTTTACCCGGAGGGTTCCGTGCGCCTGCCCGCCCGCCACCTGCTCTCGGCCGCCGTTGCGTCCGCCCTGCTCACCGGCTGCTTCTCGGGAACCCCCGCCGAGGGCGGCGGTGACGGCCGGCGCATCCGCGTGGCGATGATGCAGCCGCCGCGCTCGGGCCTGTCCCCGCTGTCCGACGACGCGTTCAAGCTGTCGCGCTGGTCGACCGCCGAGACCCTGGTGAAGCTGGACGCGGACGGCGACGCCGAACCCTCGCTCGCCACCAAGTGGACCCAGTCCGGCCGGAGTTGGACCTTCGAGATACGCCAGGATGTCACCTTCCACGACGGCACGAAGCTCGACGCCGAGGCCGTGGTCCGCTCCCTCTCCAGGGCCGCGACCGCCTCCCCCAAGCCCCGCATCCTCGACGGTGTGGACCTCACCGCCGAGGCGCACGGAGACACCGTCACCGTCACCACCGCCGACGAGGACCCGCTCGTCCCGCAGCGGCTGAGCTCGCCGCAGCTGTCGATCCTCGCGGCGAAGGCGTACCGCGGAAAGTCGGTGAACCCGGTCGGCGCGGGCACCGGGCCCTTCGAGCTCGTATCGGTGAACGGCACCTCCTCCGCCACCCTCGACCGCTACGACGGCTACTGGGGCGGCAGGGCCGAGTCCCCCGGAATCGACGTGAAGTTCGTGCCCGACGGCACCGCCCGCGCGGCGGCGCTGCGCAGTGGCGAGGCCGACATCGTCGAGGCGGTGCCCGTCTCGCAGGCCGCGCTGCTCGCCGAGGACCTGATCACCGAGGTCCCGATGCCGCGTACGAACACGCTGTACCTCAACACGGCGAAGGGCCCCTTCGAGGACGCCTCCCTGCGGGCCGCCGCCCGCGAGGCCGTCGACGCCGAGTCGATCGTGAAGGGCGTGTACGAGGGCCGCGCCGACGTCGCCGAGGGGCTGCTGGGGCCCGCGCTGCCGTGGGCGGCCGGGCTGCGCAAGCCGGTGTCCCTCGCGAAGGCGGGCGACCCGGCCGGCCGGACCGTCACCATCGGCACCTTCACCGACCGCGCCGAGCTGCCCGAGGTCGCGGCCGCACTGCAACAGCAGCTGCAGAAGGCCGGGTTCCGGGTGAAGCTGGATGTCCGCGAGTACGCGAACATCGAATCCGACGCGCTGGCGGGCGAGTTCGACGCGTTCGTCCTCTCCCGCGCGACGGTTCTCGACTCCGGCGACCCGGCCGCGTACCTGTACAGCGACTTCGCCTCCGACGGCTCCTTCAACATCTCCCGGCTCGCGGACAGGACCGTGGACAAGGCGCTGAGGAAGGCGGGCGGCACCGCGACCGGCGAGGCCCGGCGCAGGGCCGTCGTCGCGGCCGAGGCAGCCGTGCTCGCCACCGACGCCGCCGTGCCGATGCTCCACGAGCGCGTGATCCAGGGCGATGCCACCGGAGTGGTCGGTGCCGCCCACGACCCGCGCGAGCGGGAGCTGGTCACTGCGGACACGTACGTCAAGTGAGCGTCCGCAGAAGGGGGTTGCCCACCTCGGCCGGGCTGACCCGCGCCCTCTGTCTCGTCGCCGTCGTGGCCGTGGTGGGCCTCCTGCCCTGGCTCTCCGGCAAGGACCCCGCGCTCACGGTCCTGCGCGCCCGCTCCGCCGAGCAGGAGCCCACGAAGGAGGCCCTGGACGCGATCCGGCACGACCTCGGCCTGGGCGCGGGTCCCCTTTCTCTGTTGGGGAGTTGGGCCGGCGACCTGCTGCACGGCGAACTCGGCACCTCCTGGGTGTCGGGCACCGACGTCCTGCCGTCCGTCGTCGCCGGGCTCCAGGTGTCGCTGGCGCTGATGGGCGCGGCCTTCGGTGTGGCGGTGCCGCTGGCGTGCGCGCTGGTGGCGCCGGTGCTGGTACGGGGGCGGGCCTCGGCCGGGGCATGGGCCGCGATGCTCGCCGCCGTACCCGAATTCCTGCTGGCCACCGTGGCTTTGCTGGTGTGCGGGGTGTGGCTGCGCCTGCTGCCGACGTCGGGCTGGCAGGGGCCCGAGTACCTGGTGCTGCCCGCCCTCGCGCTCGGCATCCCGGCGGGCGGGCTGCTCGGCCGGCTGGTCGCGGATGCGCTGCCGGCCGTGCTGGACGAGCGGTGGGTGGAGCTGTGGCGGGGTGCGGGGGTGAGCCGGGCGCGTGTCTCGGGTGCCGCGCTTCGACGCGTACTGCCGCCGCTGGTCCCGCAGTTCGGGATGGTGTCCGTCGGCCTGACCGGTGGCGCGGTGGCGGTGGAGACCGTCTTCGCCGTGCCCGGCATCGGGCGTACGGCGCTGGGCGCGGCCAAGTCGCAGGACCTGCCGCTGCTGCAGGGTGCGGTGCTCGCGCTGCTGCTGCTCGGGCTGGTCACGGGCGCGGCGGCCGCGTTCACACGGCGTCGGCTGCTGGGACCGGCGCTGCGTGACGCCTCGCTCAACCTGCCGCCGACGCGTCCGGTCCGTACACACCCGGCGATTCCGTTGACCCTGTTCACGGCACTCGCCGTGGCGATCGGCTGGGGCCTGCTGCGCGACCCGTACGCCGTACACACCACGGCCAGGCTGGCAGCCCCCTCCTGGTCCCACCCCCTCGGCACCGACGGCCTCGGCCGCGACGTCCTCGCCCGGCTCGGGCACGGGGCCGCCCCGACGGTCGGCACGGCAGCCGCCGTATGCCTGCTGAGTCTGCTGCTCGCCCTGGCGCTCGGTTTCCTGCCGGGCGTCGCGGCGGGCGCGGCCGACATCGCCAACGCGCTGCCCCCGGTGATCGTCGGCATCCTGGTCGCGGCGGCCGCCGGCCCCGGCACCGGCGGCGCTGCCCTCGCGGTCGCTCTGATCTCCTGGCCGCCACTGGCCGCGCATGCGGCGGCGCTGGTGCAGGAGGTGCGTGCGTCGTCCTTCCTGACCGCTCAACGGGCCATCGGCGCAACGCCGTTGTGGATTCTGACCAGGCACGTCCTGCCGTCCGTCGCCGCGCCGGTCGCCCGCCACGCCCTGCTCCGCCTGCCCGGCATCGCGCTCGCGCTCGCCTCCCTCGGTTTCCTGGGCCTCGGCGCCCAGCCGCCCGCCCCCGAGTGGGGACTGCTGCTCGACGAGTCCCGCGCCTACGTGGAACGGGCCGCGTGGGCGGCCCTCGCCCCCGCGGTGGCGCTGGCCCTGCTGGCCGGACTGGCGGTGTCGGGGGCGGCATACGCACAGGGACGGCGTGGCTCCCGCGTCACGGTCACGAAGAAGGAGACCCCCGTTGGAGTCTGAAGAACCGGCGGCTGCGGAGCCGCTGCTCTCCGTCCGTGGTCTGCGCATCGCGTTCGACGGCATCGAGGCCGTACGCGGCCTGTCCTTCGACGTCCGCCCCGGCGAAGTCCTGGCGATCGTCGGCGAGTCGGGCGCCGGCAAGTCCCTCACCGCGCGAGCGCTGCTGGGGATGGTGCCGCGGGGCGCGACCACCGGCGGGAGCATCCGGCTCCTGGGCTCCACGGATCTCGCCGCCCAGCGCGGCCGCCGTATCGCCCTCGTCCCCCAGGACGCCCTCTCCGCCCTCTCCCCCGTCCACCCCGTCGGCGACCAACTCGCCGCCGCCGTACGGTCGGTGGGCCACGTCCCCCGCAGGGAGGCCCGGACCCGGGCCGTCGCCGCGCTCGAACGTGTCGGCATCCCCGACGCCGTACGCAAGGCACGCGCCCACCCGCACGAGTACTCCGGCGGCATGCGGCAACGTGCGGTGATCGCCATGGCGACGATCAACGAACCGGACGTCCTGGTCGCCGACGAGCCGACCACCGCCCTCGACGAGGAACGCCGGGACCAGGTCCTGACGGTTCTCGCCGAGCAGCGCCAGGCCGTCGGCGCGGCGCTCGTCCTGGTCACGCACGACCTCGACGCCGTACGGCGCCACGCGAACCGCGTACTGGTCATGTACGCCGGACGCCTGACCGAACTCGGCCCCGCGGAACACGTGTTGACCCGACCCCTCGCCCCGTACACCGCGGGCCTGCTGGCCTCCCTGCCCTGGAACGCCCGGGGCCGCCGCCTCCCCGCCCTCCCCAGCACGCCCCCCGCCCCGGACGCGCTCCCGCCGGGCTGCGCCTTCGCCCCGCGCTGCACTCTCGCGACGGACCTCTGCCGCCACGAGGAGCCGGAGCCGCAGCGAGTGGGCGGCCGCCTGGTCGCCTGCCATCACCGGGAGGAAGCGTGAGCACACCCCTTCTCGACGTCCGCGACCTCGTCGTCCGCCACGGCACGGTGACCGCCGTGGACCACGTGTCCTTCTCCCTCGCCCCCGGTGAGACCCTCGCCCTGAACGGCCCGTCCGGCTGCGGCAAGTCGTCCACCGCACTGGCGGTGCTCCAGCTGCGCCGCCCGGACGCGGGCGAAGTCCACTTCGAGGGCCGGGAGTTGACGAGACTCCCCGAACGGGAGCTCCGCCCGCTCCGCCCCCGTATGCAGCCGGTCTTCCAGGACCCCTACGGCTCCCTCAGCCCCCGTCACCGCATCCGCGACGCGGTGGCGGAACCCCTGAAGGTCCAGGGCCGCTGGAACGCCACCGACGGCCCGGCCCGGGTAGCCGGACTCCTCGACCGGGTCGGCCTGGACCCGTCGTACGGAGACCGCCGGCCGCACGAGCTCTCCGGCGGCCAGTGCCAACGCGCGGGAATCGCCCGGGCGTTGGCCTCCGACCCGCGCCTGCTGGTGCTGGACGAACCGGTGTCCGCCCTGGACCCGTCGGTCCGGGCCGGCGTGCTGAACCTGCTGGCCGACCTCCAGGACGAGCTCGGCCTCGGGTACCTGTTCATCTGCCACGACCGGGCGGTGGTACGGCACTTCGCTGACCGCGTCCTCGAGATGCGGGACGGCGGCATCAGCCCTTCTGCGCCCCCGCGATCACCCGCCGCAGCCCCTCGGTGAGCTGCTCCGCGTCCGTCGCCGTGTCCGGATCGAAGAGCCACTGCACCATGAGGCCGTTGAGGATGGTCTGGTAGAAGCGGCCCTCCGAGTCGACGGTCTCCTTGTCGAGCTCGGCCTCCGGGACGCCGTTGAACATCGGCACGATCCCCGAGCGGCCCTGCTCCTGCGCGGCGGCGAGCAGCTTGCGCACCTCCTGCAGCCGGTCCGCGTGGATGATGACCTCCAGACTCAGCATCCAGACGGCCCGCGCCTCGGGCAGCGAGCGGATGATGTTCGCCCACACCTCCTGGAAACGCTCCAGCGACCCCGGCGCCGAGTCGGCCTCACCGCCCACGCCCCAGCCGGGGTCGAAGCTGTCGCCGAGGCCCTCGATCAGCGAGACGTACGCCTGCACCAGCAGTGCGTCCTTCGACCCGTAGTGGTAGCCGATCGACGCGAGATTGGTCCCCGACTCCTTGACGATGTCGCGCGCCGTGGTGCGCACGAACCCCTTCCCCAACAGGCAGCGCTTGGCGCCTTCGAGCAGATCCTCACGATGTCCCATGCCCACCACCCTACCCCCGATCCATACAACCGTCCTAGACGCATGACTTACACAAACGTTCTAGACAAGCGTTTAAGACGCCCGTACAGTCCCTGGCATGACGAACTCGACGAGCACCACCACAACCCCGGTCGGCGGGCTCGCCGGCCGCCGCGAATGGACCGCACTGGGCGTGTTGATGCTCCCGCTGCTGCTGGTCTCGATGGATGTCTCGGTCCTCTACTTCGCGATCCCGGCGATCAGCGCGGACCTGGAGCCGAGCGGCACCCAGCAGCTCTGGATCTTCGACATCTACGCCTTCGTCCTGGCCGGCCTGCTGATGACGATGGGCTCGCTGGGCGATCGCATCGGCCGCCGCAGGCTCCTGCTGATCGGCGCCGCCGCCTTCGGCACCGCCTCACTGATCGCGGCGTACGCGAACAGCGCCGAGACCCTGATCGCGGCCCGCGCGGTGCTCGGCATCGGCGGCGCGACCCTGATGCCGTCGACGATGGCGCTGATCCGCACGATGTTCACGGACCCGGGCCAGCGCGCGAAGGCGATCGGCCTGTGGTCCGGCGTGATGACGGCCGGCATCGCGCTCGGCTCGGTGATGAGCGGCGTCCTCGTCCAGTACTTCTGGTGGGGCTCCGTCTTCCTGGTCAACCTGCCCGCGATGGCACTGCTGCTGGTCCTCGGCCCGTTCCTGCTGCCCGAGTCGAAGGACCCGAACCCCGGCCGCTTCGACTGGCTGAGCGTCCCCCTGTCCATGGCCGCGGTGCTCCCGGTGATCTACGGCCTGAAGGAGATCCCGTCGGAGGGCTGGCACGCCGAGTACGTCGTCTCGATCACCGTCGGCCTGCTCTTCGCGACCGCCTTCGTCCACCGCCAGCGCACCGCGGCCTCCCCGATGATCTCGCCGGCCCTGTTCCGCGGCCGCGGCTTCGCCCCCTCCGTCGTCCTCAACCTCATCGCCTCGTTCGCCATGATGGGCTCGGCGTTCTTCACCACGCAGTACCTGCAGTCGGTGCTCGACAAGAGCGCGATGGAGGCGGCCCTGTGGGCGCTGCTCCCCTCGGTGCCGATCGGCATGGCGGCCCCGCTGGCGACGGCCCTGGTCCAGAAGGGCGTCAACCGCGCCTACGTGGTCACCGCGGGCTTCGCGATCGGCGCGGCCGGCTACGCGCTGCTGGCCCTCGCGGACACGGACTCCCTCTGGCTGGTCCTGACCGCGTGCGGTGTCCTCGCCTCCGGCATCGTCATGGTCATCTCCCAGATCACGGACCTGGCGATGAGCAGCGCCCCGGTGGAACGGGCCGGCTCGGCCTCCTCCCTGATGGAGACGGGCGCGGAGTTCGGCGGCGCGCTCGGAATGGCGATCCTCGGCTCCATCGGTACGGCGGTCTACCGCCACGAGATTCCGGGCACAGCCCCCGCTCCGGCCCACGAAACACTGGGCGGCGCACTGGCGGTGGCCTCGCACCTCCCGGGGCGCGCGGGAGACGCCCTGGCGACGACGGCCCGCGAGGCGTTCACGAGCGGGATGCAGGGCGCGGCGATCGCCGGCACGGTGCTGCTGGTCGGGGCGGCGGCGCTGGCGGCGAGGGCCCTGCGGGGGATCCACGTGGCCGACAAGTAGGGGAGAGCAAAGGGCGGCCGAGCTGACTCACGTCAGCTCGGCCGCCCTTTTTGATCTGTCAGACCAGGTTCACCGAGCGGGCGAACGTGGCCCCGATCTCGGCCTCGACCTCGGTCAGCACCCCGGCGGGCACCGTGTCGTCAACGGTCAGCACGGCAAGCGCCTCGCCACCGGCAACGGCCCGCGAGACCTGCATACCGGCGATGTTGATCCCGGCCTCACCGAAGATCCGGCCCACCGTACCCACGACACCGGGACGGTCCTCGTACCGCAGCACCACCATGTGGTCGGCGAGCGCGAGGTCCACGTCGTACTCACCCACGGCGACGATCTTCTGCAGGTGCTTCGGCCCGGCCAGCGTGCCGGACACCGACACCTCCTCGCCGTTGCCCAGCGTGCCGCGCACGGTGACGACGTTGCGGTGGTCGGCCGACTCCGAGCTGGTCGTCAGCCGCACCTCGACGCCGCGCTCCTGCGCGAACAGCGGCGCGTTGACGTAGGAGACCGTCTCGTCGACGACGTCCTCGAAGACACCCTTGAGGGCGCTGAGCTCCAGCACCTTCACGTCGTGCTGGGTGATCTCGCCGTACACCTCGACGTCGAGGCGGACCGCGACCTCGCCCGCGAGCGCGGTGAAGATGCGGCCGAGGCGCTCGGCGAGGGGCAGACCCGGCTTGACGTCCTCGGCGATGACGCCGCCCTGGACGTTCACCGCGTCGGGCACGAGCTCACCGGCGAGGGCGAGCCGCACCGAGCGGGCGACGGCGATACCGGCCTTCTCCTGCGCCTCGTCGGTGGAGGCGCCGAGGTGCGGGGTGGACACGACCTGGTCGAACTCGAACAGCGGCGAGTCCGTGCACGGCTCCTTGGCGTACACGTCCAGACCGGCACCGGCGACCCGGCCCTCCTTCAGCGCCGAGTACAGCGCCTCCTCGTCGACGATCCCGCCGCGCGCGGCGTTGACGATGCGCACGCTCGGCTTGACCTTGCGCAGCGCCTCGTCGCCGATGAGGCCGAGGGTCTCGGGAGTCTTCGGGAGGTGGACGGTGATGAAGTCGGCGACCTCGAGCAGCTCGTCCAGCGACAGCACCTTGACGCCCATCTGCGCGGCGCGCGCGGGCTGGATGTAGGGGTCGTAGGCGACGACCTTCATCCCGAAGGCGGACATGCGCTGAGCGACCAGCGCACCGATGCGGCCGAGGCCGACGACACCGAGGGTCTTCTCGGCGAGCTCGACACCCGTGTACTTGCTGCGCTTCCACTCGCCGTTCTTCAGCGCGGCGTTGGCCTGCGGGATGTGCCGGGCGGTGGCGATGAGCAGACCGCAGGCCAGCTCGGCGGCGGTCACGATGTTCGAGGTGGGGGCGTTGACGACCATCACGCCGGCCTTGGTGGCGGCGGAGACGTCCACGTTGTCCAGGCCGACGCCGGCTCGTGCGACGACCTTCAGCCTGCCCGCGGCGGCGATCGCCTCGGCGTCGACCTTGGTGGCCGAGCGGACCAGGATCGCGTCGACATCGGCGATGGCAGGGAGCAGTTCGGCTCGGTCCGCTCCGTTGCAGTGCCGGATCTCGAAGTCGGGGCCAAGCGCGTCCACGGTCGCGGGCGACAGCTCTTCAGCGATGAGTACGACGGGTTTCGAGCTCACGTGAGTCCTCACAAGTCCAATGCGGACGGCCGTCCCGACGGCCGCAGGCGGTGGAGGTTTGCTAGCCGCGTTGGAGACGCACGACGCTGTGGGCCTGACGCGTATGTACTACGGCAGTGTAGTGGCGCGGCGATGGTCGTCCTGCGCCTCTGCGGAAGGATCACCCGTCCGTGAGTGGACGGACTGGACAACGGGGCCGGAGCGGTCCGCTCCGGCCCCGTGGCCATGAGGCTTTACGCCTCCTCGTCGACCCAGCTCATCAGCTTGCGCAGCTGCTTGCCGGTGGTCTCCAGCAGGGACTCGGCGTCCTTCTGCTTGTACTCGTTGTACTTCTTCAGACCGCCGTGGTACTCGGCCATCCACTCACGGGCGAAGGTGCCGTCCTGGATCTCGGCGAGGACCTTCTTCATCTCGGCCTTGGTGGCGTCGGTGATGATGCGCGGGCCGGTGACGTAGTCGCCCCACTCGGCGGTCTCCGACACGCTCCAGCGCATCTTCTCCAGACCGCCCTCGTACATGAGGTCCACGATCAGCTTCAGCTCGTGCAGGCACTCGAAGTACGCGATCTCCGGCTGGTAGCCGGCCTCGGTCAGCGTCTCGAAACCGGCCTTGACCAGGGCGGCCGTGCCACCGCAGAGAACGGCCTGCTCACCGAACAGGTCGGTCTCGGTCTCCTCGGTGAAGGTCGTCTTGATGACGCCGGCGCGGGTGCCGCCGATGCCCTTGGCGTACGACAGCGCGAGCGCGAAGGCGTTGCCCGTCGCGTCCTGCTCGACGGCCGCGATACACGGAACGCCGCGGCCCTCCTCGTACTGGCGACGGACGAGGTGGCCCGGGCCCTTGGGGGCGACCATGCAGACGTCGACGCCCGCCGGCGGCTTGATGAAGTCGAAGCGGATGTTCAGGCCGTGACCGAAGAACAGCGCGTCGCCGTCCTCGAGGTTGTCCTTGATGGACTCCTCGTAGACCTGGGCCTGGATCGGGTCCGGCACCAGGATCATGATGACGTCGGCCTCGGCGGCGGCCTCGGACGGCGTCACCACGCGCAGGCCCTGCTCCTCGGCCTTCGCCTTGGACTTGGAGCCCTCGTGCAGACCGACACGGACGTCGACACCCGAGTCACGGAGCGACAGCGCGTGGGCGTGGCCCTGGCTGCCGTAACCGATGACCGCGACCTTGCGGCCCTGGATGATGGACAGGTCGGCGTCGGCGTCGTAGAACAGCTCGGCCACTTTGGGTTCTCTCCTTGTGTGCAGGTGTTGCGTCCCACCGTATGACGGCGGGCGGAAGTGAAGTTTCGCGGTCTCGGTATACGGGCGGCCGGAGTCACCCGACCGCCCGAATCCGTCGCTATGCCGACCGGTCGAGGGCGCGCAGCGAACGGTCCGTGATCGAGCGGGCGCCGCGGCCGATCGCGATCGTGCCGGACTGGACGAGCTCCTTGATGCCGTACGGCTCGAGCATCTTCAGCATGGCCGACAGCTTCTCGCTGCTGCCGGTGGCCTCGATCGTGACGGCCTCCGGGGAGACGTCGACGGTCTTGGCGCGGAACAGCTGGACGATCTCGACGATCTGGGAGCGCGTCTCGTTGTCGGCGCGCACCTTCACCAGGACGAGTTCGCGCTGAACGGCCTGGGTGGGCTCCAGCTCGACGATCTTCAGCACGTTGACGAGCTTGTTGAGCTGCTTCGTCACCTGCTCCAGCGGCAGGTCCTCGACGCCCACGACGATGGTGATGCGGGAGATGTCGGGGTGCTCGGTGACGCCGACCGCGAGCGAGTCGATGTTGAAGCCGCGGCGGGAGAAGAGGGCGGCGATCCGGGCCAGGATGCCGGGGGTGTTCTCCACCAGGACGGAGAGCGTGTGCTTGGACATGGTCTTTTTACGTCTCTCTCGCTCAGTCGTCTTCGTTGTCGCCGAAGTCGGGGCGGACGTCCCGGGCGGCCATGATCTCGTCGTTGGAGGTGCCGGCGGCGACCATCGGCCACACCATCGCGTCCTCGTGGACGATGAAGTCGACGACGACCGGGCGGTCGTTGATCGAGTTCGCTTCCTCGATGACCTTGTCCAGGTCCTCCGGGGACTCGCAGCGGATCGCGTGGCAGCCCATGGCCTCCGACAGCTTCACGAAGTCGGGGACGCGGGTGCCCCTGGCCTCCGGGTTGACGTCGTTCGGGCCGGAGTGCAGCACGGTGTTGGAGTAGCGCTGGTTGTAGAACAGGGTCTGCCACTGGCGGACCATGCCGAGCGCGCCGTTGTTGATGACCGCGACCTTGATCGGGATGCCGTTCAGGGCGCAGGTGGTGAGCTCCTGGTTGGTCATCTGGAAGCAGCCGTCGCCGTCGATCGCCCAGACCGTCTGGTCCGGGGCTCCGGCCTTGGCGCCCATGGCCGCGGGGACGGCGTAGCCCATCGTCCCGGCGCCGCCGGAGTTCAGCCAGGTGGCGGGCTTGTCGTACTCGATGAAGTGCGCGGCCCACATCTGGTGCTGGCCGACGCCCGCCGCGAAGATCGTGCCCTCCGGGGCGAGTTGGCCGATCCGCTCGATGACCTGCTGCGGGGACAGCGAGCCGTCCTCGGGCTGGTCGTAGCCGAGCGGGTAGGTCTCGCGCCAGCGGGACAGGTCCTTCCACCAGGCGCTGTAGTCGCCCTGGTTGCCCTCGCTGTGCTCCTTCTGCACCGCCTGGATCAGGTCGGCGATGACCTCGCGGGCGTCACCGACGATCGGCACGTCCGCGGCGCGGTTCTTGCCGATCTCGGCCGGGTCGATGTCGGCGTGGACGATCTTGGCGTACGGGGCGAAGCTGTCCAGCTTGCCGGTGACGCGGTCGTCGAAGCGGGCTCCGAGGGCGACGATCAGGTCGGCCTTCTGCAGCGCGGTGACGGCGGTGACCGCACCGTGCATGCCCGGCATTCCCACGTGCAGCGGGTGGCTGTCGGGGAATGCGCCGAGCGCCATCAGGGTGGTGGTGACGGGCGCTCCGGTGAGCTCGGCGAGGACCTTGAGCTCGGCGGTGGCGTGTGCCTTGATGACACCGCCGCCGACATAGAGGACGGGCCGCTTGGCGGAGGTGATGAGCTTCGCGGCCTCGCGGATCTGCTTGGCGTGCGGCTTGGTCACCGGGCGGTAGCCGGGCAGGTCCATGACCGGCGGCCAGGAGAAGGTGGTCTTCGCCTGGAGGGCGTCCTTGGCGATGTCGACCAGGACCGGGCCGGGTCGGCCGGTGGAGGCGATGTGGAACGCCTGCGCGATGACCCGCGGGATGTCCTCGGCCTTGGTGACCAGGAAGTTGTGCTTGGTGATCGGCATGGTGATGCCGACGATGTCCGCCTCCTGGAAGGCGTCCGTGCCGATCGCCTTGGAGGCCACCTGCCCGGTGATCGCCACGAGCGGCACCGAGTCCATGTGGGCGTCCGCGATCGGCGTGACCAGGTTGGTCGCACCCGGTCCGGAGGTCGCCATGCAGACACCGACCTTGCCGGTGGCCTGCGCGTAGCCGGTGGCCGCGTGACCCGCGCCCTGCTCGTGACGGACCAGGACGTGGCGCACCCGGGTCGAGTCCATCAGCGGGTCGTACGCGGGAAGGATCGCACCGCCGGGAATGCCGAATACCGTGTCGGCCCCGACCTCCTCGAGAGAACGGATGAGGGACTGCGCACCCGTGACGCTCTCGGGCGCGGACTGCTGTCCTCCGGATCGGGGCCGCGGCTGCGGATGGTGGGCCCCGGTGGCCTGCTCGGTCATCGGCATTCTCTTCTCGATGCTGAGGGTTTTTGCGAGGTTTGTGCGGTGTTCAGGCGCTGCACGACTGGTGCCTGTGCAACAAAAAACCCCTCGTGCCGTAAGGCAAGCGAGGGGAGCGCGCCGGGTGTGGTCGCTGGGAGTTCCGGGTCCGTCCGGACATCACCAGCTCAGCCGACGCGCTTTCCAAGTACGAGAATTCGGGTGCGCATGGCACTGACCCTCCCCCCGACGCGCACCACGTGTCAAGTGGGTGGGACGGGAGTCTCATTATGTGAGCGCAGGGCACTTCCGCCTCCCAATACGGCGGGCACACCACCTGTGTACACCCCTGCACCGCCGCCCGCGAACGCGGGCTCGATCGCACCGTGCGGCACCGGATAATGGCCGGATCCGAGCGCCCGCCGCAGCCGGTACTCGTCCAGCGGACCGGAGAACGCCATGCCCTGCCCGTGCGTGCAGCCCATCGCGCGCAACGCGACCACCTGCTCCGGCAGATCCACACCGTCGGCCACGGACTGCAGCCCGAGGTCGGTCGCGATCCTCAGCAGCCCGCTGGTGATCTTGTGCAGCCGCGCGGACTCGACGACGCCCTCGACCAGACTGCGGTCGAGTTTCAGTACGTCGACGGGGAGCCGTCGCAGCGCCGTGATCGCCGCATAGCCGCTGCCGAAGCCGTCCAGGGCGATGCGGACGCCGAGTCTGCGCAGGGCGCCCAGACGTCGCTCCAGTTCCTCCAGGGAGACCTTGGGGTCGGCGTCGGACAGCTCGATCACCAACGCTCCGGACGGCAGCCCGTGCCGGGTCAGCAGGGCCTCGATCGAGCCGAGCGGCATCGACCGGTCCAGCAGCCGCCGGGCGCTCATCCGGACCGCCACGGGCACGGCCAGCCCCGTCGTGGTGCGCTCGGCGGCCTGCTCGACGGCCTCCTCCAGCATCCAGCGGCCCAGCTCGGCGGTCCTGTCGCTGTCCTCGGCCACCCGCAGGAACTCGGCCGGCGTGAACAGCACCCCCTGCGAGGACCGCCAGCGCGCCTGGGCCTCGACCGACGTGATCCGGCCGTCCTCCAGGCAGACCACGGGCTGGTGCAGCAGCGCGAACTCGCCGTCGTGCAGTGCGGCACGCAGGCGCGTGGCCAGCTCCGCCTTCCGTACGACGTCCTGCTGCATCTGTGGTGCGTACAGCTCGACGCGTCCCTTGCCGGACGCCTTGGCGCGGTACATGGCGAGGTCGGCGTTGCGCAGCAACTCGCCCGCACCGAGGCCCGGTTCGGCGAAGGCGACACCGATGGAGGCCGCCACCCGGACATCGTTGCCGTCGATCATGTACGGCTGCGAGAGCGTGATCCTGAGGCGGTCGGCGAGCTCCAGGATGTGCCGTTCGCGCGCGGAGCGGTCACGGGCGCCGTCCCCGACGATCAGGGCCGCGAACTCGTCTCCGCCGAGCCGGGAGGCGGTGTCGCCCTGCCGTACCGCGTCCTGGAGTCTGCGGGCGGCCTGGACGAGCAGCTCGTCCCCGGCCTGGTGCCCGATCGTGTCGTTGACGGCCTTGAAGCCGTCGAGGTCGATGAAGAGGACGGCCGTGCCGCGCAGGGCCGCGCCCCGGTCGGAGGCCCGGCGCCCGGACAGTGCCTGCTGGACGCGCTTGGTGAACAGGGCGCGGTTGGGCAGGTCGGTGAGCGGGTCGTGCTCGGCGTTGTGCTGCAGCTGGGCCTGCAGGCGCACCCTTTCGGTCACGTCCCGGCTGTTGAAGATGAGGCCGCCGTGGTGGCGGTTGACGGTGGACTCGACGTTGAGCCAGCCTCCCCCGCCGCCGGACCGGAAGCGGCATTCGATACGGGTGGTGGGTTCTTCCTGGGGGCTGGCGGCGAGGAAGCGGCGCACCTCGTGCACCACGCAGCCGAGGTCCTCCGGGTGGATGAGATTGGCCAGTTCCGTACCCACCAGCTCCTCGGCAGGGCGTCCGTAGACCCCGGCGGCGGCCGGGGAGACGTACCGGAGGATGCCGTTGGGCGCGGCGATCATGATGACGTCGCTGGAGCCCTGCACCAGGGAGCGGAAGTGGTTCTCCTTCTGCGCCAGTTCCTGGGTGAGGGTGATGTTGTCGAGCAGCATGATGCCCTGGCGCACCACGAGGGCGAGCACGACCGTGCCGCCGGTCAGGAGCACCACTCGGTCGACGCTGCGGCCGTTGAGGACGTTGTAGAGGATTCCCAACGTGCAGACGGCGGCGGCGAGATAGGGCGTGAGCGCGGCCAGGGAGCCGGCGATCGGCCGGGCGGCCGGATACCGGCTGTGATCACCTCCCTGGGGCGTCGCATGGTGCTGGTGCGTGCCGCCCCGGAGGCCGGGCACGTGTTCGTGCACCACGCGCGCGTGCCCGTCGTCCTCCGCGGCCGGCCGGCCGTGCCGGGGCGCGGCCCAGGGGGCGTACGCGAGGAGCAGGGAGCCGGCGAACCAGCCCGCGTCGAGCAACTGGCCCGAGTGGTAGTTGTTGTGCAGCAGCGGTGAGGTGAACAGGGCGTCGCACATGACCGTCAGCGCCAGTGCGCCGATGGCGGTGTTGACCGCGGTGCGGTTCACCGCCGAGCGCCGGAAGTGCAGTGCGAGCACCATGCTGACCAGGGCGATGTCCAGCAGCGGGTAGGCCAGCGACAGCGCGGTGTGCGCGACGCTCGGCCCGTCGAACTTGGCCGCCTGGGCGAGTGCGAGGCTCCACGACAGCGTGAGCAGCGAGCCGCCGATCAGCCAGGCGTCCAGCGCCAGACAGACCCAGCCGGCCTTGGTCATCGGCCGCTTGGCGAGCACCAGGAGTCCCACGATGGCGGGCGGCGCGAAGCACAGGAAGAACAGGTCGGCATAGCTCGGGGTGGGCACCGGCTGCCCCAGCACGACCTCGTACCACCCCCAGACCGCATTGCCGAGGGCCGCCATCGCCGAGGAGAGGGCGAACAGCAGCCAGGCGGATCGAAAGCGGATACGGCGGCTACGGGCGTAGAGGAAGAGCGAGACGGCGGCGGTGCCCGCCGCGGCGCTCAGCCCGAAGTCACCCATGATCAGCGCGACTTCGCTCGAACCCCAGTCGAACGCGGAACCGACGGCGTATCCCGCGCAGACCAGGGCCAGGACGAGTTGGTGGACCAGGCTCGACCCGCCGCGGAAGGCCGGCGGGCGCGGCAGCAGCGGCCCCCGCGAGGGCCGTGCGCGCAGCGCTCGGTCGAGGGTGGTCGTGGGAGGCAGCGGCGAGCTCACCGGATCCTCCCGGTCCGCGCCGCTCCCGGGTCCCGCAGGTCCCGGTGCGCTGGGTGCGCATGCCTCCGGCGGCTGCTGTGCCTGCTGTGGTGATGGTTGTGACGGCAGCCGTGACTGCCGTGGTGACCGCGTCTGCGCGCGGCCGTACGCCAGGGTCGCCTCCGGCGGCCCCGTCGCGTCGGATCGCTCGCCCATAGGCCGTGCATCGCCCGTCGCCCCCCTCACAGTCTGAAATGTTCATCCCCGGCGCCGAACGGTGCGCGGCGCAGCCCCTGCTCGGGACGATACACCAGTCTCGTCACTCAGGGACATAGTTCCTCTACGCTCCGTGACGACCAGCGGCGATGCGAGCACGGACCGCGTCCGCAAGGTTGCGGAGGGTACCGGAAACGGATTGCGCGCCTGTTGCGCCCGTCACGCGGATCGCGCGCCGGACGCTCAAGTCGTCGGGGTCACGCGCCGGTTGCGCCTGTCGTAAGGATCACGTTGCGCAAGGGCTCCTGGTTCACGAATCGGGTCAACTGGTCCACGAGCAGCCGCTTGGCACGGGGCAGGAACGCGGACGTGGGACCGCCGACATGGGGGCTGATGAGGACGCCGGGGGCGCGCCACAGGGGGTGTTCGGCGGGCAGCGGCTCGGGGTCGGTGACGTCCAGAGCGGCGCTGATACGTCCGCTCTCCACCTCGGCGAGCAGCGCCTTGGTGTCGACCACGGGGCCGCGGGAGACGTTGACGAGGAGCGCGCCGTCCTTCATGCGCGCGAGGAAGTCGGCGCCGGCCAGGCCACGGGTGGTCTCGGTCAGGGGCGTGATCAGGACGACGACGTCCGCCTCGGGGAGCAGGGCGGGCAGGTCGGTGAGCGGGTGCACCGGTCCGCGCTCCGTGGTGCGTGCGGAGCGCGCGACGCGCGCCACCCGCGCGACCTCGAACGGAACGAGCCGGTCCTCGATGGCGGATCCGATCGACCCGTACCCCACGATGAGCACGTTCTTGTCGGCCAGTGCGGGCCGGAACCCGCCGAGCCACTCCCCGCGCTCCTGCGCCCGCACGAAGTCGGGAACGCCGCGCAGCGAGGCCAGGATCAGCGTGAGCGCGAGCTCCGCGGTGCTCGCCTCGTGCACCCCGCGCGCGTTGCACACCTGCACGCCCGGCCGCAGGTCCTTCAGCCCCGGCACCAGGCTGTCGATGCCGGCCGACAGTGTCTGCACGACCTCCACGGAGCTCATCCGGGACAGGGGCCGCACCGCGACCTCGGCGGGCTTCATGTAGGGGACGACGTAGTAGGCGCAGTCGGCGGGCTCGGCGGGGAAGTCCTCCTCGCCGTTCCAGAAGCGGTAGTTCGGGCCCTCGGGCAGACCCTCGATCTCGTCCGGCGGGATGGGAAGCCACACGTCAGCAGTCATGTCAGGAGGCTATGTCAGGCCGCCGGGGGCGCAGAGGTTAGGTTGGGGGCTCGGCAGAGGGAGGGTCACGAGCAGGTGGAGCGCAGGACGATCGGCGCGAGGGCGCTCGCGGTGGGGGCCGTCGGACTCGGGTGCATGCCGATGAGCTGGGCGTACAGCGGGTCGCGGCAGCGGGGCGAGGAGTCGCTCAGGGCGGTGCACCGGGCGCTGGACCTGGGCTCGACGCTCCTGGACACGGCCGACATGTACGGCCCGTTCACCAACGAGCTGCTGGTGGGGCGGGTGCTGAAGGAGCGCCGTGAGGACGCCTTCGTGTCGACGAAGGTCGGGCTGCTGGTGGGTGAACAGCACATCGTTGCCAACGGCCGCCCCGGCTATGTGAAGCGCGCCTGCGACGCGTCCCTGCGGCGCCTGCAGGCGGACGTGATCGACCTGTACCAGCTGCACCGCGCCGACCCCGAGGTCCCGGTCGAGGAGACGTGGGGCGCGATGGCGGAGCTCGTACAGGCAGGAAAAGTACGGGCGTTGGGGCTGTGCGCTGTCGGCGCCCGCGGTGGCCGCCGGTCCGGCGGGCGGCTGCACGACGCGACGATCAAGCAACTCCAGCGGGTGCAGCAGGTGTTCCCGGTGAGCGCGGTCGAGGCCGAGCTGTCGGTGTGGTCGCCGGAGGCGCTGGAGTCGCTGGTGCCGTGGTGCGAGGCGCGCGACGTGGGCTTCCTGGCCGCGATGCCGCTGGGCAACGGCTTCCTGACCGGCACGCTGACCCCCGGCGAGGGCTTCGAACCGGACGACGTGCGCGCCCGCCACCCCCGCTTCACCGCGGAGATGATGGCCGCGAACCAGCCGATCGTGGCCGGTCTGCGCCGGATCGCGGCCCGGCACGGTGACGTCACGCCCGCCCAGGTGGCGCTCGCGTGGGTGCTGGGGCAGGGTCGGCACGTGGTCCCGGTGCCGGGGACCAAGCAGGAGCGGTGGGTGGCGCAGAACGCGGCGTCGGTCCGGCTGAGCCTGACGGCACAGGACCTGGCCGAGGTGGCGGAGCTGCCGGGAGCGCGGGGATCGTGGGACTGAAACCGGGCGGGTGGCCGGGGTGTCTCCGATTCGGTCTCACTTGATCGGGAACCTGTGAGGCGCGAGCGGTGTAAGACAAGTAGCACCTGCACGCAGCACCCGCTGCAGGAGACCGCCGCGTCGAAGGGACCAAGATCGTGCGACAACGAGCTGTGTCGGCCGTGCTGGCCGCGACCGCGCTCCTGCTGACGGCCGGCTGTTCCTCCGACGGAGGTGGCGGAGGGTCGTCGGGCGACGGTGGCAGCAAGACCTCGGGGAGCACGACGGCCCAGTCCTCCCCCTCGCAGCAGGCGGCCGAGCAGGGTCCGCCCGCCAAGGGCTCGGTCAAGGTGCTGCGGACGGTCACCACGGGCCTGAACACCCCGTGGGGCCTGGCCCCGCTGCCCGACGACAGCGCCCTGCTCGTCGCCTCCCGGGACGAGGGGACGATCACCAAGGTCGACGTGAAGAGCGGCAAGAAGACCGAGCTGGGCAAGGTGTCCGGGGTCTCGCCCGCCGGAGAGGGCGGCCTCCTCGGCATCGCGCTCTCCCCGGACTACGCCTCGGACCACATGATCTACGCGTACTTCACCTCGGCCTCCGACAACCGCATCGTCCGCATGCTGTACGACGCGAAGAAGCCGGCCGGCGAACAGCTGGGCGCGCCCGACACGATCTTCAAGGGCATCCCCAAGGGCTATATCCACAACGGCGGCCGGATCGCCTTCGGCCCGGACAAGATGCTGTACGCGGGCACGGGCGAGAGCGGCAACCGGGGCCTGGCCCAGGACAAGAAGTCCCTGGGCGGCAAGATCCTCCGCCTGACCCCGGAGGGCGAACCGGCCCCGGGCAACCCGTTCCCGAACTCCCCGGTGTACACCTACGGCCACCGCAATGTGCAGGGCCTGGCCTGGGACTCCAAACAGCGCCTGTTCGCCTCGGAGTTCGGCCAGGACACCTGGGACGAGCTGAACGCGATCAAGCCGGGCGCCAACTACGGCTGGCCGGACGCCGAGGGCAGGTCGTCCGACTCCGAGTACCAGAACCCGATAGCCCAGTGGCACACGGACGACGCCTCCCCCAGCGGCATCGCCTACGCCGAGGGCTCCATCTGGATGGCCGGCCTGAAGGGCCAGCGCCTGTGGCGCATCCCTCTGAAGGGCACGGAGGCCTCGGCGGACCCGCAGTCCTTCCTGCAGGGCAAGTACGGCCGCCTGCGCACCGTGGTCTCCGCCGGCGGCGACAAGCTGTGGCTGACGACGAGCAACACGGACGGCCGGGGAAGCCCGAAGTCCGGGGACGACCGAATACTGGAGCTGCAGGTCGGCTAGCGGCTCACTCGTCGCAGGTCGGCCAGGGGCTCACTCGTCGGCGGGAGATGTCTCGTCCTCCCGCCGAGGCGGCCGTACGACGACCTTCCCGGACGCCAGATCTATCGGCCCGCGCCCGGGGTCGTTGTCCCCGACGTCCTCGCGGGTCAGTTCCAGCCGTTTCTGTTCGTCGCGGGTGTGCTTGCGGCCGGGCGCGAAGAGTTCCTCGAAGACGTTGAACATCGCTCTCCCCCTCTATGGCTGCTCCGTCATCCGGCGACCAGCCGGTCGACGTCCTCCGGTGGGAAGAGACCCAGCCGGTGCGCCACCGCCGCCGCCTCTCCCCTTCCTGAGACGCCGAGCTTGGCCAGAATGTTCGAGACGTGGACGCTGGCCGTCTTCGGGGAGATGAAGAGCTCCTCCGCGATCTGGCGGTTGGTGCGGCCGGCGGCGACCAGGCGCAGGACGTCGCGTTCCCGGCCGGTGAGCCCGAGGGCCTCGGCGGGGTCGGCGGGCCGCTGCTCCGGGACGCGGTTCAGGGTGAGGCGGGCGCGCTGGGCGAGCAGAGTGACGGCGTCGGCGAGCGGGCGGGCGCCGAGGTGTTCGGCCACGGCATGGGCCAGGCGCAGCAGTTCGGTGGCGCGGTCGCGCTCGTCGTCGCCGCCCGCGGCGAGAAGGACCTCGGCCAGGCGGTGGCGGACGCGGGCGAGGTCGTAGGGGCGGTCCAGGCCTTCGAAGGAGGTGACCACGTCCGACCAGGTGTCGATGGTGTCCTGGCCCTCGACGCGGGCGAGTTCGGCGCGGACCCACTGCTCATGGGCGTGCCAGATGGGAGCGTTGGTGGTGGTTTTCTTGGCGGCCTCGCGGAGGCGTTCGAGCGCCTCGGCGCGGCCCTGTGCCGCGGCGGGCACGGCACGGGCGTCGGCCTCGGCCGTGGCGGCGGTGAGGAGCAGGGGCCAGCCGTAGTCCTGGGTGCCGGGCGGGATGTCAGTGGTGAGGACGCGGGCGAGTTCGGCGCGGGCGTCGAGGAGTCGGCCCTCGGCAGCGGCGACGCCGATCGCGAGGCAGGAAAGGGGCAGTGACTGCTGAGGCATGGGGTCGTGAGTACCGAAGTATCCGTGGGCGCCGTCCAGTTGGCGGGCAGCCTCGGCCACATCGCCGCGGCCCAGGGCGACCTGGGCCAGGCACATGGCGCCCGTGCCCTGGGGTTTGGCGTTCCGTCCCCAGCGCAGTGTGTTCTCCGCGGCCTCGGCCGCCTCGTCCCAGCGGCCGAGCGCGTAGAGCGAGTTGGAGAGGTTGGCCCACACCCAGGCCTCGGAGTTCAGCAGCCCGAACCTCCGGGTGTAGAGGATCCCCTCCTCCAGGATCGGGACCGCCTCGCGTGAACGCCCCACCGAGTCGAGCTCCGACGGCAGGTTGACGTAGGCGCGGCCCGCGACATAGGCGATGCCGTCCTCGACCGCCCGTTCCTTGACCTCGTACATCGCCGCGAGTCCCGCGTCGGCGTCACCCGCGTCGACCATCAAGCCGCCGAGCGTGAGACGCGCGTTCATCTCCGTCTCCCGGGCACCCACCATGCGTGCGTACTCCACCGCACGCTCGGCCGCGTGGAAGGCGTCCGGACCGGGTGCGCGCAGCATCGACCAGCCGGCGACGGCGGCCAGCACCTCGGCGTGCACCTCCGAAGGCGGCAGGCCTCGAACCAGTTCCTGAGCGGTGGCGAGTTCCTTCCAGCCGTCACCACGGCCCTGGCTCTGCACCAGCATGGAGCGCTGCGTCCAGAACCAGGCGGCGCGCAGGGGATCGCCCTCGTCCTCCAGGAGGTGCAGTGCCCGCTTCGTGATCTTCAGGGCGCGTTCGCGCTCGCCGCTCAGCCGGCCCGCCACCGCCGCCTCGGCCATGAGGTCGAGGTAGCGCAGGGGTGTGGTGGCCGGGTCGCAGCCGCAGGGTGGATAGACCTCGGTGAAGTCGATGGGGCGCAGTCGGTCGCGTACGTCCTCGGGGGCGGTGTCCCACAGCTCCATCGCCCGTTCCAGGAGCCGCAGTTGCTCGCTGTAGGCGTGGCGGCAGCGGGCCTCGACGGAGGCGTCCAGGACGGCGGGGAGGGACTTGGCGGCGTCGTGGGCGTGGTACCAGTAGCTGGCAAGGCGCATGACGCGCTCGTCGGCGGGGACGAGCGTCGGGTCGGCCTCCAGGGCCTCGGCGTAGCGGCGGTTGAGGCGGGAGCGTTCGCCGGGCAGCAGGTCGTCGCTGACGGCCTCGCGGACCAGGGAGTGGCGGAAGCGGTAGCCGTCGCCGGCGGGTGCGGCAAGCAGGATGTTGGCGTTCACGGCGGCCCGCAGGGCCTCGATGAGGTCGTCCTCGGCGAGCCGGGCGACGGCGGCGAGCAGCCGGTACTCGACGGTTGAGCCGCCCTCGGCGACTATCCGGGCGACCCGCTGGGCGCTCTCGGGCAGGCCCTCGACACGGACCAGGAGCAGGTCGCGGAGGGAGTCGGTGAGGCCGGTGCCGCAGCCCTCGGTGGCGCAGACGGCGAGTTCCTCGACGAAGAAGGCGTTGCCGTCGGAGCGTTCGAAGATGTCGTCGACCTGGATGGGGTCCGGTTCGGCGGCGAGGATGCCGGCGATCTGGCGGCCGACCTCCTCGCGGTTGAAGCGGGCGAGTTCGACGCGGCGGACGGTACGCAGCCGGTCGAGCTCGGCGAGCAGGGGGCGCAGCGGGTGGCGGCGGTGGATGTCGTCGGCGCGATAGGTGGCGAGGACGACGAGGCGGCCGGTGCGCAGGGTGCGGAAGAGATAGGCGAGGAGGTGACGGGTGGAGGCGTCGGCCCAGTGCAGGTCCTCCAGGGCGACGACGACGGTGCGGTCGGCGGCGACACGCTCCAGGAGCCGGGCGGTGAGTTCGAAGAGACGGGCCATGCCCTCCTCGTCGTGCCGTCCGCCGGTGGACTCGCCCAACTCGGGCAGCAGCCGGGTGAGTTCCTCCTCCTGGCCGGCGGCCGCGGCGGCGAGTTCCTCGGGCAGTTCCCGGCGCAGTGCGCGCAGGGCGGTGGAGAAGGGGGCGAAGGGCAGGCCGTCGGCGCCGATCTCGACGCAGCCGCCGAGCGCGACGACGGCGCCCTCGCGGCAGGCCGCGGTGGCGAACTCCTCGACGAGCCGGGTCTTGCCGACCCCGGCCTCCCCGCCGATGAGCAACGCCTGCGGCTCGCCCGCGGCAGCGCGGGCGAGCGAGTCCTTCAGCGTCTCCAACTCTTCGGTGCGGCCGACGAACACGGGACTGACGGACCTGGTCTCCACGAGCCCGAGCATCGCACGGGGGTCCGACAGTGCGGCACCGGTTTTCGACCGGCCGGTGCTTCCCGGGAGGGCTCCCGGGCGCACCGCTGCCCTCACCGCGGGGAGGTGCGGTGAGGGCGTGAGCGGGTTCTTCCTCCTGCGGTCCTGGTCCTGCCGAGGTCGGCCCTCCCCCGCGCGGCCGTCCTCCCGGACCCCCGTGTTCATGCGGCCCGGGACCGCAGCCGACGGAGACGGGGGGTATGGGATTCGTCCTCGGCCGCGTGGCGGGCGGCCTCACGGCGGGCGGCGCGGCGGCCTCGGAGGGCCTCGCGGGCCAGCCGCTCGCTCTCGGCCCGGCGGATCAGTTCGGCGGAACGGATCTGGGAGATCTCGTACTCGTACATGTCGTGTCCCTTGTGAGAGGCGGTTTTCCGGCTTCGCTCGTTGCGATGCCTCAACCTTCGTCTCCAAGGGGGGTGCGTCACATCGGGAGAGTTCCGCATCTTCGGGCGCCCCGGGGGCCTTAGATGTGCGGGAGGGGCCTCAGGAGCATCCGTAAGGTGCTTACGGATGTCCTAAGACCCCTCAGGACCTGCGGTGATTCAGCTGGTGGACGGCAGTCCGAGCAGGACGTCGGTGTACTTCAGGACGGCCAGGAGCAGGCCGATGACGCCGAGCGCGACACCGCCCCAGGCGACCGACTTGATCCACGTGGCCTGCGGCTTCCCGGGGACGCCGAACGCGGGCCGGACGAGCACCACGACGCCCACGACCAGCGCGAGCAGCGCGAACAGGCCGCCCCACAGGGCGCTGGTCTGCCAGGCATCGCCGTAGACCTCCTTGACCTGCTTGGCGACGCTCGCGGTGGACGAGGTCTGCAGCTGGCCCACGAGGGTCTCGCGCGCGGCGGCGACGGTGCCGATCCAGCTGCCGGTCAGCGAGACGAGGCCGAGCGCGGCGGAGACGACGGCGCCCGCGCCCTGGCCCACGCCGGAGGGGCTCGCCTCCTCGTCCTCGGGGAGGGCAAGCGCTTCGTCGTCGACCACGTCCTCGGCGGCCTCGGCCTCGGCGTCGTCCGCCTTGGTCGCAGCCTCGGTCTCGGTCACCTCGTCGGCCTTGGTGACGTCCACCTTCTCCTCGTCGGTCGTGGCCTCGGCGCCTGCCGCTGCACCGGTCTCGTCAACTGTCTTGGTTCCCATGTCCGGCACCGTACGGATCCTGTCTGAGAGGCGTCTTAATGATCGTTGTGTGCGGCACGCGCGCGTGCTTCACGCCATTCGGGGGCGAGGATCGACCACACCTCCAGGTCGTGCCGTACGCCACCATAGGGGTGCGCCTCCCGCCGGACCCCATCGCGGGTCATGCCCAGGCGCCGGGCGACGTTCAGGCTGGGTGTGTTGCCCGCGGCGGCGACCCATTCGATGCGGTGGATGCCGCGTTCCTCGACCGCCCAGTCGATGAGCACCCGCATCGCCCGGGTGATCAGCCCGCGTCCGGTCGCGGCGGGCTCCAGCCAGCAGCCGACCTCGGCGTTGCCGGTCTCCACGTCGAAGTTCAGCGTGAGCACGCCGCCCACGAGCTTTCCGTCCAGCCAGATGCCGTGGTACGAGGCGGTGTCGGCGGCGCGCATGTCGGCGTACCGCTGGAGCGTCTGCCGTGCGGAGGGCACGTCCACGGCCTGCGAGCCGAACGGGATGAACTGCCCGATGAACTCCCGCCCCCGCTCCAGATGCGCCAGGAACTCCTCGGCGTGCCACGGCTCCAGGGGACGCAGTTCGGCTCCGTCGTCACCCAGGGATATCGCGTACATCCTCTTCTTCCCGCCCCTTCGCCAGTACGTCCGCCACCTCGGCGTCGGTGGCAGCGGCCAGCCTTTCATGGGCGGCGCGGCACTCGGGCGGTTCGATGCTGATGCGGGGCAGGCGCTGGTCGAGCCAGCGGGGCAGCCACCAGTTGGCGCCGCCGAGCATGTGCATGAGGGCCGGCACCAGCAGCGTACGCAGGACGAAGGCGTCGAGGGCTACGGCGGAGGCGAGGGCGATGCCGAACATGGCGATCACGCGGTCGCCGCTGAGCACGAAGGCGAGGAAGACCGAGATCATGATGACCGCGGCGGAGTTGATCACCCGGCTGGTCTCGGCGAGGCCCACGCGGACGGCGCGCCGGTTGTCGCCGGTCTCCAGCCACTCCTCGTACATCCGGCTGACCAGGAAGACCTGGTAGTCCATGGAGAGCCCGAAGAGGACGGACACCATGATCACGGGGAGGAAGGGCTCGATCGGTCCGGCGCGGCCCAGGCCCAGCAGCTCGCTGCCCCAGCCCCATTGGAAGATCGCGACGACTATGCCGAAGGCGGCGGCGACGGCGGCGACGTTCATCGCGGCGGCCTTCGCCGGGATGCCGATGGACCGGAAGGCGAGCAGCAGGAGCAGACAGCCGAGGCCGATGACGACGCCGACGAACAGGGGCAGCTTGCCGACGATGACGTCGGCGAAGTCGTCGTAGCTGGCCGTCACACCGCCGACCTTCAGGTCGAGCGAGGTGCCGGTCTCGGCCCGCGGCAGCACCTCGGTGCGCAGCCGGTCGACGAGGTCGCTGGTCTTCTGCGACTGGGGCGCCGACTGCGGGACGAGCGTGAAGTACGCCGTGTCACCGGCGCTGTTGTACGTCACCGGCGTCACCGACGCGACGCCCTGGGTGGTGCGGATGGTGGCGTCGAGGTTGTCGAGAGCGAGCTTGTCCTCGGCGCCGTCGACCTTGGTGACGAGGGTGAGCGGGCCGTTCACGCCGGGACCGAACCCGTCGGCGAGGCGATCGTACGCCTGCCGGGTGGTGGACGACTTGGGGTCGTTGCCCTGGTCGGAGGTGCCCAGGTGGAGGGAGAGCGTCGGCAGCGCGAGGACGGTCATGACCACCAGGGCGACCACGCCGAGCACCTTGGGGTGCCGCTCCACGAAGGCCGACCAGCGGTGGGCGAACCCGGTCGGCAGCTCCGGCTGCGGCCCGTGCTCCTCCAGCCGCCGCCGCTCGCGCCGGCTCAGCGCGCGCATGCCGATGAAGGACAGCAGGGCGGGCAGCAGCGTCACGGAGGCGGCGACCGTCAGGACGACGGTCAGGGAGGCGGCTATCGCGACGCCGTTGAGGAAGCTGAGCCTGAGGATCAGCATCCCCAGCAGGGCTATGCAAACGGTGGCACCTGCGAAGACCACGGCCCGTCCCGTCGTCGTCACGGCGTTCGTGACCGCCTCGGTGACGGACAGCCCGCGTTTCAGCCCGCGCCGGTGTCTGGTCACGATGAACAGCGCGTAGTCGATGCCGACGCCGAGCCCGATCAGCATGCCGAGCATGGGCGCGAAGTCGGCCACCGTCATCGCGTGCCCGAGCAGCACGATCGCGGCGTACGCGGTGCCGACGCCGACCAGCGCGGTCGCGATGGGCAGCACGGACGCGGCGAGCGAGCCGAAGGCGAGGAACAGCACGACCGCGGCGACGACCACGCCGACCACCTCGGCCAGGTGGCCGCCCGACGACTCGGTGAGCCCGACCGCGCTGCCGCCGAGCTCCACCTCGAGCCCGTCGGCCTCGGCCGCCTTCGCCGCATGGACGACGGCCTCGGCCTCGGACTTCTTGATGTCCTCGGCACGGTCCTCGAAGGTGATCGTGGCGTACGCGGTGTGCCCGTCGGCGCTGATCCGGCCGGTGCCCTGGCCGTGGTACGGGCCGGTCACGGCCGCCACTCCGGGCAGGTCCGCGATCTTGTCGAGGGTCTCGGTCATCGTCTGCTCGACGTCGGCGGCGCGGACGCTGCCCGACGTGGTGTGCCAGACAACGGTGTCGCTGTCGCCGCCGGATCCCGGGAAGCCCTCCTGCAGCAGCTGCATGGCACGGCCCGACTCGGTGCCGGGAGCCTCGTAGTCGTTCGAGTACGCCGAGCCCGTGACCGCGGCGGCCGCGCTCACTCCGCCGAAGGCGAGGAGCCACAGCAGGACCGCGACGAGGCGGTGCCGAACACACCAGCGTGCAAGGGCTGCCACGAACGTGCTCCCAGGGGGGATTTGTGGATCTTTGACCGGGAACCGTCGTTCATGAGGTGAACAGCCCGCAAAGAACGCATGAGCAATGTGAAGACCACTCTTGCAGGCGAAAGTGATCGTTAAGCCCGTTCGTGCGTTTATTCACAGGAGTGGGAGGCAGATCACAGGACAGTAACGAGAACTCTGTCACCTCAGTCGAACTGGTCCCCCAGCGCCATCACCATCGCCCCGACGATCAGCAGCCACAGCGCCCGCCGGGTGCGCCCGCGGGAGCCGAGCACCGAGGCCAGCGCACACACGAAGGCACCGAAGGCGTAGGCGCCGGGCACGAGGGCCGGGGCGGATCCGGTGAGGCGGAGCACCGACGCGGCCAGCCCCGCGAGGGCCAGCAGCGCCCCGGTGCCGGTCGCCGTCCAGCGGGCCCGCCGCGCGTCCTCGGCGGAGTCCACGACGTCCTGTATCTCGGAATCACCGCGTCCGTCCATGGCGGGCGAGCGTAGCGCGTCCCCCTGAGAAACCAGGTGCGGGGCGTCCACCACGGCTGCTAGCTTCCGCGCGTCAGCCGTCCCCGGCTCCTCGCCGACGACCGAAGCGGGTGCATTGTTTGAAGGTCCGACCGAGCTCCTACGCATCTCTTTCCACTACGAAGGACTCAAGGAGCCCGTTCACCGATGTCCGACATCACATCCAGGACCTCGCACCACCTCACTGACCGCCTGACCCACCCCCGCTGGTCGCGCAGCAACCACTACGACGCCCGCTGGACGATCGAGAACCAGATGGGCCCGAACGCCCTGTGGCTGCTGGAATGGCTGGCCCCCGCCCTCGGCCTCGACGCGCTGCGCCCCGGCGCCCGCGTCCTGGACCTGGGCTGCGGACGCGCCATGACCTCCGTGTTCCTCGCCAAGGAGTACGACGTCCAGGTCGTCGCCGCCGACCTGTGGGTCAAGCCCGACGAGAACGCCGTACGCATCGCCGAGGCCGGTGTCGCCGACCGGGTGCTGCCGCTGTTCACGGAGGCGCACGACCTGCCGTTCGGCGAGGGCACGTTCGACGCGATCGTCTCCGTCGACGCGTACCAGTACTTCGGCACCAACGACCTCTATCTGCCCACCCTGACACGGCTGTTGAAGCCGGGCGGACGGATCGGGATCGTCGTGCCGGCGCTGCGGGAGGAGCCGACGGGCGACGAGCCGCCGGCGCATCTCAAGGAGTACTGGGAGAAGGACCCCGGTTTCTGGGCGTTCCACACCCCCGCCTGGTGGCGGCGACTGTGGACGCGCAGCATGGCCGTGGAGGTCGAGGCCGCCGACTGGCTGGACGACGGCTGGCGCGACTGGCTGCTGTGGAGCGAGGTGTGCGCCGAGGAGAGCCCCAGCGAGTTCATGGCGGACATGGCCCGCTGGTCGGTCGACCTGATGCACGCCGACGTGGAGCATGTGCTCGGCTTCGCGCGGATCGTGGGACGCCGTAAGTAGGCAGCCCTACGGCCCCGCAGGCGTCGTAGGCAAGCGAACGGCCCCGGAGGTCACACCTCCGGGGCCGTTCCCGTCCTGTGGCCTCAGCCCTCGCTGACGCCCAGCTTCTGAAGGATCAGCTCCTTGACGCGGGCCGCGTCGGCCTGGCCCCGGGTCGCCTTCATGACCGCGCCGACCAGGGCACCGGCCGCGGCCACCTTGCCGCCGCGGATCTTGTCGGCGATGCCCGGGTTGCCGGCGATGGCCTCGTCGACCGCCGTGCCCAGCGCCGAGTCGTCGGAGACGACCTTCAGACCGCGCTTGTCGACGACCTCGTCCGGGGTGCCTTCGCCCGCGAGGACGCCTTCGATGACCTGGCGGGCCAGCTTGTCGTTCAGGTCGCCCTTCGAGACCAGCTCGGTGACCCGGGCGACCTGCGCCGGGGTGATCGCCAGCTCGTCGAGCGCCTTGCCCGACTCGTTGGCGCTGCGCGCCAGTTCGCCCATCCACCACTTGCGGGCGGAGGCCGCGTCGGCGCCGGCGTCGATCGTGGCGACGATCGGGTCCAGCGCACCGGCGTTGAGGATCGCCTGCATCTCGGTGGCCGAGATGCCCCACTCCGCGAGGAGCCGGTTGCGGCGGACCAGCGGCAGCTCGGGCAGGGCGGCGCGGATCTCCTCGACCCACTCACGGGACGGGGCGACCGGCACCAGGTCCGGCTCCGGGAAGTACCGGTAGTCCTCGGCCTCTTCCTTCACACGGCCCGAGGTCGTCGACCCGGTGTCCTCGTGGAAGTGCCGGGTCTCCTGGATGATCGTCCCGCCGCTGCTCAGCACAGCGGCGTGCCGCTGGATCTCGAAACGGGCCGCACGCTCCACGGAACGCAGCGAGTTGACGTTCTTCGTCTCGGAGCGCGTGCCGAACTTCTCGGTGCCGTTCGGGCGCAGCGACAGGTTCACGTCGCAGCGCATCTGCCCCATCTCCATGCGGGCCTCGGAGACGCCGAGCGCCTTGATGACCTCGCGGAGCTCACGGACGTACGCCTTCGCGACCTCGGGAGCGCGCTCGCCCGCACCCTCGATCGGCTTGGTGACGATCTCGATGAGCGGGATGCCGGCGCGGTTGTAGTCGAGCAGCGAGTGCGAGGCGCCGTGGATACGGCCCGTCGCGCCGCCCACGTGGGTCGACTTGCCGGTGTCCTCCTCCATGTGGGCGCGCTCGATCTCCACGCGGAAGGTCTCGCCGTCCTCCAGCTGTACGTCGAGGTAGCCGTTGAAGGCGATCGGCTCGTCGTACTGGGAGGTCTGGAAGTTCTTCGGCATGTCCGGATAGAAGTAGTTCTTCCGGGCGAAACGGCACCACTCGGCGATCTCGCAGTTCAGCGCGAGACCGATCTTGATCGCGGACTCGACGCCGGTCGCGTTGACGACCGGGAGCGCGCCGGGCAGGCCGAGGCAGGTGGGGCAGGTCTGCGTGTTGGGGTCCTGACCGAGCTCGGTCGAACAGCCGCAGAACATCTTGGTCTTGGTGCCGAGTTCGACATGGACCTCGAGGCCCATGACGGGGTCGTACGACGCGAGAGCGTCCTCGTACGACACCAGGTCGGTCGTGGTGGTCACGGTGAAACTTCCCTCTCAGCCCAGCAGGACGTCGTCGTCGCCCAGCCGCTTCAGCTCGCGGTACAGGATGGCGAGGCCGGTGACGACGGCGACGGCGGACACGGTGGCGTCGATCAGGACCAGCGTGTCCTGCTCGGCACGGGCCTTCTTGAGCCGCTTGGCGACACCGATGGCGCCGAACGCCGTGGTGGCGATGGACAGGTACGTACCGGACTTGGACTTCTTGAAGTCCTTCGCCTTGGACAGCTTGCTCACAGCGACGGTGCCTCCTCCAGGAGCGGGTGCCCCCACTTTTCCACGAAGGCGGCCTCGACGGCGGCGCCCACCTTGTAAAGACGGTCGTCCTTCAGCGCCGGCGCGATGATCTGCAGGCCGACCGGGAGGTTGTCCTCCGGGGCGAGACCGCAGGGCAGCGACATGGCCGCGTTGCCCGCGAGGTTGGTCGGGATGGTGCAGAGGTCGGCCAGGTACATCGCCATCGGGTCGTCGGCGCGCTCGCCGATCGGGAAGGCGGTGGTGGGCGTGGTCGGCGAGACGATCACGTCGACCTGCTCGAAGGCCTTCTCGAAGTCGCGCGTGATGAGCGTGCGGACCTTCTGGGCGGAGCCGTAGTAGGCGTCGTAGTAGCCGCTGGAGAGGGCGTAGGTGCCGAGCATGATGCGGCGCTTGACCTCGGGACCGAAGCCGGCCTCGCGGGTGATCGAGGTGACCTCCTCGGCGGAGTGCGAGCCGTCGTCGCCGGTACGCAGGCCGTAGCGCAGGCCGTCGAAGCGGGCGAGGTTGGAGGAGCACTCGGAGGGCGCGATCAGGTAGTACGCCGACAGCGCGAGGTCGAAGCTCGGACAGTCCAGCTCGACGATCTCGGCGCCCAGTTCCTTCAGCAGCGCGACCGACTCGTCGAACCGCTGGATGACACCGGCCTGGTAGCCCTCGCCGCGGAACTGCTTGACGACGCCGACGCGCATGCCCTCGACGCTGCCGTTGCGGGCGGCCTCGACGACCGGCGGGACGGGCGCGTCGATGGACGTGGAGTCCAGCGGGTCGTGCCCGGCGATGACCTCGTGCAGGAGCGCCGCGTCCAGGACCGTACGGGCGCAGGGCCCGCCCTGGTCGAGGGAGGAGGAGAAGGCGACCATGCCGAAGCGGGACACGGCCCCGTACGTCGGCTTCACGCCCACCGTGCCGGTGACTGCGGCCGGCTGGCGGATGGAGCCGCCGGTGTCGGTGCCGATGGCGAGCGGCGCCTGGAAGGAGGCGAGCGCGGCGGAGGAACCGCCGCCGGAGCCGCCGGGGATGCGGGTGAGGTCCCACGGGTTGCCGGTCGGCCCGAAGGCGCTGTTCTCCGTCGACGACCCCATGGCGAACTCGTCCATGTTGGTCTTGCCGAGGATGACGACGTCGGCGGCCTTCAGCTTCTTGGTGAGGGTCGCGTCGTACGGCGGGATCCAGCCCTCGAGGATCTTCGAACCGACGGTCGTCGGAATGCCCTCGGTGGTGAAGATGTCCTTGAGCGCGAGCGGCACGCCGGCGAGAGGACCGAGCTTCTCCCCCTTGGCGCGCTTCTCGTCGACGGCACGGGCCTGGGCGAGGGCGCCCTCGCGGTCGATGTGCAGGAAGGCGTGCACCTTCTCGTCGACGGCCTCGATACGGGCCAGGTGGGCCTCGGCGACCTGTACGGCCGTGAGCTCGCCGGAGGCGATCTTCGCGGCGGTCTCGGCGGCCGTGAGCTTGATGATGTCCGTCATGGCGATTAGTCCTCCCCCAGGATCTGCGGCACCTTGAAACGCTGCTGCTCCTGGGCCGGGGCGCCGGAGAGCGCCTGCTCGGGGGTGAGCGACGGACGGACCTCGTCCGCCCGCATGACGTTCGTCAGCGGGAGCGGGTGCGAGGTCGGCGGTACGTCTTGGTCGGCGACCTCGCTGACGCGAGCCACCGCGCCGATGATGTCGTCCAGCTGGCCTGCGAAGTGTTCGAGCTCTTCGGGCTTCAGCTCCAGACGCGCCAGCCGGGCGAGGTGGGCGACCTCCTCGCGCGTGATGCCAGGCATGCAGCGTTCCTCTGGGGTGAGTGTGTGTGGTTTGGGCCCAATCCTAGGGGGCGGGGCCCGGTGGCCGTTAAACGGTTTCTCCTCTCACGGGCGAGCTTCCCACGCTGGGCTGCGCAGGAAGTGGTTGTCGTACAGCTCCTGCACCTCCAACAGCGTCTCCGGGGCGACCTCGCCCAGGCGGATGCGCTGCAGGTGGCGGCTACTCGAAGCGTTCGACGCCCGGCGTGATGACGATGAGCAGATCCGCCGTGGCACCGGGGGCGGCGGCGAAGGCGTGCGGGCGATCCGGCGGGACGATGAGCAGATCGCCCCGCTCGGCGGTGACGACGTCGTCGCCGGAGAGGACCTCGGCGGCGCCGTCGAGCAGGTAGAACATCTCGGCGGAATTGCGGTGCAGATGTGGACGGGCTCCGTCGGCACCCTCGGCGAGGGTGACGCGCACGGTGGACAGAGCACCGCCGCTGGCACTGCTGTCGGCCAGCAGCCGCACGGCGACGGGGTCTCCCCCGACCACCTCGGCCTCCGCGTCACGGACCAGGACGGTCTCGTCGAACTTCGGTACGAACAACGACATGGTTCGGCTCCCCTGCGAAACGTCGTCAGACCGCGAAGAGCAGTCCGGCACTGATCAGCACAACGATCGCGGTGGCGAAGTGGACCCCGAACGCCACGGCTTTCGTCCCGCCGTTGCGCAGGACTATCAATGTGTCGCCGAACGGGATGAGCGCCACGCACAGCATGAGCCAGGCCTCGGCATGCGCCCCGGCGAAGACCAGCACAGCGAGGCCGATCACGCCGAGGGTGCCGTCCCTGAGGCCCTTGATCGAGAGATAGGCGCCGGCGTCGCCGTCCGGACGGGCGGGCACACCGTAACCGGCGGCGGACGGGCCCGGCTGGAACAGGAACCGGTAGCCGAGGAACAGGCAGAACAGGTTGAGCAGCACGGCCAGGGTGTAGGCGGTGACGGTCATGGATCCCCCTCGATGAATTGCTTCTAGCGGCGCTAGCAACACAATCGACGCTAGCAGAGCATCGACAGGTTGACTAGCGCTGCTAGAATTCTTGCCATGTCGCTTCAGACGCGCCGGGAGCGCGAACGAGCGGAGCGCGAGCGGCTGATCGTCACGGCCGCGCGCGGACCGGCGGCGGCCGAGGCTGGGACGCGGTGACGACCCGTCGGCTGGCGGCGGAGATCGAGTACAGCCGGCCCGTCCTCTACAGCCACTTCAAGGGCAAGGACGCGATCATGGCGGCGGTCGCGGTACAGGGCTGCGCGGACCTGGCCGAGGAGTTGCGTACGGCGCGCGGGGCGGCGAAGGACACGCGCGGGCGCTCGCCGCGGTGGGCCAGGCGTACTCGGACTTCGGGCGACGCCGGCCGGCCCTGTACGACGCGATGTTCACCCACGCCGTGGACCTGCCGTCGCCAGGGAGGAGGTTCCGGAGCCGCTGAAGGCGGCGTTCGGGGAGCCGGCCCAGGCGGTGGCCCCGATCACGGCCGAAGGCGATGACCTGGGGGTGCTGACGGAGACGTACGGGGCGGGCCGGGCAGGCGGCCGCTGGGCATCAGGGAAAGGGCACACGAGCAGCGCCGGGCACTGCTGATCGGCCACTTCACGGCAGGGGTCGACTGAGGGAGGAGACCACACCGGCGAGCCGCCCCACGGGCTACGGCCGCTCCTCCACTCCTCGGCCAGCCGGAAAGCTACTCGTCGGTGGCCGCTGCCGGGAGGGCCGCTCGGGGGCGCTGCCAGCCGCGGGAGCCCCGGGCCCGTAGCCACGCCGTGGTCTCCTCCGGCGGCATCGCCGCCGCGACCAGCCAGCCCTGTACGGCGTCGCAGCCCAGGTCGCGCAGGCGTTCCCAGGTCTCGTCGTCCTCGACGCCCTCGGCGACGACCAGCAGGCCGAGCGAGTGCGCGAGATCCACCGTGCAGCGGACGATCTCCGCGTCCTCGGTGTCGACGGCCAGCCGGGCCACGAAGGAACGGTCGATCTTCAGCTCGCTCACCGGCAGTCGCCGTAGATGCACGAGCGAGGAGTACCCCGTGCCGAAGTCGTCCAGCGACATCTTCACGCCGTGCCCGGTCAGCCCGTTGAGGGTGTCCGCGGCGCGCTGCGGGTCCTCCAGGAGGACGTGTTCCGTTATCTCGAGTTGGAGCGCTCCCGCGGGCACTCCGTGCCGGGCGAGGCGCGCGGCCACGGAACCGGCGAACCCGGGCGTGTGGACGTCGCGCGGGGAGACGTTGACTGCGACGGGGACGTACAGCCCCTGGGCCCGCCACTCGGCGACCTGGCCGAGGGCCGTCTCCAGCACGTACTCGGTCAGATGCGGCATCAGCCCGGAGGACTCGGCGATCGCTATGAACTCGTCCGGCGGCACCTTCCCGCGCTCGGGATGCACCCAGCGGACCAGGGCCTCCAGCCCGGCCACCTGCCCGTCGAAGCGGACCTTGGGCTGGTAGTGCAGCTGCACCTCGTGCGCATCGAGCGCCCGGCGCAGATCGCCCAGCAGCCCGAGCCGGTCCGGGGTGTTGGAGTCCCGCTTGGACTCGTACACCTCCACGCCCGTACGGTCCCGCTTCGCCTGGTACATCGCCACGTCCGCCCGCCGCAGCAGCCCCTCGGCGTCCAGGGCGTGGTCCGGGAAGACGGCGACGCCCGCACTGGCCTCAAGGACGAGCGTGAGCCCGTCGAGGTCGAGCGGGGAGCTGAGCGCGGCCACGAGACCGCGGGCCAAACGGGTCGCGGACGTCGTGGAGTCGGCGACCGGCAGTAAAACGGCGAACTCGTCGCCGCCGAGCCGCGCGGCCTCCGCCCCTCGCGGGAGCGCAAGGCGCAGCCGGTCGGCTATCTGCAGCAGGAGCCGGTCACCGGCGAGATGCCCGAGCGTGTCGTTGACCGAGCGGAAGCGGTCCAGGTCGATCAGCATCAGGGCGGCGCGCGCGCCGATGCGCTCGGCGTCGTCCAGCGCGGTCCAGATACGCTCCAGCAGCCACTGCCGGTTGGGCAGTCCGGTCAGCGGGTCGCGCAGCTGCTCCTCGGCCCGGGCGCGGGCTATCCACAGCGTGGAGTCGAGGGCGATCAGCGGGATGGCGAACAGCGGCAGCAGCACCGGCTGGGCCACGGCGACCACACATACCAGCGGGGCTATGCCGAGCAGCGCGACCGCGACCAGGCCCTGTCTGACCAGGGCGGTGCGGGCGACGGTGGGCAGTCCGCCGTGGCGCGGGGCGTGCAGATACCAGAGCAGGGTGCGGGTGACCAGGAGGTAGGCGGTGGCGACCAGCACCACCTCGGGGGCGGTGTAGAGGGTCCAGCTGTCGGGGTTCCAGGGATTCTCCACGGACGGCACGCGTCCGAAGGCGCCCAGCACGAGGGCCCCGGTGCCGATGCCCAGTATGTCCACCGAGCCCTGCAACACTCCCTGGCGCCAGCGGTTTCGGCGGGCTATGCCGACCAGCACGACGACGGTGAGGCTGACCATGCCCGCGGGCACCCAGCCGTACAGCATCAGGACGGCGAGGGTGAGGGCGGCGCCGGAGCCCGTGCCGCCCCACCAGCGGGAGCGGCCGAGCATGACCAGATGGCCGACGATGATGCCGGTCAGCACGGCCAGGGACCAGCCGACGGTGCCGGACGGGAAGAGCGCGTGCGTCCCGGTGAACGCCCGGTAGAAGCCGGCGCCGAGGACGAACGCGGCCGCCGCGACGACCGCCGCGGGCAGCGCGGGCCACGACAGGTGCCGTTCCGTCTCGGCGCCCGGCAGGCCGGAGGTGTGGTCGGTGGTGAGGTGCGGGGCGCGGCCGTCCGTCGCGGTGTACTGTCCGGTGGCGCGCCCCTCCGCGCCCGGACGTTCCGCCCAGCGACTCGCCCGCCACGCGCCGGTGACCCGGCGCAGGCGCAGCCGTGAGTCCGGGGCGGCGCTCTCGGTCGGTTCCATTCCCGTCCCTCTCACAGCCGGCGGTGCCCACGCCACGCGGTCCGATGCCCGACAACCTTCAACGGCACCGCGTTGGAAAACCCTTCCCCTTGCTCGTCAAGAGCAAGGGGATGCCCCAACCGCAGCTGGGCACGGCAGGTGCACATCTCAACAGTAGGCCGCAGAAGGCTTCCACGGGCAGCGGTCGTCGACGGTTGCCCGAATGCACTCCGGCCACCTGTATGCATCTGGTATGCGCCGATCGGGTGGCGTTCAATCGCTACTCCTCTGTGGGAAGCGCAACTTCTGCCGCCGCGTCCGGCCCCTGTTCCAGCAGGACGTTGAAGCCTTCCTCGTTCAGAACAGGCACTTTGAGCTGCATCGCCTTGTCATATTTGGAACCAGGATTGTCGCCCACCACAACGAAAGACGTCTTCTTCGAAACAGAACCGGTCACTTTCGCTCCGCGAGTCTGGAGTGCCTCCTTGGCTCCGTCCCGCGTGAAGTGTTCGAGGGTGCCGGTGACGACGACCGTAAGCCCTTCCAGCGGACGGGGTCCTTCGTCCTCTCCGGAGCCCTCCTCCTCCATGCGGACGCCTGCGGCCCGCCACTTGCGGAGGATCTCCTGGTGCCACTCCTCGGCGAACCACTCCTTGAGGGAGGCGGCGATGATCCCGCCGACGCCGTCGGTGTTCGCCAGCTCCTCCTCCGTGGCCTGCTCGATGCGCTCGATCGACCGGAACTCGCGGGCCAGCGCCTCGGCGGCGACCGGGCCGACGTGACGGATCGACAGGCCGGTGAGGATGCGGGCGAGGGGGCGCTCCTTGGCGGCCGCGATGTTCTCCAGCATCGCGACCGCGTTCTTCTTGGGCTCGCCCTGCTGGTTGGCGAAGACGGTGGCGATCTTCTCCTCGCCGGTCTTCGGGTCGCGCTTGGGCAGGCCGCTGTCCTGGTCGAGGACGTACGCCTTGATGGGCAGCAGCTGCTCGATGGTGAGGTCGAAGAGGTCGCCCTCGTCCAGCAGCGGCGGGTCGGCGGGCTCCAGCGGCTTGGTGAGGGCCGCGGCTGCGACGTATCCGAAGTGCTCGATGTCCAGCGCCTTGCGGCCCGCCAGGTAGAACAGGCGCTCGCGCAACTGGGCCGGGCAGGTGCGGGCGTTGGGGCAGCGCAGGTCGACGTCGCCCTCCTTCATCGGCCGCAGGGCCGTCCCGCACTCGGGGCACTCGGCCGGCATCACGAACTCGCGCTCGCTGCCGTCGCGCAGGTCGACGACCGGGCCGAGGATCTCCGGGATGACGTCACCGGCCTTGCGCAGCACCACCGTGTCGCCGATGAGGACGCCCTTGGCCTTGACGACGTCCTGGTTGTGCAGGGTGGCGAACTCGACCTCCGAGCCGGCCACCGTGACCGGCTCGACCTGGGCGTACGGCGTGACCCGGCCCGTGCGGCCCACGCCCACGCGGATGTTGATGAGCTTGGTGTTGACCTCCTCGGGCGCGTACTTGTACGCGATCGCCCAGCGCGGCGCACGGGAGGTGGAGCCGAGGCGTCCCTGGAGCGGGATTTCGTCGAGCTTGACGACGACTCCGTCGATCTCGTGCTCCACGGAGTGGCGGTTCTCGCCGTAGTACGCGATGAACTCCCGTACGCCGTCGAGGTCGTCGACGACCTTGTTGTGCCGGGAGGTGGGCAGGCCCCAGGTCTTGAGCAGGTCGTAGCCCTGGGAGAGGCGGGTGAGGCCCTCGAAGCCCTCCAGGGCGCCGATGCCGTGGACGACCATGTGGAGGGGGCGGGTGGCGGTGACGCGCGGGTCCTTCTGGCGCAGTGAACCCGCGGCCGCGTTGCGCGGGTTGGCGAAGGGCTTGTCGCCGGCCTCGACCAGGCGGGCGTTGAGCTCCTCGAACTTCTCCATCGGGAAGTAGACCTCGCCGCGGATCTCCACGAGATCGGGGACGCGGTCGCCGCCCAGCCTGTCCGGAATCTCCGCGATCGTACGGACATTGGGAGTGATGTCCTCGCCCGTACGACCGTCGCCGCGGGTCGCCGCGCGCGTGAGGCGACCGTGCTCGTAGGTGAGGTTGACGGCGAGGCCGTCGACCTTGAGCTCGCACAGCAGGTGGTAGTCGGGACCGCCGACGTCCTTGGCGACGCGCTCCGCCCAGGCGGCCAACTCCTCGTCGCTGAAGGCGTTGTCGAGGGAGAGCATGCGTGAGCGGTGCTGCACCGCGGTGAACTCGGTTTCGTACGCCCCCGCGACCTTCTGGGTCGGCGAGTCCGGCGTACGCAGCTCCGGGTGCTCCTCCTCCAGCGCCTCCAGGGAGCGCAGCAGCTTGTCGAAGTCCGCGTCGCTGATGACCGGAGCGTCGTTCACGTAGTACCGGAAGCGGTGCTCCTCGATCTGCTCAGCGAGCTGCGCGTGCTTCTCCCGTGCCTCGGCGGGCACCGTCGTCTCCGCTTGCTTTTCGCCGGCCACCGTGTTGTCCTCCCGTTACTCTGGGTTGTCCGCGAGGGATCTCGCCGCCCGGACGCAGTGGGCGAGTGCCTTGCGCGCGTAGTCGGGGGAGGCCCCCGCGAGTCCGCACGACGGCGTGATCGTGACCGCCTCCGCGAGAAGCCCCGGTTGCAGCCCCAGCCTGCGCCACAGCGTCCTGACACCCATGACGCTACCGGCAGGGTCTGACAATCGGCCGTCCGTGCTCGGTACGACACCGGCGAAGAGCCTCGTCCCCCCTTCCACCGCCTCGCCGATCGCGTCGTCGTCACGCTCGGTGAGGAGCGAGAAGTCGAAGGAGATCGCCGCCGCGCCCGCCCTGCGCAGGAGGGCGAACGGGACGTCCGGTGCGCAGGAGTGGACCACGGTGGGGCCGTCGCTGTGAACCCCGACGACGTCGCGGAGGGTGGCCTCGACGACCTGCCGGTCGACGGCGCGGTGCGTCCGGTAGCCGCTGGCGGTCTTCACCTGTCCGCGCAGTACGGCGATCAGGGACGGCTCGTCGAGCTGAAGGACGAGTTGTGCGCCGGGGATGCGGCGGTGCAGCTCGGCGAGGTGGAGGCGGAGCCCTTCGCCGAGCGAGGCGGCGAGGTCGCGGCAGGCGCCGGGGTCGCCGAGAGCGGCCTCGCCGTTCTTCAGCTCGAGACCGGCGGCGAGGGTCCAGGGCCCCACGGCCTGCACCTTGAGCGGGCCGTCGTACCCCTGTGTGAACTCCTCAATGGCATCGAGGTCTTCGCCGAGCCAGGACCGGGCGCGCTTGGTGTCCCGGCCGGGGCGGTCGCCGATCCGCCAGCCGCTGGGCTCCACGCGCGCGTACAGCTCGACGAGCATCCCGGCGGTCCTGCCGATCATGTCCGCGCCGGGGCCCCGGGCAGGCAGTTCGGGCAGGAAGGGGAAGTCCTCGACGGCACCGGTGGCGGTCTTGGCGGCCTCCCGGGCGTCGCCTCCCGGCAGGGAGCCGACGCCGGTGGCGGGACCGAAGCTGAACTGGCTGTTGTTGCTCACCCCGGAAGCGTACGTAACCTCCGGGCGCGGCTTCACCGCATGCGGATCCCGTGCCGTTCCAGGAAGGCGACCAGCCCCGCCGGGTCCGCGACCTCCAGGTTGTTCCGGAAGCGGCCGCGCTCCCAGGAGACGTCGGTCTCCCCGTGCACGCTGCCGCTCCCGATGAACTCGCCCTCCGCATCGAGCAGGGCGATGGTCGGGCCGCCGTGACAGCGGCAGATGTCGTCCGCGAACTCGCCGGCCGTGGCGAGGGAGCGCAGCTCGGCGAGATCGTCCGGGTCGAAGACCTCGCCGCGGATCCTGCGCCCGTCGAGGGGACCGCCGTTGTCGCCGCCTTCGAGGACGACCGCGGCCTCGGTGCGCTCCCAGACCTCGTCGAGCCAGGCCCGGACCACCGCGCCGCTCGCCCTGTCCCACCGCGCCGGCCCGGTCACTTTCCGGGCCGCACCGTCAGGTCGTTGACCTCCGCGTCCCGCGGCAGGTCCACGGCCATCAGGATCGTGGTGGCCACGGACTCCGGGTCGATCCACTTCGACGCGTCGTACTCCTTGCCCTCCTGCTGGTGGACCTTGGCCTGCATGGGGCTCGCCGTACGGCCGGGGTAGACCGAGGTCACGCGGACGCCGTTGCCGTGCTCCTCGTGGCGCAGCGAGTCCGCCAGGGCCTTCAGTCCGTGCTTCGAGGCCGCGTAGGCGGACCAGTCGGCGTGGGCGTTCAGGCCCGCGCCGGAGTTGACGAAGACCACGTGGCCGCGGGCGGCGCGGAGTTGGGGCAGGAGGTGGCGGGTCAGTTCGGCGGGTGAGATCAGGTTGACGTTCAGCTGGTGGCGCCAGGTCTTCGGGGTCAGCTCCCCCACCGGACCCAGGTCGACCACGCCGGCGATGTGCAGCAGCGAGTCCACGCGGTCGGGCAGGGACTGGTGCGAGAAGGCCCAGCTCAGCCTGTCCGGGTCGGCCAGGTCGCCCACCAGGGTCCTCGCTCCCGGGAACTCCGCCGCCAGCTCCTTCGCACGGCCCGCGTCGCGCGCGTGCAGCACGAGTTCGTCCCCGCGCGCGTGGAGGCGGCGGGTGACCGCCGCGCCGATGCCGGAGCCCGCCCCGGTGATCACATGTGTAGCCATGCCGCCATGCTCGCACCCGCCGGCGACTACTCCACGCCCTGGCTCTCCTCCAGGTACGCCAGCGCCCCCACCGGCTCCTCGGCGAAGAACACCAGGTCGGTCAGCGGACGGGGCAGGAAACCCTCGTCCTCCATGCGGCGGAACTGCTCCTTCAGACCGTCGTAGAAGCCCGCGGTGTTCAGGAGCACCACCGGCTTGTCCGTGTGGCCGTGCTTCTTCAGTTCCAGGATCTCGGTGGCCTCGTCGAGCGTGCCCGTACCGCCCACCATGATCACCACCGCGTCGGCCTTCTCCAGCAGCAGCCTCTTGCGTTCGGCGAGGTCACGGGCGATCACCATCTCGTCCGCGCCCTGCCGTGCCTTGGCCGCCAGGAAGTCCACGGAGACCCCGCACAGACGTCCTCCCGCCTCCTGCACGCCGTCGGCGACCACCTTCATCAACCCGACGTCCGAACAGCCCCAGACGAGGGTGTGCCCGCCCTTGCCCAGCAGTTTCGCGAAGTCGCGCGCGGGGCGCGTGTAGCGGTCGTCGAGGTCGGCGGCGGAGAGGAAGACGCAGATTCGCATGAGGTCACCGTACGCGGGAAGAACCTGGGGCCCGCGAACGCTTTTCCGGTATGGCAGAAGGACACACGATCACCATCGAGCAAGTCGACCAGCACGTGCGCGTGGTGCACGGCGACCAGATCCTGGCGGAGAGCGAACGGCCCCTCGTCCTCAAGGAAACGGGCTGTCCGCCGCGGTACTACCTCCCCGCCGACGACGTACGACTCGATCTGCTGACCCCTTCCGACACCCACACCTACTGCCCGTTCAAGGGCACGGCCTCCTACTGGTCGCTGCCCGACGCGGCCGACCTGGTGTGGTCGTACCAGGAGCCCAAGCCGGACGTCGCCGAGATCAAGGGGCACCTCTGCTTCTACGACGTCGAGGTGCTGTGACCCGTACGACCGGTACGCCTCACCGATGATTTCCATGCCGTGGGGCAGTCTCCACGGCATGGACAAGCAGACCATCTCGCGCGACGGCACCTCCCTCGCGTACCAACGAACCGGGCAGGGCCCGGCGGTCATCCTGGTGAGCGGCGCCATGTCGACGGGCGCCACCGTGGCGCCCCTCGCCGGGCCCCTCTCCGGTCGCTTCAGCGTCATCTCCTACGACCGCCGGGGCCGCGGCGAGAGCGGTGACACCGAGCCCTACTCGGTCGCCCGCGAGGTCGAGGACCTCGCCGCACTGATCGACGCGGCGGGCGGCGAGGCATCGCTGTACGGCATCTCGTCGGGCGGCGCGCTGGTCCTCGAGGCGGCGGCGAGCGGGCTGCCCGTCCGCCGGGCGGCCGTGTACGAGGTGCCGTTCGCCGTCTACGAGGGTGGCGCCAAGGAGCGCGCCGAATACACCGAACACCTCACCGAGGCGCTCGAACAGGGCCGGCGCGGGGACGCGGTCGAGCTGTTCCTCCGGCTCACCGGGCTGGCCGAGGAGATGATCCAGGGCGCCCGCCACTCCCCCATGTGGGCCGGAATGGAGTCGATCGCACCGAGTCTCGCCTACGACAACGCCGTGATGGGCGACGGTCTGGTGCCACGGGACCGGCTGGCCGCGATCGACGTGCCCGTCCTGTCCGTCGCGGGCGACGCGAGCCCCACCTGGCTGCGCGAGGCCGCCCGGGCGGTGGCCGAAACGGCACCCCGGGGGACGTACCGGAGTCTGCAGGGCCAGACGCACATGGTGGATCCGAACGTCCTCGCGCCCGTGCTGGCGGAGTTCTTCGCGGCGGCTTAAGAACAAACCTTGAGCAGTCCGAGACCCTCCCGTAAGCAGTAGTCACATAAGATTCACAATCAACTCGCGCTTCGGCGGCGAGCCACCTTGTCCCCCGGCATTCCGGCTCGCTTGTGGAGCACGCCCCTTGAACACCCCGCACGCCCAGTCCGACGGCGGCATCCCCGCGGTCCCGCCGCAGCGCCGCCGCCGGGCCGACCCGCGCAAGGCCGTTTCCGGCCACGCCTATCCCGGACTGCTTCCGGCCCCTCCCGACGACCGGGAGAAGATCTCGTACGTCCGGCGGCACACCTGGGTGCTGACCTGTTCCTCCCTCGTCGGCTTCGTCTGCCTGGTGATCAGTCAGGTGCGGGCGGCGGCGACCAGCGTGTGGATCTGGGCGTACGTCCCGCTTCTGCTGCTGTCCGTCGTGAGCTATCTGATCTCCTTCCGGCTGGACGCCTTCACACCGAGCTTCGACCTGCGCGGGCACCGCCGGCTGGTCAAGGCCTGGCGGCCCGAGCGGTATCCGGACGTGGACGTCTTCCTGCCGGTGTGCGGCGAGCCCATGGAGGTGCTGCACAACACCTGGCTGCACGTGCGCACCCTGGCCGAGCACTACCCGGGCAGGGTCACTCCGATCGTGCTGGACGACTCCGACGACTCGGAGATCGGCGCGATGGCGGCCGACCTCGGCTTCCGGTACCTGGTGCGGCCCAACCGGGGATGGATGAAGAAGGCCGGCAATCTGCGGCACGGGTTCGAGCGCTCGTCGGGCGAGTTCATCCTCATCCTGGACGCCGACTTCGCCCCGCGCGCGGACCTGCTGCACGAACTCCTGCCGTACATGGACCGCGAACCGCGCACCGGCATCGTCCAGTCGCCGCAGTTCTTCCGGGTCCTGGACCAGCAGAACTGGATCGAGCGCGGAGCCGCGGCCGTGCAGGAGCTCTTCTACCGCAGCGTCCAGGTCTCCCGGCAGAAGAGCGACGGCTCGATCTGCGTCGGCTCCTGCGCGGTCTACCGGCGCAGCGCGCTCGCGGAGATCGGCGGCACCAGCCTGGTCGAGCACTCCGAGGACATGTACACCGGCTTCGAACTACGCGCGCGTGGATGGGATTTGACCTACGTCCCGCTGGCGCTCTCCACCGGCGTGTGCCCGGACACGGTCGGCGCCTTCTACAGCCAGCAGTACCGCTGGTGCATGGCCTCGCTCGCCATGCTGGGCAGCAGGGACTTCTGGCGCACGAAGATGCGCTTCGCAAGCCGACTGTGCTACTTGTCCGGTTTCGTCTACTACATCGAGACCGGACTGCTGACCTTCAGCGGCCCGCTCATCGCGCTCACGATCATGCTGGCGGCCCCCGAGCAGCTGAAGCTGGCGAACATCGGCCTGGTGCTGCCCAGCGTGATCTACCTGACCGTGATCTACCCGATCTGGCACCGCAATCCGTACCGCCTGGAGGCCTGGGCCACCCGCATCCTGTACGGCTGGGCGCACGCCTTCGCCATCTGGGACACCGTGCGCCGCCGTCCGATGGGCTGGACGCCGACCGGGGCGGGCGGCGCCAAGGGCAGCAAGACGCGCCGCCTGTGGATCGGCATGTGGGCCTGGAGCGGGACCACGGCCGTGGCCTGGATCGCCGTCGCGGTGTGGCGGATGAGCACCTCGCTCAGCCCCTCCGACTACGCCCTGATGCTCGCCTCGGGCCTCTTCTACGGCGTCGCGGTCGCCCGCGCCCTCATCCAGCCGCACGCCGAGGAAGCCGTCGCCGTGGAGCCGCTCACCGAGGGGGCCGTCGCGTGACCGCCCCGCGCCGTCTGCTGCTCGCCCTCGTCGGCTGTCTGCTGGCCGCCGCCGTCGGTGCCTGTGCGCCGCCCGCGCCGCAGGTCTCCTCGGCCGCCGCCACCGCCAAGGTGCCGACGCAGAGCGCCGAACCGCCGTACGACATACGTCCGTTGATCGAACCCGGTCACAAGTACCTCGGCGTCGCCTTCAACGGCTCGCCCCGCGCCACCGCGCCGGTGACGGCCTTCGCCGACAAGGCGGGGAAGCGGCCCAACCTCCGTGAGTACTACGCGAAGTGGGGCGATCCGTTCCAGCCGGACGTCAACCGGGCCGTCTGGGACGGCGGTCAGCTGCCCTTCCTGGTCTGGGAGCCCTTCTCCCGTACGGCCGCGCAGATCGCCGCGGGCCAGGACGACGCGTACATCCGGGAGTTCGCCGACACCGTGCGCGACTACAACCGGCCGCTCGCGCTGAGCTTCGGGCACGAGATGAACGGCGGCTGGTACCCCTGGGGCAGCAAGAAGACCGGGGCGGCCGACTTCGCGCGCGCGTGGCGGCACATCCACGACCTGTTCACGGACGAGGGCGCGGGCAATGTCATCTGGGTGTGGAGCCCGAACGTCATCAACCCGGTGCCGGACGTCCGGCTGAAGCCGTACTACCCGGGGGACGCCTACGTCGACTGGATCGGTGTCGTCGGCTATTACGCGCTGAGCGGCCCGACCACCTTCCGCACGCTCTTCGGGCCGACCATGACCGAGATCCGCCGCTTCAGCCGCAAGCCGTTCATCATCGCGGAGACCGGTGTGCAGGCCGGGGAGAGCAAGCCCACCGAGATCGCCGACCTGTTCGCGGGCCTACGCGCGCGTGACGACGTCCTGGGCCTGGTCTGGTTCAACCTCAAGAAGGAGGCCGACTGGCGCATCGACAGCGGCCCGTTGTCGCTCGCCGCGTTCAAGAAGGCGGCGGCGGACGACTCCTTCGGCTTCGACGTCCGCAAACCGTAGGGGGCCCGTCAATGGAGCGCAACGACTCCACCATGCAACTGCCCGTGGCCCGGCCGAAGGCCCGGTCGAGAGTGGCCGAGACCATGCAGCTGCGGGTGCTCGGGCCCCGCAGGTCCGGCTACACCCTCCCGCCCGCCCCCGACTCCGGCTGGTCCGCCGCCCCGAGCTCCCGCCGCGCCCGGGTCAGCCGGCTCGTGCTGCTCGCCCTGCTGGTGATGCAGGCCGCGCTGTCGCTGCGCCTGCAGAACACCGCCTTCGAGGACGAGGCCCTCTACCTCTTCGCCGGCCACGCCGAACTCGGCCATCTGCTCCACGGCACAAAGCTCTACGGCGGCTTCGAGAGCTACTTCTCGGGCGCGCCCGTCCTCTACCCCGTGCTGGCGGCCGCCGTCGACTCCGTGTTCGGGCTGGCCGGGGCCCGCGCGCTGAGCCTGGCCTGCATGCTGGGCTGCACCGCCCTGCTGTACGCGATGACCCGCAGGCTGTTCAACGAACGGGCCGGACTGTGCGCGGCCGGTGTCTTCGCCGTGGCCCAATCCACGGCGTTCATGGGCAACTTCGCGACCTACGACGCCCTCGCCCTGTTCCTGCTGGCGCTGGCCGCGTGGATCGTCGTCCGCACCGCGGACTCGCATCCCTTGCTCATCCTGCTCGCCGCCCCGGTGGCCGCGCTCGCGGTGGCCGTGAAGTACGCCTCCGCGCTCTACCTGCCCACCGTGGTGCTGCTCGGCGTGCTGACCGCCTACCAACGGCGCGGTCTGCCGCGGGCGTCGGGGCGCGGCGTACTGCTCGCCGTGGCCACCGCAGCGCTCCTGGGCGCCGGGCTGTACACCTCCGGATACCTGGCGGCGATCCAGTCCACCACCACGGCCCGTGCGGCCGGTACGACGCCCTCCTGGACGATCCTGCGGGACTCGGCCCGCTGGGGCGGCCTGGCGGTCGCCGTGGCGCTCCTGGGGGCGTTCTCGTACGTCCGCAGCGGCCGGATGAGCGAGATGCCGGGCTGGCGCGGGGCGCTGCCGGGAGCCCGTTGGCGGGCCTCGCTCGGACTGCTCCTGGTCGGCACGGCCCTGCTCGCGCCCGCCTACCAGCTGCACCTGCACACCGAGGTCTCGCTGCACAAGCACATCGGCTACGGCCTGTTCTTCGCGGCACCGCTCGCCGGAGTCGGCGTCACACGGCTGATGGGCGCGCACTTCAAGTACCCGCAGTGGGCGATCTTCCTGGGCGTGGTGATGCTGTCCAGCGGCATGTCGCAGGCGTACGACAACTTCCACGTGTGGCCTGACTCCAGGAGCCTGGTGGCCACGCTGCGGCCCTACATGAACGCGCACGGCACCTATCTCGCCGACACCTACGAGGTGCCGGTGTACGCGCTGGGACGGGACACCTCGTACCGCCAGTGGAACTCGACCTACACGATCGACTACACGACCCGCACCGGCCGCCACCTGACAGGCGCGGCCGGCTTCAAGGCCGCCGTGACCGACCGGCACTTCACGCTGATCGTGCTCGACCGGGGCAACCCGACGGGCGAGAGCACGACCGTCCGCGACGCGCTCGTGCACTCGACCGGCTACCGCCTGATCGGCACGGTGCCCTACGCGACGGCCTGGGGCAGCAGCCGGTTCGAGCTGTGGGCGCCTTCCTAGGGCTTACGCGACCGAAGTCGTCGTCTTCGCGCGCGTGGTCGTCGCGATCGTCGCCGAGCCCACCACGCGCGTGCCGTCGTAGAGGACGATCGCCTGGCCGGGGGCGACGCCGCGGACCGGCTCCGTGAAGGAGACCTCCAGGTGGCCGTCGACCAGTTCGGCAGTGACCTCGGTCTCGCCGCCGTGCGCGCGGAGCTGCGCGGTGTAGGTGCCGGGACCGGAGGGCGCCGTGCCGCACCAGCGGGGCTTGATCGCGGTCAGGGCGGTGACGTCCAGGGCGTCGGCCGGGCCGACCGTCACCGTGTTGTTCACCGGCGAGATGTCGAGGACGTAGCGCGGCTTGCCGTCGGGCGCCGGGGTACCGATGCGCAGGCCCTTGCGCTGGCCGATGGTGAAGCCGTACGCGCCCTCGTGCGTGCCCAGCCTGTTGCCGGACTCGTCGACGATGTCGCCCTCGGCCTTGCCCAGCCTGTTCGCCAGGAACCCCTGGGTGTCGCCGTCGGCGATGAAGCAGATGTCGTGCGAGTCGGGCTTCTTGGCGACCGCCAGGCCGCGGTGCTCGGCCTCGGCACGGATCTCGTTCTTGGTCGTCACCGTGTCGCCCAGCGGGAAGAGCGCGTGCGCGAGCTGCTTCTCGTCGAGGACGCCGAGGACGTACGACTGGTCCTTGGCCATGTCGGAGGCGCGGTGCAGCTCACGCGTGCCGTCCTCGCCCACGATCACCTTGGCGTAGTGGCCGGTGCAGACCGCGTCGAAGCCGAGGGCGAGGGCCTTGTCGAGCAGGGCGGCGAACTTGATCTTCTCGTTGCAGCGCAGGCACGGGTTCGGGGTGCGGCCCGCCTCGTACTCGGCGACGAAGTCCTCGACCACGTCCTCGCGGAAGCGGTCGGCGAGGTCCCAGACGTAGAACGGGATGCCGATGACGTCCGCGGCGCGGCGGGCGTCGCGCGAGTCCTCGATGGTGCAACAGCCACGCGCGCCCGTGCGGAAGGATTGCGGGTTCGCGGAGAGCGCGAGGTGGACGCCGGTCACGTCGTGGCCGGCCTCCGCGGCGCGGGCGGCGGCGACGGCGGAGTCCACACCGCCGGACATGGCGGCGAGTACGCGAAGGGGGCGGGGGCGCTGCGAGGTGTCAGTCATAGCCCTTCAAGAGTACGGGGATGCGGGAACCGGAGCCCACGAGTATCCGTTGGTGATCACATGGGGGCGAGCAAGAAGGACACCGACAAGCGGCTGGGCCGCCGTGCGCTGCTGGTGGGCGGGGCCGCGGCCGCCGTCGGCACGGCGGTGTTGGCGCGCGACGAGCTGGCGCATCTGTGGTGGCGGCTGCCCGGCGTGGAGAAGCCGCGGGTGGCGGGCGCGGTCGACTTCCGGGGTGCCCGCTGGGTGGCGGCCTCGCCGGCGAACTACCGGCGGGCCGACCGGCCGGACGACTACTCGATAGACCGGGTGGTCATCCATGTCACCCAGGGCGGCTTCTCGAGCGCGGTCAAGGCCTTCCAGGACCCGGACCACCGGGCCGCGGCCCACTACATCGTCCGCAAGGACGGGCGGATCACCCAGATGATCCGCGAGCTGGACGTGGCGTTCCACGCGGGCAACCGGGAGTACAACGAACGCAGTGTCGGCATCGAGCACGAGGGCTTCGTGGAGCGCAGATCCTCGTTCACGGACGCGATGTACGCCTCCTCGGCGCGGCTGACCGCCGGGATCTGCGGGCGGTACGGCATACCCGTCGACCGGGAGCACATCATCGGGCATGTGGAGGTGCCGGGGACGGACCACACCGATCCGGGGCCCTACTGGGACTGGAACCGGTACATGAAGCTCGTACGGCAGGCGGCTTCGGCCCCGGCAGCTTCGTCAACGAAGTTGTAAAACATTTCCCGGCCTCTCCCCGGGCCGGGGTGTCCGATGCGTCCCCTATCCCTCGCGCGATCAGGGCTTCGTCAACTTGGCTTTTCTTCAAGGGAGTTGGCGGCGACCTGCGCTCAAGGCACGTTCACAGCCTGCGCGGCTCGCTCCTAACTTCGCCCCAGCCTTTACACAGCCCTTAGGCCAACCATCCCGAGCCATGACTCACATCACTGAGCCCGGCTCCGGCACGGGCAGAGACGCCAAACAGGACCACTCCAAGGAAAGCACCACCAAGAGCGAGCACCGCAAGAACGCCCGCAAGGGCAAGGGCCTGCACCGGCGCACCTTCCTCGGCGGGATGGCCGGGGCAGGCCTCGGGGCGGTCGCGGCGGCCGGGGCGACCTTCTCGCTGCTGACCGAGGCGGGAAAGAACAAGGCCGGCGCGGCGACCAACACCGCCACCCTGACCATCCCGGACCTCCTGGAGGGCACCACCTCCGACAGCACGACCACCTTCACGCTGGAGGCGCAGACCGGCTTCAGCGAGGTGGTCAGCGGTGTCACCAGCTCCACCATGGGCTACAACCAGGCATTCCTCGGCCCCACCATGAAGTGGACCAACGGCAACACGGTCCTGCTCAACATCACCAACAGCATCGACGAGGACACCACCGTCCATTTCCACGGCGCACATGTCCCGGCCAAGATGGACGGCGGTCCCCAGGTCGCCTTCTCCGACGGCGAGACCTGGTCACCGACGTTCGAGGTGAAGGACGAGGCCAAGACGCTCTGGTACCACCCGCACGCCCTGGGCACCACGGCCAAGCAGGCGGTGCACGGTCTGGCCGGCATGATCATCGTCGAGGACGCCTCCGACACGTCCTCTGCGCTGCCCAGCGACTACGGCGTGGACGACATCCCGATCATCCTGCAGTGTCTGGCGTCGGACACGTCGGGTGACATCAAGTACGACCTCACCGGCTACCTGAGCAGCGGCCTGGTCTACCCCGTCCTCTGCAACGGCACCAACGTCGACGACACGACGCTCACCTTCGAGGCGACCAAGACCCGTACCCGCTTCCGGATCCTCAACGCCTCGCCGTCCGACATCATCACCGTCCAGCGCAGCGACGGCGGCACGATGACGCAGATCGCCACCGACCAGGGCTATCTCACCGAGGCCGCCGACGTGACGAGCATCCGCCTGGTGGCCGGTGCCCGCGCGGAGATGGTCATGGACCTCTCGGACGACGTCACGCTGCAGGCGGTCATCACGACCGGCTGGGTGCGGGGCGGCAGCGGCACGTACGACTTCCTGACCGTCACCGCGAGCGGCACCGACACCCCGGACGACCTGCCGAGCACGCTCAACACGATCGACCGGTACGACACCAGCGACTTCACCGCGCGGACGATCACGCTCGGCCAGAGCGGCACGACGATGCTGATCAACGGTTCGGCGGGGACGAGCATGTCCTCCATGGCGATGATCAGCACCACGCTGGGCTCGAAGGAGATCTGGACGGTCAAGAACAACACGCAGCTGGAGCACTCGTTCCATCTGCACGACGTGCCGTTCCAGCTGATCTCGGTCAACGGCGAGGATCCGACCGGCGTCGAACTCGGCTGGTACGACACGTACGAGGTGGTCGGCGGCGGCTCCATCGAGATCGCCATGGAGTTCACGGACTTCTCGGACGACACCTACATGTACATGCTCCACTGCCATCTCCTGCAGCACGAGGACGAAGGGATGATGGCGTCCCTCATGGTGACGGAGAGTTAGCGCAGTATCAGGTCAGCCCCGCGGCGCGCGCACGCTCGACCGCGGGGCCGATCGCCTTCTCCAGGGCCTCCACGTCCGCCTCCGTGGAGGTGTGGCCGAGGGAGAAGCGGAGGGTGCCGCGGGCCAGGTCCGGGGCGGTGCCGGTGGCGAGGAGGACGTGGCTGGGCTGGGCGACGCCCGCGGTGCAGGCGGAGCCGGTGGAGCACTCGATGCCCTGCGCGTCGAGGAGCAGGAGCAGGGAGTCGCCCTCGCAACCCGGGAAGGTGAAGTGGGCGTTGGCCGGGAGGCGGTCGACCGGATCGCCGCCGAGGATCGCGTCGGGGACCGCCTTGCGGACCGCCTCGATCAGGCTGTCGCGCAGGGCGCCGATCTCCCGGGCGAACCACTCGCGCTGCTCGGCGGCCAGCCGGCCCGCGACCGCGAAGGAGGCGACCGCGGGGACGTCGAGGGTGCCGGAGCGGACATGGCGCTCCTGGCCGCCGCCGTGCAGTACGGGCACGGGGGTGTACTCACGGCCGAGGAGCAGGGCCCCGATGCCGTACGGACCGCCGATCTTGTGGCCGGACACCGTCATCGCGGCGAGGCCGGAGGCGGCGAAGTCGACGGGGACCTGGCCGAAGGCCTGGACGGCGTCGGCGTGCAGGGGGACGTCGAACTCCTTTGTCACGTCCGCCAGTTCACGGACCGGCATGACCGTGCCGATCTCGTTGTTCGCCCACATCACGGTCGCCAGGGCCACGTCGTCGGGGTTGCGGGCGATCGCCTCGCGCAGCGCCTCGGGGTGCACGCGGCCGTAGGAGTCGACCGGGAGGTACTCGACGTTCGCGCCCTCGTGTTCGCCGAGCCAGTGCACGGCGTCGAGGACGGCGTGGTGCTCGACGGGGCTGGCGAGGACACGGGTGCGGTTCGGGTCGGCGTCACGGCGGGCCCAGTACAGGCCCTTGACGGCGAGATTGTCGGCCTCGGTGCCGCCGGAGGTGAGAACGACCTCGCTGGGGCGGGCGCCGAGCGCTTCCGCGAGCGTTTCGCGGGCCTCCTCGACGGTGCGCCTCGCGCGGCGGCCGGACGCGTGCAGGGCGGAGGCGTTGCCGGTGACGCTCAGCTGGGCGGTCATCGCCTCGACTGCCTCGGGGAGCATCGGGGTCGTCGCGGCGTGGTCGAGGTAAGCCATGGTGGGCACGATTCTACGGGGCCGGACTCAGGGCCCTCACGTCAAGGTCCGCGGCGTGCAGCCGGGCGGTGCCGGGGGGCGCGGCCAGGGGGCCCCGCGGTGGTGCGGCTCGTCCCAAGCCGCCTGTCACCACACGGGAGGTCGCTCCTAGAAGCTCCACGAAATCGTGCTGTCCACCTGCATGAACGCCACCAGGACCAGCAGGTCGGCGACACCGAGGCCCAGCCCCAGGAAGGCACGGCCACGGCGCTTGGTGCCCCGCCACAGGGCCGCGGCGGCCAGGACGATGGCGATCGGGCCGAGGAAGACGTTCAGGACGAGGAGGCCGACGAGGCCGAGGATGAAGGACGCCACGGCCATGCCGTCGGCGTCACGGCGGGTGGGGGCGGGGGCGGTGCGGCCGTTGGCCGGTGCGGTGAGTTGCATGACGGATCAGCTCCAGGAAGTCGGTTGTGCGGAGGGTCAGTTGGCGGTCGTGTTCTGCCTGCGGCCGTGGCGCTCGCGGAGCGCGAAGATGCCGAGCCAGGCGCCGATGACGGCGGCGGCGACGAGGGTGAAGGTGAACGGCGCGTGGGCCACGGTGCCCAGCACGGCCCCGAAGAGCAGAAGTGCGGCGACGAGGAACAGCATGGGATGAATCCCCCTCCGAGACGCCTCGGGGGCGCCTCTCGTTACGGTTCGGTGAACAGTTGTGGTTACAGTTGTTCACTGACTCCAGAGTCTAGCGCGCCTTACGGCTTTCCAAATCCAGAGAACAGTTGTTAACTGGATGACATGAGTCACACCCTCGGCATCCGGCAGGCCCAGAAGCAGAAGACCCGGCAGGCGCTGCTCGACGCGGCGCTCGGTCTGCTGGAGGAGCAGAGCCTGAGCAGTCTGGGCCTGCGCGAGGTCACCCGCGCCGTCGGCGTCGCCCCGACCGCCTTCTACCGCCACTTCCGCTCCACCGCGGACCTCGGTGTGGCCCTGGTCGAGGAGGCGCTGGGCAGCCTGCACCCGATGATCCGCACGACGGTGACCACGGCGGACAGCAGCGAGGAACGCATAGCGCGCGCCATTGAGTTGATCGCCGGTCATGTGGACGCGTACCCCGCTCATGTGCGTTTTATCGCCCGTGAGCGACATGGCGGGGTTCAGCCGGTGCGGGAGGCGATCCGGGACCAACTCGTCCGGTTCGCCGAGGAAGTGAGCACGGAACTCGCCAAGGACCCCGAGTCGGCGGGCTGGAGCGAGGACGACCTGCTCATGCTGGCCCATCTGTACGTGGACCAGATGCTGATCACCGCCTCGCTGTTCCTGGAGGCGCTGGAGGGCACCGCGGAGGACCGGGCGCAGGTCGCACAGGTCGCCACCCGTCAGATGCGGCTGATCAGCATCGGCCGGCATCACTGGCCGACGGGCTGAGACCACGATCCCGAGCAACACGCAGGGGCGGCACCCCCGTTCACCGGGAGTGCCGCCCCTGTCGTACGGGCCGCGAGGTCAGTTCTTCGTCGTCGCCTGCCCGCTCGGGGCGCCACTGGGGGCGGCACCGCCGGGACCGCCCTGGCCGCCACCGCCGCCACAGCCGCCGCCCTGGCCGCCACCGCCGGGACCGCCGCCCTGGCCGCCGCCACCGGGGCCGCCGCTGGGCGCACCGCTCGGCATACCCGACGGTGTACCGGTGGGCTTGGCGGTCGCGTTGCCGGTCGGAGCGCCCGACGGTGCGCCGCTCGGCATGCCGGACGGGGCGCCGCTCGCCGCGCCGGACGGGGCCGAACAGGCCTGCTGCTGCCCGGAGTTGCCGCTGTTCGAGGACGACGAGGAGTCGCTCGAGCCGCAGGCCGCCAGGACCAGAGGCGAGAGCGCCAGCAGGGCCACTGCGGGGACGAGACGCACACGCTTCATGAGAAACAACTCCAAGGAAGATGAGGGAGTCTTGAGTGCGGGAACTCAATCAACGGCGCTTGGGGGTTCCTTGAGCCCCCACTGTCCCCGGCCTGTGATTCAGGTAAAGCGCACCTCAAGAAACCGCTCTGACCTGCGAATTCACAGACCTCCCTCGCCTACTCGCTGGTACAAGTCCGTGACAGAAGCGGCCGCGGCGGCGAGTTCCTCGCGCACCTCGGGCGGCGAGAGGACCTCCACCCGGTCGGTGAACGCGAGCAGTTGGCGGGCCTCGCGGACGAAGCGGTACGACAGCCGTGCGGTCACCCACTCGCTGACACCGTCGTCCTCGGGGAGCCCGGCGAGCTGCGCGGCGTTCAGGCGCAGGAACATGTCGAGGCGGTCGCGGCGGACGCGGACGGTGACATCGAGGCCGCCGGGCCGCTCCTCGACCTGGCGGCGCAACACCTCCCAGGCGTCGGCGAGTTCGACGCCCGGCCGCCGTTTCACCGGGTCCGCGAGGGCGGTGGCGGACTGCACCCGGTCGGCGCGGAAGAGCTGCGGTTTCGCACGGCGGTCGGCGACCAGGTACCAGACGCCGGCCTTCGACACGAGTCCGTACGGGTCGACGGTGTACGTCCGCGCCTCCCGCTCGCCGCTGTGCCGGTACCGCAGCCTGAGGCGCCGGTCGGCGAAGACGGCGTCCTGCAGCACGTCCAGGTCCACCGCCTTCTGCGGTCCGCCCTTCCAGCGCGTGGCGTCGACGAGGATGCGGCGGCTGGTCACCTCGGCGGCCGGGCGGTGCGGCGCCGGCAGCGCGGCCATCACCTTGCGCAGCGCCGAGCCGAGTGCCGCGTCCAGGCCGAGCGCGGCGTGCGCGCCCTGGGCGGCCAGGATGAACAGGGCACGGGACTCGTCGGCGGTCAGGCCGGTCACATCCGTACGGAATCCCGCGAGCAGCTCGATGCCGCCGTGCCGTCCGCGCTCGGCGTAGACGGGCACTCCGGAGGCCGAAAGCGCCTCGACGTCCCGGTAGATGGTCCGCACCGACACCTCGAGCCGCTGGGCGAGTTCGTGCGCGGGGACACGGCCGCGGGTCTGCAGGAGCAGCAGGATCGAGAGCAGGCGGTCGGACTTCACGCCCCCAGAATCGCGCCGCGCGCAGGCCGTGCGCAAATGCTGACGGAAACTGTCAGGTTATCCAGGGACTCTCGGCCTACCGACTCACGAACGCACGAACTCACCGAGGAGCCCGTCACCATGAACGCCGTGGACCCCCGCCCCGTCTACACCCGCGCCACCGAGCAGGCGGCCGCGCTCATCAAGACCGTACGGCCCGAGCAGTTGACCGGCCCGACCCCCTGTACCGAGTTCGACGTACGCACCCTGCTCAGCCACATGGTCGGCGGCACCCGGCGCATCGCGGTGGTCGGCGAGGGCGGTGACGGCATGGCCGTGCGCCCCTTCGCCGACGGTGTGCCGGACGACGGCTGGACGACGGCGTACGACGAAGTCAGGACCCGGGTCCTCAAGGCCTGGGAGAACGACACCCGCATGGAGGCACCGGTCCGCGTGCCGTGGGGCGAGGTCCCCGGCCGCGCGGCCCTCTCGGGCTACGTCATGGAACTGGTCACCCACACCTGGGACCTCTCCGAGTCCCTCGGCCACCCCCTCGAACTCGACCCGGAACTGGCCGACTTCGCCCTCACCACCGCCCGCCGCGTCCTGCCCGACCCGCAGCGGGACGCGGACACCCCCTTCGCCACCGCCCGGACGGCTCCCGAAGGATCCGACAGCTATGGGCAGTTGGCGGCCTGGCTGGGCCGGGGCCCGGTCAGCCGAGCCTGACCCGCGCCAACTGGCGGGACTGGGCGACCAGTCGGTCTTCGCCGTCCCAGACCTCGGCGTCCTCCTCCAGGAAGCCGCCCGCGAGGTTGCGGGTGGTGATCGAGACGCGCAGGGGGCCCGGGGCCGGGCGGGTGCGGACGTGGACCGTGAGTTCGACCGTGGGGACCCAGCCCTTCAGGCCGATTTCGAAGGCGGTGGGCGGGAGGGCGTCCACCGCCAGGAGGAGGGAGAGGGGGTCGGCGTCCCGGCCGTCCGCGAGGCCGAACCAGGCGCGCATCTCACCCTTGCCCGAGGGGGCGCCCAGCGCCCAGCCCAGGGTCGAGGGATCGATCTTGATCATCAGGCGGTCGGCGATCGCCGAACTGCCGGACACCGGCGCCGGTCCGTCCTGGGGGCCGAAGCACTGGTCCATGGGTGGGAACGCCGGCGGCTTCGCCGTCGTACGGACGTCGTCCGGCAGCGCGTCCAGGTCGCCGTACGAGGCGAGGACGCGGATGCGTTCCACCTCGCGGCCCCGCTCGTCGTACTGGAAGAGCGAGGCCTGGCCGGTGGAGAGGGTGCGACCGGTGCGCACGACCTCGGTGCGGACGACCGCCGGGCCCGGCTGGGACGCCGTCAGGTAGTGCGCCGAGATCGTGAACGGGTCCGCGTGCGGCAGGGTGTCCGCGAGCGCTCGGCCCAGGACGGCCAGCAGATAGCCGCCGTTGACGGCGTTGATGATGGTCCAGCCGGCGGAGAGGTCGATGTCGTAGACGCCGGGGGCGCGCAGGGTGAGCGCGGTGTCGCGGTCGAACTCGCTGTCGCCGATCCCGGCCCGTGTGACGGCCGGCGCGGAAGCTGCTTCTGGCATGCCTGAACCGTACAACGAGAAATTACTAAGCGGTAGCTTTTACCATTACGGCTGCGTGACACCTGCACGTTCCCGCGCCGGCCCCACCCGTCCTCCTGGGTGAGGTTCCGGCAATTTCTTGGTAAGTGTCCGGACTCGCCCCCAACCCGGAAAGCCCTCTCCCCCTCTATGGGGACATGAGCCTCACCGGGACTCCGTTCCTCTACACGCTGATCGTGCTGTTCGCGGTCGCCCTGGCAGTGCCGCTCATCCTGTGGTCAAGGGTCCGCGGGCCGAAGGCCCTGCGTGCCGTGGCCCGGATGCTGATGCTGCTGTTCGCCCAGGGAACCGCGGTCGCGCTGGTCTTCGTCATGGTCAACAACGCCAACGGCCTCTACGACAACTGGGCCGACCTGCTCGGCACGGGCAACCATGTGCAGCAGGCCGCCGACCTCGGCGCCGACGGCACCGGCGGAATAGCGCTGAAACGGTTGCCCAAGGTCAGGCAGAACTTCACCTGGGCCAGTGGACCCGGCATGCACGGCGTGCGCGAGACACAGCTCAAGGGCCGCGTCTCCGGCGTGAACGCCGAGGTCTACGTCTGGCTGCCGCCGCAGTACAACGAGCCCCGCTACCGCCACCACAAGTTCCCGGTGGTGGAGCTGCTGCCCGGCTATCCCGGCTCGGCGAAGGCGTGGTTCGGGTCGATGAAGGGGACCAGGCAGCTGGAGCCGCTGATGCGCGACGGCCAGGTCGCCCCGTTCATCCTGGTCGCCCCGCGCACCAACCTGCTGGCCGGGGTGGACACGGGCTGCGCCAACATCCCGGGCACGGTCAACGCCGACAGCTGGCTCAGCATCGACGTACCGAAGATGGTCATGGACAACTTCCGCGCCGAGCCCGCCCCCAAGGGCTGGGCGGTCGCCGGGTACTCGGCCGGGGCGCACTGCGCGGTCAAGCTGGCCGTCGCCCACCCCGACCGCTACCGCGCGGCGGTCGGCATGTCCGGCTACAACGACCCGATCGGCGAACGCAATTCGCTCGCCGCGCAGAACCCGACCCTGCGCGCCGAGAACAATCCCTATCTGCTGCTGAGGAACAAGCGGACCGCGCCGCCGATCGCGCTGTACATCTCCGGCGAGTCCGGTGACGGCTACCAGGCCGGCGTGGCCCTGGAGTCCATCGCCAAGGCCCCGACGACCGTGCACGTGGTGTTCCTGCCGCGCAGCGCGGGCGGTCACACGATGGCGCTGTGGCGGCCGCAGGTGCCGACGGTGTTCCGCTGGCTGACGCTGGAGATGGGCAAGAACCGTCCGAAAATCAGGTCCGGCTCTACTCCTCTCGCACCGTCGACCGCCGGTTCCACGCACGCGGCGCTCGCCAGTGGAACCTCATCGCGAGCAGGCGCAGGACGAAGGCGGTGACGGCCGCGAGCCCGCTGGTGAACGGGGTCAGGGCGTCGTAGTGGATGCACAGGACGACCATGGTGGCGCCGACGATCGCCGGGACCGCGTACAGGTCGCGGTCCCAGCGCAGCAGCGACGGCACCTCGTTGGCGAGCACGTCCCTGAGGACACCGCCGCCGACGGCGGTGGCGAGGCCGAGGGTCGCGGACTGGGTGAGGCCGAGACCGTACTCGTACGCCTTCGTCGTCCCGGCGACGCAGAACAGGCCGAGGCCGGCCGCGTCGAAGACGTTCACGCCGACCTGGATGCGCTCCACCTGCGGGTGCAGGAAGAAGACCAGGAGGGCGGCGAGGAGCGGGGTGATGAAGTAGCCGAGGTCCGTGAAGGCGGCGGGCGGCACCGCACCGATGATCAGGTCCCGGAACAGCCCTCCGCCCAGCGCGGTGACCTCGGCGAGTACGGCCATGCCGAAGATGTCGAAGTTCTTGCGGACGGCCAGCAGCGCGCCGGAGATGGCGAACACGAAGATGCCTACGAGGTCGAGCGTGTGCTGGACGGAGGGGCTGAACAGTTGCTGAAGCACCCATACATTCTTACCTATGAGAGGGTGCTCCCCTTGCAATGCAAGGGTCAGAGGGTCGGTTTCCCTGTTGTGAACAGCCAGGTCTGGAACAGGTCGTCCAGCTGCTGCCCACTGACCTTCTCCGCCAGCCTGATGAAGTCGGCGGTGTTCGCGTTGCCGTACCGGTGGATCTTCGTCCAGGTCGGCAGCAGCTTGAAGAAGGCCTCGTCGCCGATGCGTTCGCGGAGCATCTGGAGGGTCATCGCGCCGCGCTGGTAGACCGCGGAGGCGAACATGGTGTCGCGCTGCGGGTCGCCGACGGTGATCTGCCAGAAGGCGCTGTCGGCGGGGCGGGCGTTGTACGCGGCCAGGAACGAGTCGTGGGCGCTGCGGGTGCCCTGGTGCTCGGCCCACAGCCACTGGGCGTAGGTGGCGAAGCCCTCGTTGAGCCAGATGTCCTTCCAGCGCTCGACGGACACCGAGTCGCCGAACCACTGGTGGGCCAGCTCGTGCACGATCGTCGTCTCGCTGCGCACCGCCGAGTAGATCGGCTTCGACTGCACCTCCAGCGAGAAGCCGGCCTCCGGCATGTCGTCGACGATCGCGCCGGTCTCCTCGAAGGGGTACGGCCCGAAGACCTGCGACCAGTAGTCGGTGGCGGCGGCGGTGACGGAGTACACGTCGACGTTGTTGCTGTTCGCGAGCACCGGATCGACGGCGACGTAGATCGGGATCCCGGACGGGGTCCGGCCGGTCCGCACGTCGAACTTCCCGATCGTCGCGGTCGCGAGATAGGTCGCCATGGGCTTGTTCTCGCGCCAGTGGGTGTACGTCGACTCGCCCTTGTCGTACGTCGAGACGAGCCGGCCGTTGGAGACGCCGGTCAGGCCCTTGGGGGCCTTGATGCGGATGTCGTACGTGGCCTTGTCGTCCGGGTGGTCGCTGGACGGGAACCAGGTGGAGGCGGCGTTGGGCTCGCAGGCGACGAAGACGCCGTCGGCGGTCTTCATCCAGCCGTAGCTGGAGCCGAACACGATGGGGCCGCCGAGGGGTTCGGGGACGCCGCCGTAGGTGACGGTGACCTGGAAGTCGTGGCCCTTGCGCAGGAAGTCGTGCGGGGTGATGCGCAGTTCGTCGCCGTCACGCGTGAACTCGGCGCGTCTGCCGTTCACTTCGACCCTGGTGACCTCCAGTTTCTGCAGGTCGAGGTCGAAGGAGGAGAGGTTCTGGGTGGCGCGGGCCGTGAGTGTCGTACGGCCGTCGAGGCGGTCGGTGTCGGGGTTGTACGCCACGTCGAGGGCGTAGTGGCGGGCGTCGAAGCCGCCGTTGCCGAGGTTCGGGAAGTAGGTGTCGCCGATGCCGGGCCCTCCGGGGGATGGTGCGGAGGAGGCGGCGATGGCGAAGAAAGAAGCCGCCGCGGTGGCGACGGCTCCTAAGCGTGTCGAACGGGAGAGTTTCATGAGTCGTCCCTTTCGAGCGTGTGCCGATAAGTCGGACACGGACGACTCTTCACTCTCCCGTTCGGTCATGTGCATGACTTTGCCAACTCGTCATGCCTTACTTGTCGGTTGACTCCTGACGGTCCGATTCCGCTTCCGGAGCCTCGTCGGTGACGGCCTCGTCGGCCGGGGTCTCCTCGGAAGAGGTCTCCTCCTGGGCGGCAACCGCCGCCACCGCGGCCGACGTCTCCGCCGACTCCGCCAGCACCTCGTCCGAGACCAGCTCTGCCGCCTCCTTGGCCACGGTCAGCAGCACCGTGTCCTGCGGGGCCTGGTCCTCGAAGTTCTCCGGGTGGTGGCAGGCGACCTGCTGACCGGGCTTCAGCTCGACGAGCTTGGGCTCGGTCGTCTTGCAGATCTCCGTGGCCTTCCAGCACCGGGTGTGGAAGCGGCAGCCGCTCGGCGGGGAGATCGGCGAGGGCACGTCGCCGCGGAGCAGGATGCGCTCGCTCTTGGCGCTCTTGCGCTTCGGGTCCGGGATCGGCACCGCCGACATGAGCGCCTTGGTGTACGGGTGCATCGGCGCCTTGTACAGCGACTCGCGGTCGGCCAGCTCGACGATCTTGCCGAGGTACATCACCGCGATCCGGTCCGAGACGTGCCGGACGACCGACAGGTCGTGCGCGATGATCACGTACGTCAGGCCCAGCTCCTGCTGGAGGTCGTCGAGCAGGTTGACGACCTGGGCCTGGATGGACACGTCCAGCGCGGAGACCGGCTCGTCCGCCACGACCAGCTTCGGGTTCAGGGCGAGCGCGCGGGCGATGCCGATGCGCTGGCGCTGACCGCCGGAGAACTCGTGCGGATAGCGGTTGTAGTGCTCGGGGTTGAGGCCGACGACCGACAGCAGCCGCTGGACCTCCTTCTTCACACCGCCCTCGGGCTGGACGCCCTGCAGCCGGAACGGGGCGCTGACGATCGTGCCGATCGTGTGCCGCGGGTTCAGCGAGGAGTACGGGTCCTGGAAGATCATCTGCACGTCACGGCGCATCGGGCGCATGTCGCCCACACCGAGGTGCGTGATGTCCTTGCCGTCGAACTCGACCTTGCCGGCGGTCGGTTCGAGCAGCCGGGTGATCAGCCGGCCCATGGTCGACTTGCCGCAGCCCGACTCGCCCACGACGCCGAGGGTCTCGCCCTTGCGGACCTCGAAGTCGATGCCGTCGACGGCGCGCACCGCACCGGTCTGCCGCTGGAGCAGGCCCTTGCGGATCGGGAAGTGCTTCTGGAGCCCGGTCACCTTCAGCAGGGTCTCGCCGTCGGCGGCGCCCTTGGTGAGGGCGGCACCGTCGCTCTGCGCAGGGATGGTCACTGCTTTGTCCTCGCTCACAGCTTCGGCGCAATCTCTTCGGTCCAGATACGCTCCCGCTGCTCCTGGCTCATGTGGCAGGCGGCCCAGTGCCGGGTACCGACCTCGCTGAGCTCGGGCCGGACCGTGCGGGTGACGTTGTCCTTCGGGATGTCCGCGTACGGGCAGCGCGGGTTGAACGGGCAACCGGACGGGACATTGATGAGGGAGGGCGGGGAGCCCTGGATCGGGATGAGGCGGTCCGTCTCCTCCCGGTCGAGCCGCGGCATCGACCCGAGCAGACCCCAGGTGTAGGGGTGGCGGGGCTCGGAGAACACGGAGTCGGCCGGGCCACGCTCCACGCACCGGCCGCCGTACATGACCAGCAGGTCGTCGGCCATCTCGGCGACGACGCCGAGGTCGTGCGTGATCATGATGACCGCGGAGCCGAACTCCTTCTGCAGATCCCGGATCAGGTCGAGGATCTGCGCCTGGACGGTGACGTCCAGGGCGGTGGTCGGCTCGTCGGCGATGAGCAGTTCGGGGTTGTTCACCAGCGCCATGGCGATCATCGCGCGCTGGCGCATACCGCCGGAGAACTCGTGCGGGTAGCCGTCGACTCGCTTGGCCGGCTCCGGGATGCCCACGCGGTCCAGCATCTCGATGGCCCGCTGCCGGGCCACCTTCTTGTTCACCTTGTGGTGGACCCGGTAGGCCTCGATGATCTGCTGGCCGACGCTGTAGAACGGGTGCATCGCCGACAGCGGGTCCTGGAAGATCATGGCCATCTTCCGGCCGCGCAGCTGCCGCACGTCGTCGGCGTCGGCGGTGATCAGCTCCTGCCCGTCCAGCCAGACCTCGCCGGAGACCTTGGCGTTGGCCGAGCGGTGCAGGCCCATCACGCCGAGCGAGGTGACGGACTTTCCGGAGCCGGACTCGCCGACGATGCCCAGCGTCTGACCGCGGCGCACGCTGAAGCTGACGCCGTCCACCGACTTGACGAGACCGTCGTCGGTGTCGAAGTGGATGCGCAGATCGCGTACGGAGAGGAACGCGTCGTCGGCGTCGGTGGGGGCGACGGTGGCCGGTTCGCCCAGCGCCGCCTTTTCGAGCTTGCTCACGAGTACCTCACGCGGGGGTCGATGGCTGCGTACACCAAGTCGACGATGAGATTGCAGAAGACGATGAAGAACGCGGCGACCAGCGTCACGCCCATGACGATCGGCAGGTCGTTGTCCTTGATGGCCTGGATCGAGTACGCACCGATGCCCTGCAGGGAGAACACCGTCTCGGTCAGCACCGCGGTACCGATCAGGGTGCCGAAGTCCATGCCGAAGATGGTGACGATGGGAGTCAGCGCGGCCCTGAGGCCGTGCTTCGTGACGACCGTGGACTCCTTGAGGCCCTTGGCCCGTGCGGTCCGGATGTAGTCCTCGCCCATGGTCTCCAGCATGCCCGCCCGGGTGAGCCGGGCGTAGAGGGCGGAGAAGAGGAATGCGAGGCTGATCCAGGGCAGCATCAGATGCCAGGCCCAGTCGGCCGGGTTCTGGGTGAACGGCACGTAGTCCGTGCTGTCCCAGATGGGCCACTGGTAGACGAAGAGCGCGTTGATGACCTGACCGGTGAAGAAGATCGGCAGGGAGACGCCGGCGAGCGCGATGAACATCGCGATGCGGTCGATCGGCTTGCCCTTGCGCAGCGCGGAGATGACACCGGTGGTGACACCGAAGATCACCCAGATCACCGCGGCACCGACGGCCAGCGAGAACGAGACCGGGATGCGCTGCGTGAGCTGCGGCCACACCTCGACGTGGCTCTTGAAGGAGTACCCGAAGCACGGGGCTTCACAGTGCGTGGCGTCGGGGCCGAACTTGTAGTCGGCACCCACGAACAGGCCCTTGATGTAGTCCCAGTACTGGATGTAGATGGGCTGGTCGAAACCCAGGTTCTTCTTGATCGCGGCGATGGACTCGGGGTTGGCGTCCTTGCCGACGTACTGGGTGGCCAGCTGGGTGGCCGTCTGGCCGCCGAGGCGGGGGACCAGGAAGAAGATGCCGAACGTGACTGCGCTGACCACCAGCAGCAGCACAAATGCGCCCAAGACGCGTCGGATGATGTACGCAGCCACAGCTGTGCGGCTCCGAGCGGCCGGGACGGGGTTGTCCGTCCCGGCCGCCCGGTGCCTTCACCTGCCTTTCAGGGGAATCCGGCCTGTGCTTACTTCGACGAGCTCAGCAGCACGTAGTCGTACATACCGAGGTACGCCTGCGTGACCGTCACGTTCGTCGCGGACGTCGGCCGGAGCAACAGGTTCTTGCGGTAGACGAGCGGGACCACCGAGCCGTTGTCCATGACCATCTTGTCGATGTCGCCCCACGCCTTGGTGCGGGCCGCGGAGTCGGTGTTGGCGATCGCGCTCTTCAGGGCGTTGTTGATCTTCGGGTCGTCCAGCTCCATCAGGTTGTTGCCACCCGACGGCTTGATGGCCGCACCGTTGATGATCTGGTCCAGGAAGCCGTAGCCGGTCGGCCAGTCGGCACCCCACGCCATGGAGAGCATGCCCAGCTTGTGCTCGTGGACGTAGCTCGGGACACCGGCGAAGTTGGAGAAGTACTTGCCGGAGGGGAACTGCTTGATCTCGACCTTGATGCCGACGGCCTTCAGCGAGTTCTGGATGGCCGTGGCCTGGGCGATCTCGGCGGGACGGTCCGAACGGGCCGTCAGCGTGGTGGAGAAGCCGTTCGGCTTGCCGCACTGCTTGAGCTCCGCCTTGGCCTTCGCCACGTCACCCTTGTGTCCGGCGGACGGGTAGGTGTCGAACTTGGTGTAGCCGTTGACCGACGGCGGCAGCAGCGTGGTGGCCACGTCGCCCTTCGGCGTACCGCCGATGGCGTCGAGGACCGACTGCTTGTCGACCGCCCAGTTCACGGCCTTGCGGCAGTGGACGTTGTCGAACGGAGCCACGTGGACGTTCAGCGCGATGTACGAGGTCGCACCCGCGTAGGAGTTGTCCGTCTGCTTGGCGTACTTGCCGCTCAGCACCTTCGGCTGGGTCTGCGGCTGGACGCCGGTGCCGGCGATGTCAGCGGTGATCTTGTCGGCCAGCAGGTCGTTGTCGATGGTGACCGGGTTGACCTTGAACTTGACCGTGATCTTGTCCGGCAGCGCCTTGCGGACCGTGTCGGTCTTCTGGTCCCAGTTCGTGTTGCGGACGAGGGTGGCGCTGCGGCCCTCCTCGTACGACTGGAACTTGTAGGGGCCGGAGGACACGATGTGCTGGACGTACTTCGCGCCGTCGTCCTTGGCCTGCGGCACGGGGGACGTCTGGGAGAAGGTCGCCAGGTAGTCGAAGTCGGCGAACGGCTGGTTCAGCTTGAAGACGATCGTCCGGTCGTCCGGAGTCTCGATCGACTTCAGGCCCTCGGCCGACTTGTCCTTGTAGGGACCCTTGTACTTGTCGCCACCGACCAGGTAGGCCTTGAAGTACGTGGGGCCGTTGGAGAGTGCCTCGGGCGCGAAGTTGGAACGCTCGATCGCGTACTTCACGTCCTTGGACGTGATCGGCGTACCGTCGTCGAACTTCAGGCCCGAACGCAACTTGTACGTCCACGTCTTGGCGTCGGAGCTGGCCTTGCCCAGCGACTCCGCGAGGTCCGGGACGACCTCGAGACCCGCCTTGCCCGCGGCCGGCTTGAACGTGACGAGCGTACGCGCGTAGAGGCGCGAGAAGTTCTGCACGAACCCGTAGTACGTGTTGCCCGGGTCCAGGGAGTCAGGCACGTCGGAGTCCTCCAGTGTGACCGAACCCCCCTTCTTGTTCGACACGTTGACGATGGCGTCGAGCGCCGCGTCCTTCTTGCCGGCGCCGCCGCTGTTGTCGTCCTTGCCGCCACCGCCGCCACAGGCTGCGGCGCCGAGCGAGAGCGCCAGTACCGTCGCGACGGCGGCGGTAACCCTTCTCGTCTTCACGTGAGGAAAGCCCCCTCTATCGATGGATCACTTGCTGCGAGGGTCGAGTGCGTCACGCAGCCCGTCACCCAGCAGGTTGAAGGCCAGGACGGTGATGAAGATCGCCAGTCCGGGCACGAACATGTACTGCGGATCTGCGGTGTAGAGATCCACGGCGTTGCTGAGCATTCCGCCCCAGGAGGCCTGCGGCGGAGCGATGCCGACTCCGAGGAAGCTCAGCGCGGCCTCGAAGAGGATGTTCGTCGGGATGATCAGCGTCGAGTAGACGAGGATCGGCGCGACGAGATTGGGGAGCAGTTCCCGGAACAGGACGTACGGACCACGTGCCCCGAGACTGTGGGCCGCCTCGATGAACTCACGCTTGCGCAGGCTCATCGTCTGGGCGCGCACGATACGGCCGATGTAGGGCCAGCTGAAGAAGCCGATCACGAAGATCAGCACGCAGATGCGCAGCGACAGGCCGTTGAGTCCGAAGAAGCCGTCCTGTACCGAAGCCGAGATGGCGATGGCGAAGAGCAGCAGCGGGAAGGCGAGGAAGGTGTCCATCAGCTTGCTGACGATGCTGTCCACCCAGCCGCCGTAGTACCCGGCGACGACACCCAGCACGGTGCCGATCACCACCGACAGCACCGTGGCGCCGCCGGCGACGAGGAGCGAGACCCAGGAACCGTCGATGATGCGGGCCAGCATGTCGCGGCCGTACTGCGGCTCGACACCGAGCGGGTGGTCCCAACTCATGCCGCCCCAGCCGCCCTTGGGCGCCAGCAGCGCCGGGTCGATCAGGTCCTGGTGGAACTTGTCGGGGTCGAGCCCGAAGATCCACTCGATCGGCTTGGCCAGGATGGCCATCAGCGTGAGGCAGATGACGACGATGCCGCCCGCCACGGCCACCTTGTCCCGCTTGAACCGGGTCCAGGCGATCTGAGTGAGGGAACGCCCTTCGATCTGGCTCTTCTTGGCCCCGGCGAGCACGGCCTCGGGCTGCGCTCCGGCTTCCGCCCCCGTGGTCTCGATCGGTGCGGTCACAATGACCTGACCCCTCTCGCCGGTGGTGACCGGCCTTTGTCCGCCGCTGTGGGCGGCTTGGTTCGCTTGCCTGCTGCGCGGCGGCCGCAGATGGTACGGCCCGACTGTCCAGGTGATCCTCGATTGGTACCGATCGGTACTCGCTCACAGGATCGACATTCCTCGCGTCTGAGAGGCGAGTCTTCAACGCGCTCGCGATCACGCGCCAGGTCTGATGGAGAAAGTATGCGCAACCGTGATGCTGTCCGGGGGGTTCCGTTATCCGGACAGCCGTGCACGGGGGCCGGACGCGGTTCTGTTGGGACCTTTGGGGACAGAGTGGGACCTTCCGCCCGCTTCTACGCGCGCAGATCAACTCCCGCCCCGGCGCGAACGGGTGGCCGTCTCAGTATCCGCCGTGCACCGGCGGGTAGCCGTATCCCGACGCCGGCGCCTGGGCCGGAGCGGCCGCGTGGGCCTCGCGGTCGTAGAAGGGGCGGGCACTCGCGCGCATCCACAGGGCGACCGGGTCGTACTCGTCGGACATCGCCACGGTCGACACCGGCAGGCCGTCCGGGACGGCGCCGATGGACTGCTGCATCATCGCCCGCACCGAGTCCACGGCGGGTGGGCTGGTGTCGTACACGTCCAGGCCGATGGCGAGGTACGGCGCCCCGAGCGCCGGCTGCACCCAGGCACGGCGCAGGGCGCGGACGGCCGGGGTGCGGTGGGCGTTCTGCGCGAGCAGGGCGTAGAACTGCGGGATCTCGATGCCGGGTTCGGACAGCCGCAGGGGGCCGGCGGGCTGGCGCTCCAGACCGGTGGCGATACGGCGCAGGTCCAGCCAGGGGATGCCGACGCCGCCGCCGGGGGCGTGCGGGTTCAGCCAGAGGCCGAAGTGGTCGGGGTAGAGGGTGCGGGCGACGTCGAGTCCGTCGACGACTTCGTAGGAGCGGTTCCAGCCACTGGCCGAGAGCTCCTGGGCCGAAGTGACGCACGGGGCGTAGCCGTAGCCCTCCACCTCCATGTTTCCGTACTGGGCGTCCGGGGAGCCCGCCTGGCCGTGCCACAGGAGCATCCAGACCTGGCCGGAGCCGGGGGTTGTGAGCGCGCGGAGCAGTGCCTCGTAGGCGTCGTAGCGCCCCGGCGTCACCTGGCGCAGCATGTGCTCGACCGTCCCGGTCGTGGTGCCGCTGGCGCTCACGTGTACCGCCCCTTCTGATGGTTGCCCCGCGTATGCCAACAGCTTAAGCGTCTGGGAGGTCGGGACCTGGTGTGTGTTCGCGAGTGCGGGTCGGGGAGTCCTAGTGGCCGTACTGATAGAAGGGCCGGACGTTTTCCCTCATCCAGTTCGCCACCGGATCCTCCGTGACATCCAGGAGGACCAGGTTGACCGGCCACCGGGTCGGGACCCTGGTCACCGCCCGCTCCAGGGCCTGCAGCGGGAGGGCCCTCAAGTCGCCCTCCCGCTGGGAGAGTTCGACGCCCACGAACATCACCGGATGCGCCGTCTCTACGGCCGCGAGGCAGCGGCGGGCCGATACCACCACGCCCGTCTCCGCGAACTCGGCCGAGGCGGCCGCCAGGAAGTCGATCGGGTCGTCCTGCCAGTCCGGCTCGAAGAGCTTGACCCGGCCGCCGGACGTCGGGCCGTCCAGGGGCGTGCGGCCCACTCGGCAGAGTTCGGCGACCGCGGCCGGCGGGAGGGGGACGCCGACCACGCCGTCCGGGTTGACCGCGAGGCCCACCTGCGGAGGCAGACCGCGGGCGAACTCGACGGCCGGGGCGATCGTGTACCCCATGTGGGAGCCGACGACCTGGCGGAACTGCTCCTCGGAGCTGAAGACCGGGACGTACGCCTGGCCCTCGATCTCCAGCGTGGGCAGGTCGAGGGGGCCGCTGTGCGGGCCGCCGCCGTTGGGCAGCGGGATCCAGACGAAGCTGCGGCCGAGGACCTCGATGATGCGGCCGCCCGCCGAGGGCATGCCCAGGGAGGCCGACAGCACCTCCTCCAGCTCGTTGCCGGGCCATCCGCCGTGCGGATGGGGGTGCGCCTGCGTGGGAAAGTCCGCGGGGAGATCCGCTGGGAAGTCCATCTGTCCTGACCGCCTGCTGAGAATCACTGCTGAGGCAGAAAGGCTAGCGGGTACGGCCCAGAACGGCCTCGGTCACGACCTCAGCCCGTGAACCCGATCCTGCTCAGGACGTCCGCCGCGTCCCGGTCGAGCAGCACCGCCGAGCCGCAGCCCTCGGGCAGGTCGCCCTGCTCCACGGAGCGGATCAGCCGGGCGGCCGCCGTGCGGTGACGCAGGAACGCGTACCTCGAGACGCCGCGGCCGCGCTCGCGCTGGCCCTCCAGGGCGGCGCCCGGGGTGACGTCGAGGAGCAGCAGGTGCAGGATGCCGCCCCGGCGGCGGGCCTCCCGGGCGAGCCAGCCGCGCACCCAGGCCTGTGTGCCGCAGTCGTGCACGACGACGCCCTTGCCGCTGCGCAGGGCGCGACGCAGCCCGGCGAAGTGGGCCAGGCGGACCAGGGGGCGGTAGACCGCGTACGGCAGGAAGCGGGACATGCGGGCGTCCCAGCGGTCGCGGGCGTCCTGGGAGTCGATGCGGATGCCCCGCACCGCGCGCTCCATCAGCGTGGACTTGCCGCTGCCGGGCAGGCCGGTGATCACCACGAGGTCGCGGGGGCCGAACAGCAGTGCGTGCGGACTGCGGCCGGAGCGCTCGCGGAAGTCACGGACAACCGGTGCCGGGCGCTCCTGGCACCGCTCGCGGGCCGGGGCCGAGGGCTGCTTCGGCAGCGCGACGGCCGAGGTCGTGGCGTACGCCGTGGTCCTGTTCACCGTGATCGTCCTCCCTGCGGGGTCAGGAAAGGTTCTCCCCACCGAATGTAAAGAGAAGGTAATGCACGGTGTCTCCCAGTTCCGTTCGCTTACGGCCACAGGCCGGTTACAAAAGGAGGGGCCGAAAAGAGGAGCAAGTGCGGCCTGCCGCGACCCGACGAGGCGTGCAATGATGTGCGCGCCAACTGCATACCGGCCGTTTGAATCCGCGCGGGAGAGTCCCCAGCAGCACCGTCTGCCCGGGGCGCCGAAGGAGCAAGTCCCTCCCTTGAATCTCTCAGGCCCCGTTACCGCGCGGGCGAGGCACATCTGAAAAGCGGGCCGCTGCACATGCGGCTCCACCCAAGGTGCAAGCCAGGATCCCCACGTGTGGTCATCACGTGCGGTCATGGCGAACCTCTCAGGTTCCGATGACAGATGGGGAGGAACGACCTCGCCCGTCCTGCCTTGCTTTGGGAGACGACCGTCCGATGAGCAGCACCGCACTCCGTCATACCGCGCTCGATGCCCTGCATCGCTCGCTCGGTGCGACGATGACCGACTTCGCCGGCTGGGACATGCCCCTGCGCTACGGCTCCGAGCGCGACGAGCACCTGGCCGTGCGCACCAAGGCCGGCCTGTTCGACCTCTCGCACATGGGAGAGATCACCGTCACCGGCCCCGAGGCCGCCCGGCTGCTGAACTTCGCGCTGGTCGGCAACATCGCCTCCGTCGGCGTCGGCCGCGCCCGCTACACCATGATCTGCCGGACCGACGGCGGCATCCTCGACGACCTGATCGTCTACCGCCTCGGCGAGACCGAGTACATGATCGTCGCCAACGCCTCCAACGCCCAGGTGGTGCTGGACGCGCTGGTCGAGCGTGCCTCCGGGTTCGACGCCGAGGTGCGCGACGACCGGGACGCGTACGCGCTGATCGCCGTGCAGGGCCCCGAGTCGCCGGGAATCCTGAAGTCCCTCACCGACGCCGACCTCGACGGTCTGAAGTACTACGCCGGTCTGCCCGGGACGGTCGCCGGTGTCCCGGCGCTGATCGCGCGCACCGGGTACACCGGCGAGGACGGCTTCGAGCTGTTCGTGAAGCCGGAGCACGCCGTCGAGCTGTGGCAGGCGCTGACCAGGGCGGGCGAGGGCGTGGGCCTGGTCCCCTGCGGGCTGTCCTGCCGGGACACGCTACGGCTGGAGGCGGGCATGCCGCTGTACGGGCACGAGCTGTCGACCTCGCTGACGCCCTTCGACGCCGGGCTCGGCCGGGTGGTGAAGTTCGAGAAGGAGGGCGACTTCGTGGGGCGCGAGGCCCTGCGGGAGGCCGCCGCCCGTTCCGCGGAGAACCCGCCGCGCGTCCTGGTCGGCCTGGTCGCCGAGGGCCGCCGGGTCCCCCGCGCCGGGTACCCGGTCGTGGCCGGCGGCGAGGTGATCGGCGAGGTCACCTCCGGTGCCCCCTCTCCCACACTGGGCAAGCCGATCGCGATGGCGTACGTCGACGCGGTGCACGCGGCCGTGGGCACCCCGGGTGTCGGTGTGGACATTCGGGGTAGCCACGAGCCGTACCGCGTCGTGGCGCTGCCGTTCTACAAGCGCCAGAATTGAAGTTCTCTCCCGGCCGAAGCCGAGAGGCTCTCCCCTGGATCGCTCCGGGGAGTTTGACAGGTCGCGCCTGTCCGGCGACGACCCTCCCGGCCGCCGGAGCAAGTACGGGACTCGCTCGGGTTGTTGGGGACTCGGCTGTCGCCCCCGACAATGCGCTGAGCGCATCAGACGACGGGCGCGGTCCGTAGCGAGAGCGTAACCCTGCGCACATAACCTGTGCGCATCAGCAGTCCCAGCAGTCCCCCATTCATCACCACTCCCGGCGTACAGGAGAATTCAGGCCATGAGCAACCCCCAGCAGCTGCGCTACAGCAAGGAGCACGAGTGGCTGTCGGCCGCCGAGGACGGCGTCTCGACGGTCGGCATCACGGAGTTCGCGGCCAACGCGCTCGGCGATGTCGTCTACGCCCAGCTTCCCGAGGTGGGCTCCGCCGTGACCGCGGGCGAGACCTGCGGCGAGCTGGAGTCGACCAAGTCGGTCAGCGACCTGTACTCCCCCGTCACCGGTGAGATCACCGAGATCAACGAGGACGTCGTCAACGACCCGTCCCTGGTCAACTCGGCCCCCTTCGAGGGCGGCTGGCTCTTCAAGGTCCGGGTCACCGAGGAGCCTGCCGACCTGCTCTCCGCCGACGAGTACACCGCCCAGAACGCCGGCTGAGGAGCCGTAGACGCATGTCCGCACTGAACACGTCCCTGCACGAGCTGGATCCGGAGATCGCCGCCGCGGTCGACGCCGAGCTCCAGCGCCAGCAGTCCACCCTCGAGATGATCGCGTCGGAGAACTTCGCCCCGCTCGCGGTCATGGAGGCCCAGGGCTCGGTCCTCACCAACAAGTACGCCGAGGGCTACCCCGGCCGCCGCTACTACGGCGGCTGCGAACACGTCGACGTCGCCGAGCAGATCGCCATCGACCGCGTCAAGACCCTCTTCGGCGCCGAGTACGCCAACGTCCAGCCGCACTCCGGCGCCTCCGCCAACCAGGCCGCCCTCTTCGCCCTCGCCGCTCCCGGCGACACCATCCTCGGCCTGGACCTCGCCCACGGCGGCCATCTCACCCACGGCATGCGGCTGAACTTCTCCGGCAAGCAGTTCAACGTGGTCGCCTACCACGTGGACGAGGAGACCGGCCTGGTCGACATGGCCGAGGTGGAGAAGCTCGCCCTCGAGCACCGCCCGAAGGTGATCATCGCCGGGTGGTCGGCCTACCCGCGGCAGCTCGACTTCGCCGAGTTCCGCCGCATCGCCGACGAGGCCGGCGCCTACCTGTGGGTGGACATGGCGCACTTCGCGGGCCTGGTGGCCGCCGGGCTGCACCCCAACCCGGTCGAGTACGCCGACGTCGTCACGTCCACGACGCACAAGACGCTGGGCGGCCCGCGCGGCGGCATCATCCTCGCCAGGCAGGACTTCGCGAAGAAGCTCAACTCCTCGGTCTTCCCGGGCTTCCAGGGCGGTCCGCTGGAGCATGTGATCGCCGCGAAGGCGGTCTCCTTCAAGGTCGCCGCGAGCGAGGAGTTCAAGGAGCGCCAGCAGCGCACGGTCGACGGCGCGCGGATCCTCGCCGAGCGGCTGACCGCCACCGACGCCCGCGCGGCCGGCGTGAACGTGCTGTCCGGCGGCACCGACGTGCACCTGATCCTGGTCGACCTGCGCGAGTCCGAGCTGGACGGACAGCAGGCCGAGGACCGCCTGCACGAGGTCGGCATCACGGTCAACCGCAACGCCGTCCCCAACGACCCGCGCCCGCCGATGGTGACCTCGGGGCTCAGGATCGGCACGCCGGCGCTGGCCACCCGCGGCTTCCAGGCCGAGGACTTCGCAGAGGTCGCCGACGTCATCGCCGAGACGCTGAAGCCGTCGTACGACACGGAAGCACTGAAGGCCCGGGTCAAGGCCCTGGCCGACAAGCACCCGCTGTACCCCGGTCTGAACAAGTAGTCCCTTTTTGTGGGGTGTCCTGGACACTCGTAGGTGAGCGGGACACCCCACCCCCTTTGTTCCACCCCGTTCTGAGGAGTCACCGTGGCCATCTCGGTCTTCGACCTGTTCTCGATCGGCATCGGCCCGTCCAGCTCCCACACGGTCGGCCCGATGCGGGCGGCCCGCCTGTTCGCCCGCCGTCTGCGCAACGAGGAGCTGCTGGGCTCCGTGGCGTCCATACGTTCCGAGCTGTACGGCTCCCTCGGCGCCACCGGCCACGGCCACGGCACCCCCAAGGCGGTGCTGCTCGGTCTGGAGGGTGCCTCGCCGCGGACGGTGGACGTGGAGCGTGCCGACGAGCGGGTGGAGGCGATCAAGTCGTCCGGCCGGATCCGGCTGCTCGGCGAGCACGAGATCCCGTTCTCCTTCGACGACGACCTGAAGCTGCACCGCCGCAAGGCCCTCCCGTACCACGCGAACGGCATGACCCTGTGGGCGTACGACGCCTCCGGTACGGAGTTGCTGTCGAAGACGTACTACTCGGTGGGCGGCGGCTTCGTCGTCGACGAGGACGCGGTCGGCGAGGACCGCATCAAGCTCGACGACACGGTGCTCAAGTACCCCTTCCGCACCGGCGACGAGCTGCTGCGCCTGACGAACGAGACGGGCCTGTCGATCTCGGCGCTGATGCTGGAGAACGAGCGGGCCTGGCGCACGGAGGAGGAGATCCGCGAGGGGCTCCTCGACATCTGGCGCGTCATGCAGGCGTGCGTCTCCCGCGGCATGTCCCGTGAGGGCATCCTGCCGGGCGGCCTGAAGGTCCGCCGCCGCGCTGCCCTGTCCGCCCGCCAACTCCGGGCGGAGGGCGATCCGTTGGCGCGTGCAATGGAGTGGATCACGCTCTACGCGATGGCGGTGAACGAGGAGAACGCGGCGGGCGGCCGCGTGGTGACCGCCCCGACGAACGGTGCCGCGGGCATCATCCCGGCGGTCCTGCACTACTACATCAACTTCGTGCCGGGCGCCGACGAGGACGGGGTGGTCCGCTTCCTGCTGGCGGCGGGCGCGATCGGCATGCTCTTCAAGGAGAACGCCTCCATCTCCGGCGCCGAGGTCGGCTGCCAGGGCGAGGTCGGCTCGGCCTGCTCGATGGCGGCGGGAGCGCTGGCGGAGGTCCTGGGCGGCTCCCCCGAACAGGTCGAGAACGCCGCCGAGATCGGCATGGAACACAACCTGGGCCTCACCTGTGACCCGGTCGGCGGCCTGGTCCAGATCCCCTGCATCGAACGCAACGGCATGGCCGCGGTCAAGGCGGTCACTGCGGCGCGGATGGCGATGCGGGGGGACGGCTCGCACAAGGTGTCCCTGGACAAGGTCATCAAGACGATGAAGGACACCGGGGCGGACATGAGCGTGAAGTACAAGGAGACCGCGCGGGGCGGGTTGGCCGTGAACATCATCGAGTGCTGAGGGACCAGGCCCTGACCAGCGCGTTCGTATTCACGGGCGCTTGACCTGCGGGTTCACGGTACATGATCACGGGCGGAAACCCGCCCGCCCACCACCGGATGTATCAAATCGATCCCCTGAGCACATCCGAGGGGTACCATTCGATACATGGACGCCGCGGAGAACTCCCGCCTGCAGCAGAGACTGACAAGCCTGTCCCCCACGTTCACGACGGCACAGGCACGTCAGGCCCTGCTCGCCCCCCGCGATCTGGCGAGCTTGGTCGCGGAGGGCGAGATAGACGAACTGTCCCGCGGGGTGTACCGCCGGGCCGACGCCCCGGAGACCGCGCACGGGGATCTGCTGGCCGTGTGTGCTCGGGCTCCCCGTGCCGTCGTGTGCGGTGAGTCCGCCCTGGCCCTGCACGAGCTGATCGATGACATCCCCACAGCGGTGCACATCGCCGTGCCGCGCGGTACACGCCGCCCCACGATCTCCTACCCGCCGACCGTGGTGGCACAGTACGCCGCGAAGACCTTCGACCTCGGCGTCGAACGGTTCGAAGCAGCGCCGGGAGAGACCATCCCCATGTACAACTCAGCCCGCAGCGTCGTCGACGCGATGCGCCACCGCGGCCGCATCGGCGAGACCCTGGCCCTGTCCGCGCTCGGCCGCCACCTGCGCCGGGGCGGACGCGGCGGGGTCGGCGAACTCCAAGACATCGCGCGCGAGTTGGGCGCTCTCTCCGTCGTCCGCCCGGCCGTGGAAGCGGTGCTCGCCTGATGGCCAACCCGGCACGTGACACCATCGCCGGCCGCGTCTACAACGAGCTGCGCAACCTGGCCCGCCGCAACCGCCGGTCCACGGACGAGGTCATGGTCGAGTACGTCCTGGAGCGGTTCCTCTACCGCCTGGCCGCATCGCCCCTCGGCCGGGAGCACTTCGTCCTCAAGGGCGGCCTGCTGCTCGCCCAGTTCGGCGCGCGTCGGACGACCCGTGACATCGACATCCTCGGCCGCTCGTTCCCAGGCACCGAGACCGAGATCATCCACAGGATCGCGGTCATCGCCGCCACCGAGTTCGACGCGCGGCTCGCCCTGTTGGCGGCCGATCACGCGAGCGTGATCACCTCGGACTGATCGTCGAAGTCGACGTCGGTGCTGGCGTCCGTGACGGACAGAGGTTGACGTTTCCACCTCGTTCACACATCCGGAACGGATCACCCGTGCCAAGGTGGGGGATACATCAACTCCATCAACTCCTGTCCCCCCCACCGGCAGATCAGGGAGTCCCTCCATGCTGCGCGGCATCGACGTAAGCGCCTACCAGTCCTCCTCCTACGGCACGGACGGTCTCTCCTTCGTCTTCATCAAGGCGACGGAGGGCCGTTCGTACGTCAACCCGAGACTGACGGCCCAGACGAAACGGGGCCGCGACGCCGGTCTGGTCGTCGGCTTCTACCACTTCCTGTGGCCCGGCAACCTCCAGACCCAGGCCGAGTACTTCGTCAAGCACGCCCCGGAGAAGGCGGGCGACATCCTGGCCGTCGACTGGGAGACGACGAGCTCGGGCACACATGCGAGCAACGCGGAGAAGGACCTCTTCATCCGCAAGGTGAAGGAACTACGGCCGAACAACCAGGTCGTCCTCTACACCAACAGGGATTTCTGGCTCAACATCGACAGAACGTCGTACGCCGGCGACGGCCTCTGGATCGCCGACTACGTCACGGCGGGCAAGCCTCGCATCAAGGCCAAGTGGCGCTTCCACCAGTACACGAGCGAGCCGCACGACAAGGACGTCGCGGACTTCGCCGACAAGGCGGCGCTCAAGGAGTGGGCCTCGGACGCCTGACCGAGTGACGATTGGTGACGATTGCGGTTCTCGAGGAGGGGAGCTTCTCGTCATGGGCGGGGCAGTCAGCGCGGTCAGCAGTAACGGGGTGTACTCGTTCACCAAGCCGAACCGGGAGAGCATCACGTTGCTCGAAGGGCTCGGGGTGGAGGGGGACGTGCATGCCGGGGTGACCGTGAAGCATCGGTCGCGGGTGCGGCGGGATCCCTCGCAGCCGAATCTGCGGCAGGTGCACCTCATTCACGAGGAGTTGTTCGAGGAGGTGCGCGGGGCCGGGTTCGAGGTCGCGGCCGGGGCGCTCGGGGAGAACATCACCACCCGGGGCGTCGATCTGCTCGGGCTGCCCAGGGGTACCCTGCTGCGGCTCGGGGACGAGGCCGTCGTCGAGGTCACCGGGCTGCGGAATCCGTGTCTGCAGATCGACGGGTTTCAGCAGGGGCTGCTGAAGGAGGTCGTCCGGCGGGACGCGGACGGGAGCGTGCGGCTCAAGGCCGGGATCATGAGCGTGGTTCTGCGGGGCGGGATCGTGCGGCCCGGGGATCCGGTCACCGTCGAGCTGCCGGCCGGGCCGCACGTGCCCCTCGAGATCGTCTGAGTCGTACGACGGTGTACCGCGCTACGCCCGGAAGTCCGCCGACCGCTCCCGGGGCGCCTCCGCCAGTGCCTTCGTGACCCCGTCGACGCCCTCCCTCAGGCCGTACACCGGCGTGCCCGGCTGCTGGCGCCAGGAGTCGTCGAGGCCGCCGGCGTCCACCGTGTCGAAGCCGAGGTCGTCGATCAGGGCCCGTACCGTCCGCTTGGCCGCCTCGTCGTCGCCGGACACCGGAAGTGCCAGGCGGTCGGGGGCGCCGGCCGGGCGGGCGCGTTCCAGGAGGTCCGCGGCGTAGGTGCCGTTGAACGCCTTGATCACGGTGTGGCCGATCTGGCGGGCCGTCCAGGCGCTCTCGGTGAGGCCCTCGTCCTCGATCCCGGCGATCTTTCCGTCCCGCTGCCGGGGGTAGTAGTTGCCGGTGTCGATCACGGCGACGTCCTCCGCCGCGCCGTCCAGCACGCCCGCCGGCAGGTTGGGAACCGCCTTGAGCGGGACGGTGACCACCACGACCTCCGCACCGCGCGCGGCCTCCTCCACCGGGACCGGTGTCGCCCCCGTCTCCTCGGCCAGCGCGGTGAGCGTCTCGGGACCGCGGGAGTTGGCCACGGAGACGTCGTGGCCGAGCGCGGTGAGCCGCCGGGTGAGGTTGCCGCCGATGTTGCCCGCGCCGATGATGCCGATCTTCATGACAGGCCCTCCAAGGTCCATGCGCATGCATACGTCTGGACTGGATCAACCCTGGAGGCTGCCGGACTATTCCGGGCCGCTCCCCGGCCGATCCACTCGTCACGGGCCGGTCTACGTCATCGGCAGCACGGCCTGGGGCGTCGGCGAGGGATCGGCGGCCTCGATCCGGGCGGTGCTGTCGGCGGTGAACCGGGCGGTGCGGTGTGCGCTGGGCATGAGAAAGGGGCCGGTCCCACGACGGACCGGCCCCCCGCTCGCGTCACTTGCTCAGGTACGCCCAGAACTCGTCGAACGACAGGACCTTGTCGCCGTTCAGGTCGCGCGCCTTGATGATGACCTCGGCGACCGACTCGGTGACGTTCCAGTCGCCCTCCTGGGCGAGGGCGGTCTTGAACTCGGCGGCGGTTATGAACCCGTCACCGTCGGTGTCGATCCGCTGGAACTCCTTGCGCGCTGCCTCGATGTCCGCCACCGATCCGCCCCTTTTCTCCGTAAATACAGGTCTTGCTGTGGTGCTGTCGCAGGTCAGATTAGCTGGCCGTGCGCGCCTCCAGTGCGGCGACCACCCACCCGAACTCCTCCTCGTAGGCCTTCACCGGCGTCCCCTTCAGGATGCCGAGCAGTTCGCGGTAGCGGGCGAGCCGGACGTTGTGGGTCGCCTTGACGCGTTCGAGGATGTCGGCGCGGTCGGCGTCCCCGAACAGGTTCCGCAGCACCTCCTCGGCCTCCGGCGACTCGGGCGCGATGCCGCGCTCGCGTGCCTGCCCCGTCAGCTCGATGAGCCTCTTGACGAACCACATCGACGCCCCGGCGGGCGTGTCCTGCCTCCGGCCGCCGTGGTTGAACTCGGCCGCCCTGCGCATCTGCACCCGGAACTCGGGGTCCTGCACCATCTCGGCCAGCTCGACCCAGGCGTCCACCTGCTCGGGTGTCGGGTCGTCCGGCAGGTTCACGGCGGTGTTGCGCATCCTCTCGCGGATGTCGGGGTCCACGAGGTCGAGCCCGTGGAACATCTCCTCCACGAACTCCTCCATGATCCGCCTGCGCTCGGCCGCCGACAGCCGCGCCAGTTTGTTCATCAGGGTCATCTCCTCTGCGGTCGAACCGCGTCGCGCCACGGTCGACAGCACCGCACGGGTCGTGCGCAGCGAACGGATCTGCGCGTCCAGCGCCACCACGTGCGCCGCCGCGACCTCCGCCACGGTCCGCTCCCCGTCCAGCACCTTGCGCACGTCGACCAGGCCGAGGCCCAACTCGCGCAGGGTGCGGATGAGTTCCAGGCGGGCGGCGGACTCGGCGTCGTAGAGCCGGTAGCCGCCCGTGGAGCGGGTGACGGGGGTCAGGACGCCCTCGTCGGACCAGTAGCGGATGGTGCGCACGGTCAGTCCGGTGGACCGCGCCAGCTCGCCGATGGTGAAAAGTCCGGTGCCGTCGTCGATCATGTCTGCGAGTCTGGGCCTTCCAGTGGGTGGAGACTCAAGGAGCGAGGGCGATGGAGACGTTGCGGGACATTCTCGACGCGGCCGCCCGGGGTGTCTTCCCGCCCGACGACGGCGGTACGACCGTGGTGCCGCAGGCGTCGCACCGGGACGCCGGAGTCATCGCCTTCACCGCGCACTCCGTCGTCTTCACGGACGAGGATCCGGACTGGGTGTACGAGACTCTGCGCGCCGTCGACTGCGACGAACTGGCCGCGAGCATGAACGCGCGCTTCCTCACCGCCCTGTTGGAGCGTACGGGCCGCCGGACCGACACCATCGACGCGCTCCTGGTCGGTGACCCGCTGCCGGGCAGGCCCCCGCTCGCCCTGGAGGAGATCACCGACGCCGGCCATCCCCGCGCCGCCCGGGCCCGCACGCACCGCGACGAGGTGAGGCTGTGGGCCGCCGAGGCCGGCGTGGTGGTGCTGGGGCGCGGGGTCGCGGGCCGACTGGAGGTCGCGGTCGAGGTGGACGAGGACGTACGACACCGAGGGCTGGGACGGCAGCTGGTGACGGCGGCCCGGCATCTGACCACGGAACCGGTGTGGGCCCAGGTCTCGCCGGGGAACGCCCGCAGCATGCGGGCGTTCCAGGCGGCCGGTTACCGTCCCGTGGGCGCGGAGGCGCTGCTCGTCGCCTGATGGTTCAGCGGAAGATGCCGGTGTGGCCGAGGGAGTAGCGGCCCGGTTGTGGGTACACCGCGAGGCCGTGCGGGCCGCTGCCGACCTTGATGCGGGCCAGTTGCCCGCCGGTGCGGGTGTCGATGGCGTAGACCTCGGAGTTGTAGCGGCCGGACAGCCACAGGACCTTGCCGTCCGCGGAGACGCCGCCCATGTCGGGGCTGCCGCCGTCGGGCAGATGCCACTTCTTGGTGAGCCGGTCCTTGGTGAAGTCGAAGATGGAGATGGAGCCCTCGCCGCGGTTGGAGATGTACATCTCGCGCGAGTCGCGGCTGACGTAGAGGCCGTGGCAGCCCTTGCCGGTGTGCAGGAAGGACGGCTTGGTGAACTTGTCGCCGTCGAGGATCCACATGCCGTCGGCCGTCATGTCGGCGATGTAGAACTTCTTGCCGTCGGGCGAGACCTTGACGTCCTGCGGCATGGCGCCGTGGTACGGCAGCCGCTGCTGCCCGACGATCTTCATCTTCTCCGTGTCGACCTTGAGGAGTTCGCCGCTGAACTCGCAGGAGACGATGAAGTAGCGGCCGTCGAGGGAGAAGTCGGCGTGGTTGACGCCGTAGCAGCTGACCGGGACCGTCTTCGCACGCTTCATGGTGTGCGCGTCACGGAAGACCAGCTCGCGGTCGAGGGAGGCCATGACCACGGCGTACTTGCCGTTGGGCGTGAAGTACAGGTTGTAGGGGTCGTGGACGGAGACCGTCCGGCCGGCCTTCCCGGTCTTCGGGTCGATGGGGGTGAGGGTGTTGCCCTTGTCGTTGTTGACCCAGAGCGTCTTCATGTCCCAGGAGGGGACGACGTGCTGGGGCTGCGCGCCGACCGAGATCGTCTCGATGACCTTGTACGTCTTCGGGTCGATGACGGAGACCGTGTCGGAGTTGGTGTTGGGGACGTAGACGCGGGAGGGGAAGTCCCTTACCACCGGGGAGAGCCGGTTGGGCCGGTCGGCCGCGTACACGTCCTTCGGGTCGAGCACGGGCGGCATGCCCGGCAGCCCCTGGACCGTCTTCTTCTTCACCGGGACGGGCGGTGCGGCGGCCTTGCTGCCGAGGGCTTCGTCCGCGTGGCGGGAGGATCCGCAGGCGGCCAGGGCGGCGAGGGCGGCGGTCACGACGAGGGCGTGCGCGGTGCGGGTGCGAGACATCAGCTGAACAACTCCGTGGTGGTCACTGCGGAGAGGCCGCGGCGGGTGAGTTCTTCCAGTACGGCGGGGAGGGCGGCGACCGTGTCCGGGTAGCCGAAGTGCAGGCTCACCACGGATCCGTTGCGGACTTCCGCGAGCACCTTGCGTGTGACGGCGTCCGCGCCGGGCTTGGTGAAGTCCAGGGAGTCGACGTCGAAGGAGAGGACGTGCGGGTAGCCGGCGCCGCGCGCCAGGCGGGCGACGAGCGGGGAGGCCCTGGGGGCGCGGGAGGGGCGGAACCAGGTGCCGATGGAGCCGGTGAGCTGCTTCAGACGATCCGCGCAGGCCGTGATCTCGGCGCGTGCGTCGGCCTCGGACATACCGTTGACATCCAGGTGGCGCTGGGTGTGGTTGCCGAGGTCGTGGCCGCCGTCGAGGACCCGGCGGGCGAGCTCCGGGTGCTGGTCGAGCCAGGTGCCGACGGCAAGGACGGTGATCTGGGCGCCGTGCTTCTCGGCCTCGGTGAGGATGGCGCGGGCGATGGCGGGATCGCCCTGTCCGTGAAAGGTGAGGGCGACGCGTGGGCGGCTGCGGGACCCGTGGGTGAGCTGGGCGGGTCGGCCGGGGTAGCGCCGGGGGCCGGGAGCCGGCGGTTCGGTGGACGGGGATTCGGTGGCCGAGGGGTTGGCTGCGGCGGGGCGCGGCGAACGGGCGGGGTGTGCGACGGCACCGCTCGTGGCGCACCCTGCGGTGAACGCGCCTGCGGCGAGGAGGCCCGCGCCCGTGCGGAGCGCCGTTCGGCGGTCGGTCGAGGTCACCCGCACCATTTAAGGGGTGAAGAGCAGGAAAACAGCCGATTCACCCGAACAGGGGACATCCTTCGGGTCGCGGCCGATCCTTCAACCCGTCCGGCGTTCGAGGACGAGGCCGCACGCCGATGGAGGGGGCGAATCCCCCAGGGACAGCAGCTCGTCGCCCACCCGCACCGAACACGGCCCGACCGCCCGAGGCAACCGTCAGCGGTCCGCCACCCGCATCTCGAACCAGGTCGTCTTGCCGCGCGGCAGGAGGTCGACACCCCAGCGGTCGGAGAGTTTGTCCACCAGGAACAGGCCCCTGCCGCTGACGTCCGTCTCCTGGACCGGCATCAGACACGGCAGCCCCCGGGAGGGATCGCGGACCTCGATGCGGATCCAGCCCCGGCGACGGCGCATCCGGAGGCCGAAGACACGGGCGCCGGTGTGGCGTACGGCGTTGCCCACCAACTCGGAGACGAGTAAGACCGCGTCCTCGGTCATCTTGGGAGTCAGGCCCCACTGGCGGAGAACGACCACCTGGGTCAGCCGGCGGGCCGTGGCCGCGGACTCCGGGCGGGACGGCAGCGGGATCTCGGCCTCGGTGGGATTGCCGAACAACTCGAGCGCCTTGAGCGCCCGTTCGTCCTCCACCGCAGGCGACCAGCGCGCCGCGGTCGCACGGCCGTGTCCCCGCGGCTGTTCGATGCCCTCCAGCCCCGCCATGCCCCCATCATGGCCGCCCAGAGCGCCCTCCGGGGCCGTTCCGGAGGAATACGCCCCCCGGAACGCGTCATTCCGAATGGGTCGGTTGGCATATGCCGAAGGCATTTCAGGGCCCTCTGCACCCTGCCCTACCTGCGGTGACGGCTCCATCGGAGGCAATCGACAGGCTCCCTCGACAAGGCAGGCTTAAGGTTGCCTTAAGGCTCCCATAAACCGCCCCATCGAGGGACCCGGATCAGACATCGCGTCAATTGCAAGCGGTTCGGCGGAACTTCGACCGCCGGTCAGGGACGGCTCAGAGGAACTTCGCCTTGCCGGGTCCTTCCTCCACGAAGCTGCGCATTCCCCGCTCGCGGTCCTCCGTGGCGAACAGGCCCGCGAACCAGTTCCGTTCGACCGCGAGGCCCGTCTCGAGGTCCGTCTCCAGACCCGTGTCGATCGACTCCTTCGCGGCGCGCAGCGCGATCGCCGGGCCCTGCGCCAGCTTCGCCGCCCACTCGTGCGCCGCCGTGTACACCTCGTCGGCCGGGACGACCCGGTCCACCAGGCCCAGGGTCAGCGCCTCGTCCGACTTGACCATACGGCCCGTGAAGATCAGGTCCTTCGCCTTGGACGGGCCGATAAGACGGGACAGCCGCTGGGTGCCGCCAGCTCCCGGGATCAGGCCCAGCAGGATCTCCGGCTGGCCCAGCTTCGCGCTGTCGGCCGCGATGCGGTAGTCCGCGCAGAGCGCCAACTCGCAGCCCCCGCCGAGCGCGTAGCCCGTGATGGCCGCGACCACCGGCTTGGGGATGCGGGCCACCGCCGTGAACGAGTCCTGCAGGGCGCGGGCGCGCAGGACCATCGCCGTGTGGTCCATGGCCTGCATCTCCTTGATGTCCGCGCCCGCCGCGAACACCTTCTCCCCGCCGTACACGATCACGGCGCGTACGTCGTCGCGCCGGGTCGCCTCCTCGGCGAGTTCCTTCAGCCGGTCCTGCGTGGCGACGTCCAGCGCGTTCATCGGCGGACGGTCGAGACGGATGGTGCCGACGCCTTCGGCGACTTCGAGATTCACGGTCATGCAGGCAGGTTAACGTGCGCTAACGACAACGACCCCGGTGCCGTACCTCACACCGGGGCCGTACATCAAGACGAGGTTTACGACTTCCACTTCTCCCAGGACATGTTCCAGCCGTTGAGGCCGTTGTCCGGGTCGACCGTGCGGTCGTTGGAGCGCTTGACGATCACCACGTCGCCGATGATCGAGTGGTCGAAGAACCACGCGGCCGGCAGCCCCCGGTCGTAGCCGCCGCGCACGTCGCGCAGGCCGACGCAGCCGTGGCTGGCGTTGTAGTTGCCGAAGGCGTCGCCGCCCCAGTAGTTGCCGTGGATGAAGGTGCCCGAGTTGGTCAGGCGCATGGCGTCGGGGACGTCCTTGATGTCGTACTCGCCGCCGTAGCCGACCGTGTCGCCGTTCATACGGGTGACCCGGAGCCGCTCGCTGATGACCATCTGGCCGTTCCAGGTGTCGTAGCCGGGCTTGCCGGTGGTGACGGCCAGAGTCTTGATCACCTTGCCGTCCTGCATGACCTTCATCTTGCGGGTCTTGGCGTCGACCACGGAGACCTGGTTGCGGCCGATGGTGAACTTCACCGTCTTGACCTGCTCGCCGTAGACGTCCGAACGGCCCTCGACGCCGTCGAGGTTGAGCTTGACGGTGACCTTGGTGCCGGACTTCCAGTACTTCTCGGGGCGGAAGTCGAGGCGGTCGTTGCCGAACCAGTGGCCCTCGACGTCGACGGCCGGCTCGGTCTTGATGCTGATGGCCTTCTCGACGTCCTCGGGGTGTGTGATGCCCCGGGTGAAGCGGATCGAGAACGGCATCCCGACGCCGACCTTGGAGCCGTCCTCGGGCGTGAAGTAGCCGATGAAGGTGTTCTTCGGAGTGAGAGTGGTGAAGCTGGAGTCCTCCGCCGCCTCACGGCCCGCGGAGTCCTTCGCGACCGCGTGCACCGTGTACTTGGTGGACGCCGCCAGGTGCGTCGACGGCGTCCAGCTCGCGCCGCCGTCGGTTATCTTCCCGGATATCTCCGCGCCCTTGGTGTCCTTGACCTCCACCGCGGTCAACTTGCCCTTGGTGGCACTGATCTTGAGGGCGCCACTGGTGTCGACGGACTTCGCGCCGTCCTTCGGGGCGATCGCGACGACCGCCTCGGACTGCTTGCTCTGCGCCTTGTCCGAATCCTTGCCCTTGCTGTCCCCGGAACCGGATCCGGAGTTCGAGCCTCCCCCTCCACACGCGGTGACGGCCAGCAGCAGCACTCCGAGTATCAGTGCCAGCAGCCCTGTCCGACCACGCCCGTGTGCGTCAACCGACGCCCCCGATATCGGCCGCACGTTCAAGTCTTTCTCCCCTCGCCGGGCCTGGTCAGGCCCGCACCCCGGCGCGTCCCGCGCGCGCATTGGCGCATATTAACCGCAAGGTTTTGGGGATCGTGTCAGGTGAAGGTCACCGTTCAGTCGCAACATCGACCGACGTCCCTGTACCGATCCCCGCCTCCCCCTCGGGTTACTTGACCGCGCTGCCCGCCTTCCACTCCTTCCAGCCCATATTCCACCCGCCGAGGCCGTTGTCGGGAGCGACCTTTTTGTCATTGCTGTGGACGACTTCGACGACATCGCCGATGAGGCTGCGGTCGAAGAACCAGCCCGCCGGGGTGTCGGAGCTGCCGCCCTTGATGTCCCTGAGACCCACGCACCCGTGGCTGACGTTCACATGTCCGGGGGCGTCCGGCGCCCAGTAGTTGCCGTGCAGGAAGGTGCCGGAGTCGGTCAGGCGCAGGGCGTGCGGGACGTCGGGGATGTCGTACTCGCCCTTGCCGTTCTCCTTCTTGAAGCCGACCGTGGCGCCGTTCATCCGGGTCAGCTCGAACATCTCCATCACCACCATCTTCCCGTTGTAGGTGGTGTGTTTGGGCGAGCCGGCGGTGATCGGCACGGTGGCCAGCAGCGTGCCGTCGCGCCGGACCTGCATGGTGTGCTCGGCCGCGTCGACGGTGGAGATCTGGCTGCGGCCGACGGTGAAGGAGTACGTCTTGTACTGCAACCCGTAGACGCCGGGCGCCCCTTCGACGTCACGGAGCCCCAGGGAGACGGTGACCCGGGTGCCGGGCCTCCAGTACTTCTCGGGGCGGAAGTCGAGGCGCTCCTTGCCGAACCAGCGCGGGCGGATCTCGACCGCCGGTTTCGCGGTGACACTGACGGCGCGTTCGACGGCGGCGCGGTTGTCGATCTCCCGGTTGAACTCGAGGGAGACGATCATTCCGGTGCCGACCGTGGAGCGGTTCTCCGGGGTGACGTAGCTGATGAAGCGCTCGTCGGGGACGTACGTGGTGAATGCCGTGTGCCGTGCGGACCTGCGTCCGTGGCCGTCGACGGCCACCGCGTCGACCGTGTACTTGGCGGCGAGCGCGAGCTTCGGGTCCCTGGGTTCCCAGCGCAGGCCGTCCTCGGAGATGCGGCCGGGCACCGCGGACTCCTGTGCGTCCTGGGACTTGACGACCTTCACGGACTCCAGCCGCCCGCTGGGCACCCGGACCCGGAGCCTGCCGTCCGGCCGGACACCCTTGCTGCCGTCGTCCGGGGAGATGCGGATGACGTCCTCGGGTGCCGGGGGTTTGCCGAGCGCCCCGCTGATGTCGATCCCCTCCCTGGGGTTCGAAGTGCAGCCGGCGGCTCCGGCCAGCAGCCCTGCCCATGTCAGTACGGCGGCCAGCCCGGCCCCCGCGCGCCGCGCGCGCCCTTGTACATGCCTCACGAGGGGCCCAACGATCCGGCCCGCCCTGGGGAAACGTGAGTGCGGTGCGCTCCACTGGGGTGCCGCGATTGGCCGTCGATCGCCTGCGGGCCCGTCGTGGCCGGTCGCGCCCCGCGGCGGAGCGGCCATTGATGCAGCCCCGCGCCCCTTTGGGGCGCTGCCGAACCGCACGGGGTTTCCGCGGGGTCGCTCGGTCGTGCTCTGGGCAGAACAGTGGGGAGGACGACGCGACGGGGAGCCGCGGCCGGGACGCCGCGCGCTCTTTTCTGGGTCGTTCCAGGAGCCGTGGGAGGACGACAGGTGTCCAGCGCAGCCGAGCAGGAGGCGGTGGCCGAGGGGCGTGCCGCCGAGGAGGAGCGCCCGGCCTCCGCCGTCAACGGCGCGCGGCGCAGGGCGCCGGGCGTGCCCGTACGGCCGGGTGCGCCGACGCCGCTGGGGGCCAGGTTCCGGGTCGGCCCGGACGGGGTGGCGGGCACCAACTTCGCGCTGTGGGCGGGCGGGGCGGAGGCGGTGGAGCTGTGCCTGTTCGACGAGGGCGGCAAGGAGACGCGGGCCCGGCTGACCGAACTGACACATGAGATCTGGCACGGGTTCGTGCCGGGCGTGATGCCCGGGCAGCGGTACGGCTACCGGGTGCACGGCCGCTGGGACCCGTGGACCGGCGGCCGCTGGAACCCGGCGAAGCTGCTCCTGGACCCGTACGCGCGCGCGGTGGACGGCGACTTCAGCCTGCCGCCCGAGGTGTACGGGCACGTCCGCGACTGGCCGCAGCAGCAGGTCGCGGACACCGTGCGCGACGACCGGGACTCGGCGCCGTACGTCCCGAAGGGCGTGGTCGTCCACGATGACGACGACTGGGCGGACGACCGCCGGCCGAAGACGCCGTGGGCGGACTCCGTCATCTACGAGCTGCACGTCAGGGGATTCACCGCACTGCACCCGGGGATCCCGGAGGAACTCCGCGGCACCTACGCCGGACTGGCGCACCCGGCCGCAATCGAGCACCTGGTCGCGCTGGGTGTGACGGCCGTGGAACTGCTGCCGGTGCACCAGTTCGCGCACGAGGACCACCTGCTGCGCCGCGGCCTGAAGAACTACTGGGGCTACAACTCCATCGGCTACTTCGCCCCGCATGCCGCCTACGCCGCTTCCGGTACGACGGGGCAGCAGGTCGGCGAGTTCAAGCGCATGGTGCGCGCGCTGCACGCGGCCGGCATCGAGGTCATCCTCGACGTGGTCTACAACCACACGGCGGAGGCGGGCGAGCTGGGCCCGACGCTGTCGCTCAAGGGCATCGACAACCGCGGCTACTACCGTGTGCAGTCGGACGCCCGGCGCTACGCCGACTACACGGGCTGCGGCAACACCCTGCACGTAGTACAACCGCATGTGCTGCGCCTGATCACCGACTCGCTCCGCTACTGGGTGACCGAGATGGGCGTCGACGGCTTCCGCTTCGACCTGGCCGCCGCTCTCGCCCGCTCCATGCACGACGTCGACATGCTGTCGCCCTTCCTGGCGGTCATCGCGCAGGACCCGGTGCTCCGGCGCGTCAAGCTGATCGCCGAGCCGTGGGACGTGGGCTCCGGCGGCTACCAGGTGGGCGCCTTCCCGCCCCTGTGGACGGAGTGGAACGACCGGTACCGCAACGCCGTACGGGACTTCTGGCGGGGCGCGCTGCCGGACGTGCGGGATCTGGGGTACCGGCTGTCGGGCTCCAGCGACCTGTACGCATGGGGAGGCCGCCGCCCGTACGCCTCGGTCAACTTCATCACCGCGCACGACGGTTTCACCCTGCGCGACCTGGTGTCGTACGAGCGCAAGCACAACGAGGCCAACGGCGAGGGCAACCGGGACGGCTCGAACGACAACCGGTCGTGGAACTGCGGGGCCGAGGGCGAGACGAGCGAGGAGCGGGTACGGGCGCTTCGGCGGCGGCAGTTGCGCAACCTGCTGACGACGCTGCTGCTGTCGACGGGCGTGCCGATGCTGGTCGCGGGCGACGAGCTGGGGCGCACGCAGCGCGGCAACAACAACGCGTACTGCCAGGACAACGAGATCAGCTGGCTGGACTGGGGGCTGCTGGCCGAGCCGGCCTGGAAGGCGCTGTTCGAGCTGACCTCCCGGCTGATCGAACTGCGCCACCGGCACCCGGTGCTGCGCCGCCGGGCCTTCTTCTCGGGACGGGCGCACTCCGCGGACGGCCTGCGCGACCTGGCCTGGTTCACCTCGCGCGGCACGGAGATGACGGAACGGGACTGGTACGCGCCCGCCGCCACCCTCGGCATGTACCTCTCCGGGCGGGACATACCGGGCCGGGACGAGCAGGGCGCACCGATCCTCGACGACAGCTTCCTCACCGTGCTGCACGCCGGCGACCGCCCGGTGAGCTTCGTCCTGCCGGGGCCGCCGTGGGCGGAGCAGTACGAGGTGGTCGTCGACACGTCGAGGGAGGCGCAGGGCGAGGCGCCGGGGGTGGTGCACCGGGCGGGCACGGCGATCACGGTGCCGGCGCGGGCGGTGCTGTTGTTGCGGGTCCATGAACTCCCGGCTTGATCCCTGGCCATTACACCGACCCGCTGATCAGACTCGGTCGCATGCCTGAGATCTCCCGCCGTGCCTTCGGTGGTCTCGTCGGCGGCGGTGCCGTCACCGCTGTCGCCGGTACGGCCACTGCCGCTGAAGCCGCCCCCGCCGAGCGCCCGTTCAGGGCCCGTGTCGCCTCCGGGTCCGGAAAGCGGCCCAACCTCCTGGTCATCCTCGGCGACGACCTCGGCTGGGCCGATCTCTCCTCGTACGGCGCCCCGCACATCAGGACGCCGAACCTGGACCGGCTGGCCCGGCAGGGGGTGCGGTTCACCGACGCGTACTCGGGGTCGGCGACCTGCTCGCCGACGCGGTTCAGCCTGTACACCGGGCGGTATCCGGGCCGTACGAAGGGCGGGCTCGCCGAGCCGATCGCCAACAGGACGCAGGGCCTCGACCCGAACCACCCGACGCTGGCCTCGCTGCTGAAGAAGGCCGGTTACGCCACCGCCCTCATCGGCAAGTGGCACTGCGGCTGGCTGCCCGACTACAGCCCCACCAAGTCGGGTTGGGACGAGTTCTTCGGCAACCACGGGGGCGTGCTGGAGTACTTCTCCAAGCTCGGGCAGCTGGGTGACTACGACCTCTACGAGGGCGACGCCGAGTACAAGGACCTGCGGTACTACACGGAGGTCCTGACCGAGCGGGCCGTGGAGTACGTGAGCCGCGAGCACGACGGGCCGTGGCTGCTCAACCTCAACTTCACCACCCCGCACTGGCCGTGGCTCGCGGAGGGCGACGCGGAGACCGGCGCCGAGATCGCCGCGAAGATCCGGGCCGCCAAGTCCCAGGCCGAGGTCAGCAACGCCCTCAACCACTACGACGGCGGCTCGGTCGCCAAGTACACGGAGATGGTGCAGAGCCTGGACGCGGCCGTCGGCGAGGTGCTCGACGCCCTGCGCCGCTCCGGGCAGGAGGAGCACACCCTGGTGTACTTCGCCAGCGACAACGGCGGCGAGCGCTGGTCGTACCTGTGGCCGCTCAGCGGTGAGAAGTTCGTGCTGCAGGAGGGCGGCATCCGCGTCCCGACGATCGTGCGCTGGCCGCACCGCATCGACGGCAACCAGGTCAGCCACGAGCCGAACTTCTCCCCCGACTGGACGGCGACCTTCCTGGAACTGGCCGGCGCCCGCCCCGACCCGGCGTACCCGCTGGACGGCACGAGCCTGGCCGGGTACCTGCTGCGGGACGAACAGCTCCCGGAACGGGACCTGTTCTGGCGGGTGCGGGCCAACCGGGCGCTCAGGCGCGGAAGCTGGAAGTACTACCAGGACTCGGCCGGCAAGGACCACCTCTACGACCTCGGCGCCGACCTGCGCGAACAGGCCGATCTCGCCCCCGACGAGCCGGAGTTGCTCGCCGAACTGAAAGCCTCCTGGGAGAGGACGGCCGCCGGGCTGCTGCCGTATCCCGGCTAGGGCCTATCCGAGAATCCCCCGCTGGTACGCCGTCGCGACCGCCGCCGCGCGGTCGTTGACGCCCAGCTTGGTGTACAGGTGGGTGAGATGGGTCTTCACGGTCGCCTCGCTGATGAACAGCTCGCGAGCGATCTCGCGGTTGGAGGTGCCCTTGGCGACCAGGGCCAGTACCTCGCGCTCGCGTGCGGAGAGCGGCTCGTTGCCGGGGGTACGGACGGCTGACACCAGGCGGGAGGCGACCGCCGGGGAGAGGACCGTACGTCCCTCGGCGGCGGCGCGGACCGCCGTGAACAGCTCGTCGCGCGGGGCATCCTTGAGGAGATAGCCCGTCGCGCCCGCCTCGATCGCGGGCAGAGTGTCGGAGTCGGTGTCGTACGTGGTGAGGACCAGGACCTTGGCGCGGGCGCCGCGCCGGGCCAGCTCGGCGATGGCCTCGACTCCGCCGCCGCTCGGCATGCGCAGGTCCATGAGGACGACGTCGGGGTCCAGGGCGGCGGCCCGTTCGAGGGCCTCGACACCGCCCGCCGCCTCGCCGAGGACACGGAAGCCCGGCGCGGACTCGAACATGCCGCGCAGACCGTCCCGTACGACGGGGTGGTCGTCGACGATCAGCACAGAGATCACGGACTCATCGGTCATGGCGCACCAACGGTACGCGAGCCGACAGTGCCGTGCCGTGGCCCGGTTCGGACTCCACGGTCAGTGCACCCGCGATGCGTTCGGCCCGGGCCCGCATGCCGTCGAGGCCGAAGCCGCCGGAGCGGGAGCGGGCCGGGAGGGCGAGGGGGTCGAAGCCGGTGCCGTCGTCGCGGATGTCGAGGATGACCTCGTCGCCCAGGAAGGAGAGGGTGACGCCGACGCGGGTGGCCCGGGCGTGGCGGGCGGCGTTGGACAGGGCTTCCTGGACGATGCGCAGGAGGGTGGCGGCGACCTCCTCGTGGAGCTGTTCCGTGGTGCCGGTGACGGTGAACTCGGCACGTACGCCGGTCCGTTCGCCCCATTCGACGACCGTCTTCTTCAGGGCCTCGGGCAGCCCGTCGTTCTCCAGCGCGACCGGGGAGAGGTTGTGCACGGAGCGGCGGGCCTCGCCCAGGCTGTGCCGGGCCAGGTCCATGGCACGGCTCGTGTGCTCCCGCGCGGTGTCCCCGTCGGGCGTGTTCGCGACGACCTGGAGCTGGGCGATGATGCCGGTCAGGCCCTGGGCGATGGTGTCGTGGATCTCGGCGGCCAGGCGCCGGCGTTCGTCGGCGACCCCGGCTTCCCTTGCCTGGACGAGGAGTTGGGCGTGCAGGGCGGCGTTCTCGTCCAGGGCCTGCTGCAACGCGGTGTTGGTGCGTTCGAGTTCGGCGATGGTGGCGGTGCGTTCGCGGGCCCGCTGCTGCTCCTGGTCGGTGAGATGGGCGACCGCCATCTGCAGGGCGGAGTTGGCGACCAGGAGACCGAAGAAGACGATCCACTGGACCGGGCTCCCGAACGGCATTCCCCCGGCCTGCGCACCGGCCACGGTGACCGCGCTCGCAAGCAGTCCGAGCCGCTGCCACACCCTGCCGGGGATCGTCTCGTCGGCGTCCATGTACCCGGCGGCGGCGTAGAACGCGAAGAAGGGGCTGAGCCAGGTGAGGGCGAAGGCGAGCGCCCAGCGGACGATGTAGTACGCCGTCCCCACCCCGGACGGGGTCCGGCCGCGGTCGGGCCGGCGGAGCCGGGCGGCATGCCACCCCAGCTGGAGCGCGAGCGCGGCGGCGATCAGGGCCCAGGCGGTGTACCACCTCGCCGGGCTGGTCCCCGCGCTGGCCGAGGCGACCCCGAGGACGACGCTGACGCCGAGCAGTCCGTACGGCCCCCAGGTGTGCAGTTGCTCCCAGCGCCGGTCGATCTGCGTGTCCGCGGTGGTCATCTCCCCAGTCTGCACGGCGCCTCGCCTACTCCCAGCGGAACCAGCGGGACGCGGCCCCGGTCAGCAGCAGGATCCACACCACCAGCACACCCAGGTGGGTCCAGCCCGGCCAGTGCCCCGCCGCCGCCCGGTTCAGGGCCTGCGCGGCCGCGCCGAACGGCGTGCACTCGACGATCCGCGCGAGGACGTGCGGCATCGTCTGCACCGGCGCCCACAGGCCCGCGCAGAACATCGACGGGAAAAACACCGCGGAACCGATCGCGCCGGCGATCTTCGTCGTACGGGACAGCGCCGACACCACCGATCCGAGAGCGAGGGCGACCAGGACCGCCAGCAGCAGGGCGAGGACGTATCCGACGGGCTGCTTCGGCAGTCGTACGTCGAAGGCGAGGCGCCCGACCGCGAGGGCGAGCAGCGCCGAGGCCAGGGCCGCCGCGCCGTACACCAGCATCTGCGCGGACAGCAGGGCGGACGGGCGGACCGGCGTGGTGGCCATGCGGCGCAGGATGCCGCGCTCGCGGTAGCCGGTGAGGGTCTGCGGCATGGACTGCAGACCGCCGACGATCAGACCGAGCAGGACGGCCACCGGGACATAGACGTCGACGGTGCGCAGACCGCCGAGGTCGGCCTCGTGGTGCCGGAAGGACGGGATGGAGCCGAGGATCACCAGCAGCAGGGTCGGGAACAGCAGGATCCAGAAGATGGCGCCGGGTTCACGGCGGAAGAGGCGGACCTCGGTCCTCAGTACGGAGGTGCTCGTGCCGTTCTTCGGTGCAGCGACGGTGCTCATGCCGCGGCCTCCTTCGTGTCGGCCTTGGTGTCGGCCTTCGTCAGGTCGAGAAACGCGTCGTCGAGCGTGGCGTCCAGGACCCGGAGCTGGTGGGCGGTGACGTGGTGGCGGGCGAGGAGGGTGATGACGGCGTTGACCGTCTCGTCCGTGCCGGAGAGGGTGACGCGGCCGTCCCTGTAGTCGATCGAGGCGAGGGCGGGGAGCGCGTTCAGGTCACGTTCGTCCAGCGGGGCGGACGGGGTGAAGCTGATGACGGTGGCCCCCGCCGAGCGCCGGATGAGGCCGGCGGGGGTGTCCAGAGCGGCCACCCGGCCCTTGTCGATCACGGCGATCCGGTCGCACAGCCGCTGGGCCTCCTCCATGAAGTGGGTGACGAGGAGGACGGTGACGCCGCTCGCGCGGACGTCCTCGATCAGCTGCCAGGTGTCCCGGCGGGCACGTGGGTCCAGACCGGTCGTCAGCTCGTCGAGAACGACGATCCGGGGGTTGCCGATGAGTGCGAGCGCGATGAACAGGCGCTGCTTCTGGCCGCCGGAGAGCTTGCCGAACCGGGTGGTCAGCTTGGCGGTCAGGCCCAGGCGTTCGGCGAGCGGCGCCCAGTCCAGCGGGTTCGGGTGGAAGGAGGCGTACAGCTCCAGGGCCTCGCGGACGGTGAGCTTGGCCTGCAGTTCGCTCTGCTGCAGCTGGGCGCCGAGAACGCGGGACACGCGCGCGTGGTCGGCGACGGGGTCGAGGCCGGTGACGCGGATGCGGCCGCCGTCGGGGACGCGCAGTCCCTCGACGCACTCGACGGTGGTGGTCTTGCCGGCGCCGTTCGGGCCAAGGATCCCGAAGATCTCGCCCTCCTCGACGGCGAAGGACACACCGTCGACGACGGCCCGGCCGCCGTAGCTCTTGCGCAGATCGGTGACTTCGATGACGGACATGGGATCAGCGTCGCGGGGAGCGGGCGGGCGGCACATCGACCGTCGCGCTCGAAGCGGCATCAACCGATCGGTTGATGCCGGCCTACGACCCTCCGGCCGACGGCGACCCGCGCCCCCGGGCCGCCGCGTCCGACCCCTCGAACGCGCAGGTCGTAGGACCGAAGGCCGATCCGGGTCCGGCCAAAACTCGGTGGGCGTTGTCAGTGCCGGTCCGTAGGCTCGCTGGTGATGTCGACTACACGTGCAACCGCCGAGGAAGCCGGGAGAGCCGGGGAGATCAAGGACCGATCCGCCGTACGCACACTGCTGCGCCTGTGGCCCTACGTGCGGCCCGTGCGGGCGCGGCTGTCCACCGCCGCGTTCGTGGCGGTCCTGGCCTCCTGTACGGGGCTGGTGATCCCGCTCGTGCTGAAGTGGATGGTCGACGGCCCGGTCGCCGACCGGGACCCGGCGGGCGTGTGGCTCGGCGCGCTCTACCTGCTGCTCCTCGGGCTCACCGAGGCACTGCTGTTCGGGCTGCGGCGGTGGCTGGTGGCGCGGCCGCTGTCGAGCGTCGAGGCGGGGATGCGGGCGGATCTGTACTCGCATCTGCAGCGGCTGCCGGTCGCCTTCCACGACCGGTGGTCCTCGGGCCAGCTGCTGTCGCGGGGCACGACGGATCTGATGCTGCTGCGCATGTTCCTCGCCTTCCCGCTGACGTTTCTGCTGGTCAACGGGGTGACGATCATCGTCGGCGTGGTCATCATGCTGCTGCAGGACTGGACGCTCGGGCTGGTCATCCTCGGCCCGGCGATCCCGGTGGTGGTCACCTGCGTGATCTTCGAGAAGCGGTACGCCACGGTGGCACGGCGCGCGCAGGACCAGGTCGGCGACCTGACCACGGTCGTCGAGGAGAGCGTGCTCGGCATCCGGATCATCAAGGGGTTCGGGCGGCACCGCAGTCAGGCGCGGGCGTTCCGGGAGCTGTCGCGGACGCTGCGGGGGACGGAGCTGCACAAGGCCCGGCTCCTCGCCACTATCTGGGGCGTGATCGTGACGCTGCCGGAGGTGGCGATCGGGGCGGCGCTGGTGCTGGGGACGGTGCAGGTCGCTGACGGCGACCTGTCGGCCGGCACGCTGGTCGCCTTTCTGTCCACGGCACTTGCGCTGCGGTGGCCGGTGGACTCGATCGGGTTCCTGCTGGCGATGAGCCAGGAGGCGGCGACGGCCACGGAGCGGTACTTCGAGGTGATGGACGAGGAACCGGAAAGCGCCGTCAGCGCGCCGGACACCCCCTCAACAGGCCTTGAGGACAACGGACTTCGCTTTCACAACGTGCGGTTCCGCTATCCCGACGCCGCTGCCGACTCCCCTCCCGTCCTCGACCGCATAGACCTCCACATCCGCCCCGGCGAGTCCATGGCCCTCGTCGGCGCCACCGGCAGCGGCAAGACCACGCTCACCGCCCTCGTTCCCCGGCTCCACGAGGTCACCTCCGGTCGCATCACGCTCGACGGCGACGACATCGCCGAGATGCCCCGCGAATCGCTGCGCTCCCTCGTCGCGGTCGCCTTCGAGGAACCCACCCTCTTCTCCGCGAGCGTCGGGGGCAACGTGCTCATGGGCGCCGACGACAGCGCGGGCGCCGCGGAGCTCAACCGCGCACTCGCCGTCGCCCAGGCCGACTTCGCGCACGCCCTCCCCCAGGGCACGGACACCCAGGTCGGCGAGCAGGGCCTCAGCCTCTCCGGCGGTCAGCGGCAACGGCTGGCGCTCGCGCGGGCCGTCGTGGGACGACCGAGGTTCCTGGTGCTCGACGATCCGCTGTCCGCGCTGGACGTGCACACCGAGGCCGCCGTGGAGGCCGCCCTGCGGGACGTGCTCGCGGAGACCACCGCGCTCATCGTGGCGCACCGCCCGTCCACCGTGCTGCTCGCCGACCGGGTCGCACTGCTCTCCGGCGGCCGGATCACCGCCGTCGGCACCCACCACGAACTGCTGCGCACGAACGCCGAGTACGCCCATCTGATGTCCGGCACCGGGGAAGCGGAGGACGACCGATGACCGCGCCGACCACCTCCGTCCCCACGGCGGACGACGAGCCGGACCTCCCTCGCCCGAAGGGCGCCGACGACCCCTTCGACCGCGACGTCCTGCCCACTCCCCCGGGCGCCACCGCCACGCTGCTGCGCTCCCTGCTCGCCCCGTTGAAGGCGCGCGTCACGGTCACCACCCTGCTCCTGCTGCTCCAGCAGGCGGCGGTGCAGGCGGGCCCGCTGCTGGTGGCGTACGCGATCGACAACGCCGTACCGGCGTTCCGGGACCAGCGCCACGGCCCGCTGATCGCGGTGGCCGTGGCGTACGGGCTGTGCGCGCTGGTCTCCGGCGGGCTGCAGTACGCGTTCATCATCGCCTCCGCACGCGTCAGTCAGGACGTGCTGCTCGATCTGCGCGGCCGTATCTTCCGCCACGCGCAGGCGCTGAGCATCGACTTCCACGAGCGCTACACCTCGGGCCGGCTGATCTCGCGGTCCACGGCCGATGTCGAGTCCCTGCGCGAGCTGATGAACGAAGGCCTGCAGGAACTCGTCACCGTGATCCTCTCCTTCGTCTACATCTCGGCGATGCTGCTCTGGCTCGACCTGGGGCTCGGTGCGGTGGCGATGGCGTCCTTCGTGCCGCTGTATCTCCTCGTACGGATCTACCAGCGGCGTGCGGTGCAGGTGTACCGCGTGCGGTCCACCGCGATCGCGGCCGTCATCGTCAAGTTCGTCGAGACCATGAACGGCATCCGCCCGGTGCGCGCGTTCCGCCGCGAGAGCGCCAACGACGCCGACTTCCGCGTGCTCAACAAGCGGCACGAACGCGTCAACGGCGACGCCATGCTGGAGATGGCACGTTACGTCGTCGGGTCCCGGCTGGTCGCGAACACTGCCGTCGCGCTGATCGTGCTGTGGGGCGCCCACCGGGTGGCGTCCGGCTCGCTGGAGCTGGGTGTGCTGGCCGCCGCCGTGCTGTATCTGAGGCGGCTGTACGACCCCATCGACCGGCTCGGCATGTTCCTGAACTCGTACCAGTCGGCGGCGGCCTCCCTGGAGAAGATCGCCGGACTGCTGGCGCAGACGCCGTCCGTGCCGGAGCCGCCGACTCCCGTGGAACTCCCGGCACTCGAGAGCGAGCACCCCGGCCGCGAGGTCGTCTTCGACGGCGTCCGCTTCGGCTACCGCACCGGCGGCGAGATCCTGCCCCGCTTCGACCTCACCGTCCCCGCCGGGCAGACGGTCGCGGTCGTCGGCTCGACCGGCGCAGGCAAGTCCACGCTGGCCAAACTGCTCGCCCGCTTCTACGACCCCACAGGCGGCCGTGTCCTGCTGGACGGCGTCGACCTGCGCGAGCTGTCCGTGCCCGAGCTGCGGCGCGGGGTGGTGATGGTGACGCAGGAGGCGTTCCTGTTCTCCGGCACGGTCGCCGAGAACATAGCCATCGGCCGCCCGGACGCCACCCGGGAGGACATCGAGCGGGCGGCGAAGGCGATCGGCGCGCACGAGTTCATCAGCGCGCTGCCCGACGGGTACGACACGGACGTACGGAAGAGAGGCGGCCGTATCTCCGCGGGCCAGCGCCAACTCGTCGCCTTCGCACGGGCGTTGCTCGCCGACCCGGCGGTCCTGATCCTCGACGAGGCGACCAGCTCGCTCGACATCCCGGGCGAACGGGCCGTGCAGCGCGCCATGTTGACGGTCCTGCGGGGTCGTACGGCGGTCGTCATCGCGCACCGGCTGTCGACCGTCGAGATCGCGGACCGGGTACTGGTCATGGAGCACGGCAGGATCGTGGAGGACGGCAGCCCGGCCGAACTCGTCGCGGGCACGGGTCGGTTCGCGGATCTGCACCGTGCGTGGCGGGACAGTCTGGCCTAGCGGACGCCGAAGGGACGGGGGCACATGATCGACGCGTACGAGGATCCCGGGACGCCCGACTGTCGTGGCGGCTGGTACTTCCTGTGGTGGCTGGTGAAGTGCCAGTGGGGCAGATGTCTCGCCGGGGCGGCGCTGGCCAGTGTGTGGATGGTGCTGATGGCGGCGGCGCCGTACCTGATGTCCCGGGCCGTCGACGACGGTCTGGTGCCGGGCCGGCTGGGCGTCCTGGCCTGGTGGACCGTCGTCCTTTTCGTTGTCGGCGCGGTCAACGCATGGCTGAGCATCATGCGCCACCGCACCATGACGCGCGTGCGGATGGACGCCAACTTCCGCACGGTCAAGGTGGTCGTCGGGCACGCGGTGAAGCTGGGCGCCGCGCTGCCGCGCCGGGCCGGGGCCGGCGAGGTCGTCACCATCGGCGTCGGCGACGTGCTGACGATCGCCCAGTCCCTGACCGTGGTCGGCCCCGGGGCCGGCGCGGTGGTCGTCTACGCGGTCGTGGCCGGGCTGCTTCTGTCCATCTCGGCACCGCTGGCCGCGGTGGTCCTGCTCGGGGTGCCGCTGATCGCGCTGTGCGCCGGGCCACTGAGCGTGCGGCTGCAGGGCGTGGAGACCGAGTACCGGCAGCGGCAGGGCGTGCTGACCGCCCGCATCGGCGACCTCGCGGGCGGCCTGCGCGTCCTCAACGGCCTCGGCGGCAAAGGCCTGTTCGCGGATGCGTTCCGCCGCGACTCGCAGCGGCTGCGGGCCCAGGGCTACCGGGTGGGCTCGGTTGCCAGCTGGATGCAGGCGTTCGGCGTGGGCCTGCCGACCCTGTTCCTCGCCCTGGTGACCTGGTCGGCGGCCCGGCTGGCCGCCCAAGGGGACATCAGTGTGGGCGAGTTGGTGGCGGTGTACGGCTATGTCGCGGTGCTGGTGGGCCCGGTGGCGTTCTTCGTCCAGATGACCTACGAGCTGGGCCGCGGCGTCGTGGCCGCACGCCGCGTGGTACGACTCCTGGGCCTGGAACCGGAGCCCGACGAGGGTACGCAGCCCGGGCCCGCGGAACCGTCCGCCCTGCACGACCCCGCCTCGGGCGTACGAGTACTGCCTGGTCGGCTGACCGCCCTGGTAGGCGCTCGCCCCGCCGACACCGAGGCCATCGTGGACCGCCTCGGCCGGTACGCACCGTCACCGGCAACCTGGGGCGGGATCCGCCTGGACGCGATCCCGCTGGCCGAGGTCCGGTCACGCATCCTGGTGGCCGACAACGAGGCCCACCTGTTCGCAGCCTCCCTGCGCGAAGTACTGGGCGGCCTGGCTTCTACGGGCGCGGGGAAATGCGCGACCAGCCACACACAACCCGCACACGCCCAACAACAATCCGAGGCACCCTCTGAGGCGCACATAACCAAGTCTCTGCACGCCGCAGCCGCCGACGACATCGTCCAGGGCCTGCCCGAAGGCCTGGCCTCACCGATAACCGCACAAGGGCGAAGCCTCTCCGGCGGCCAACGCCAACGCATCCGCCTGGCCAGAGCACTCGCAGCCGACCCCGAGGTCCTGCTCGCCGTGGAACCGACCTCCGCCCTAGACGCCCACACGGAGTCCACCGTCGCCGCCCGCCTCCGCGAGGCCCGCGAGGGCCGCACCACGGTACTGACCACGACCTCCCCCCTGGTCCTCGACCGGATGGACACCGTGCACTACCTGGTCGACGGCAAGGTCGCAGCCACCGGAACCCACCGGCAGCTGCTGGCCCAAGTGCCGGGCTACCAGGCGCTCGTGGCCCGGGACAACGATGCCGAGGAGGTCGTACGGTGACGACCGGTCACCTGCCCGTCGCCGAACCCGCCGCCGTACGCCAGGCCATGCTCCGGCTGATGCGCGCCGACCGAAAGGCCTTCGCCACCGCCCTGACCCTGAACGCACTGGCAGCCGCGGCCGGTCTCGCCGGCCCATGGCTGCTCGGCCGCATCGTGGACGAGGTACGGACCGGTCACGGCGTGGCGGCCGTCGACCGCCTGGCCCTCGGCATCCTCATCGCCTCACTGGCCCAGCTGCTCCTCGCACGCTGGGCCCGCTACGTGGGCCACCGCTTCGGCGAACGCACCCTCGCCCGGGTGCGTGAGGAGTTCGTCGACCGCACGCTGGCGCTGCCCGCATCGGTCGTGGAGCGGGCCGGCGCCGGCGATCTCACCGCGCGCGGGACCGCCGACGTGAGCACCGTCGGCACCACACTGCGCGACGTCGGCCCGGATCTGCTGGTCAACTCCGTGCAGGCGCTGTTCGTCATGGGTGCCGTCTTCGCCCTCGATCCGCTGCTCGGTCTCTTCGGGGTGCTCGGGCTGACCCCCATCTGGTTCGCCCTGCGCTGGTATCTGCGCCGGGCCCGCGACGGTTATCTCGCGGAGGGCGCGGCCACCTCGGAGGTCGCCGAGATCCTCGCGGCGACCGCTTCCGGTGCCCGCACGGTGGAGGCCTTCGGGCTGCAGCAGCGGCGGACCGCGGCGAGCCGGGACGCGCTGGAGACGTCCCGGCGCACCCGCCTCTACACCCTCTTCCTGCGCAGCGTGTTCTTCCCGGCGGTCGAGGTGTCGTACACCGTGCCCGTGGCGGGAGTGCTGCTGGTGGGCGGGGTGCTGCAGGCGCGCGGCGCGGTGGGGCTCGGTGACGTGGTGGCGGCCGCGCTGTATCTGCGGCAGTTCACCGAACCGCTGGACCAGATCCTGATGCGGGTCGAGCAACTGCAGAGCAGCAACGCCTCGTTCGCCCGGGTGGAGGGCCTGGCCGCGGCCCCGCGGTCCGCCCCGGAGGACGGCTCGCCCGCACCCGCCGACGACCGTATCGACGTGGCCGGGGTGCGGTACGCCTACGACCGCGGCGGCGAGGTGCTGCGCGGCGTCGACCTGACCGTGCGGCCAGGGGAGCGTCTCGCGGTGGTGGGGCCGTCCGGCGCCGGCAAGACCACGCTGAGCAGGCTGCTCGCGGGCGTCGACGCGCCGACCGAGGGCACGGTGACCGTCGGCGGCGTGCCGGTCGTCGATCTCGGTCCCGAGCAGCTGCGCCGCCAGGTCGTGCTGGTCACCCAGGAGCACCACGTGTTCCTCGGCACGGTCCGCGAGAACCTGCTCATCGCCGAACCGGCCGCCACCGACGAGGAGTTGTGGGCGGCTCTCACGGCAGTCGGCGCCGACGACTGGGTACGGGAGCTGCCGGACGGGCTCAACTCCCGGCTGGGTGAGGGAGGTTCATGTACGGACGGCTCGCAGGCCCAGCAACTCGCGCTCGCCCGCGTCGTCCTGGCCGACCCGCACACCCTGATCCTCGACGAGGCCACGGCGCTGCTCGACCCGACGACCGCCCGGCACACCGAGCGCGCGCTGGCCGCCGTACTGGAAGGCCGTACCGTCATCGCCATCGCCCACCGCCTGCACACCGCGCACGACGCGGACCGCGTGGCCGTGATGGAGGACGGCCGGCTCACCGAACTCGGCACGCACGAGGAGCTGGTGGCGGCCGAGGGGGCGTACGCGGCGCTGTGGGGGACGTGGCACGGGGACCGCACGTGACCGATCGGCCTCCGGTCCGGATAGCGAACATGAACAACCGGACAACGAACCATTTCCGGCCAACTTCCTGACGCGCTCCTGACAGGGCGCAAATCTCCTGCCACCCTTCCCACAGCTTCAACACAGCAACCCCACAGCTCCACCCCCAGTTCTGCCCGGGCGGTCGACCCACCGTCCGGATCTCCCCTGGCCGCGTGACCCGCGGCCACGCAGAAGGAGTCAGTGTTGAGAAGCAGTTCCTCTCGCAGACGCACCTCCCACATACTCGCCGCAGCCGGCGTCACCGCCCTGCTCGCCGCGGCCGTCCAGTCGGGCGCCGCGTCCGCCGCCACGGAGCAGGCACCGTCGGCGTCGGTCAAGGGCAACCCGGCCCACGCGGCCGTGAAGCTCTCCCCCTCGCAGCGCGCCGAGCTGATCCGCGATGCCGACACCGCCCGCGCGCAGACCGCCAAGGACATCGGTCTCGCCGCCAAGGAGCGGCTCGTCGCCCGTGACGTCGTGAAGGACGCCGACGGCACGCTGCACACCCGCTACGAGCGCACCTACGACGGCCTGCCGGTCCTCGGCGGCGACCTGATCGTGGACACCGCCAAGTCGGGCGCCACCCAGCGCGTCATCAAGGCGACGAACGCCTCCCTCAAGGTCTCCGACGTCACCCCGGACATCACCAGGGCGGCGGCCGAGCAGCAGGCCGTGAAGCGCGCGAAGGCCCTCGGCGGCAAGAAGGCCTCCGCCGACGCGGCGCCGCGCAAGGTGATCTGGGCGGCGAGCGGCAAGCCGGTCCTGGCGTACGAGACGGTCGTCGGCGGCTTCCAGGACGACGGCACCCCGAACCAGCTGCACGTCATCACGGACGCGACCACCGGCAAGAAGCTGTACGAGTACCAGGCCATCGAGAACGCGACCGGCACCGGCAACACCCAGTACAGCGGCACGGTCTCGCTGACGACGACCCAGTCCGGCTCGACGTACAACCTGACCGACGGCGACCGCGGCAACCACAAGACGTACAACCTGAACCACGGCACGTCCGGCACCGGCACGCTGTTCTCGCAGTCCAGCAACACCTGGGGCAACGGGACCACGTCGAACGCCGCGACCGCGGGCGCCGACGCGCACTACGGCGCCGCGACCACCTGGGACTTCTACAAGAACACCTTCGGCCGCTCCGGCATCAAGAACAACGGCGTCGGCGCCTACTCCCGCGTCCACTACGGCAACTCGTACGTGAACGCCTTCTGGGACGACGGCTGCTTCTGCATGACGTACGGCGACGGCTCCGGCAACGCGGACCCGCTGACCTCCCTCGACGTGGCCGGCCACGAGATGAGCCACGGCGTCACGTCGAACACGGCCGGCCTCAACTACAGCGGTGAGTCGGGCGGGTTGAACGAGGCGACCTCCGACATCTTCGGCACCGGTGTGGAGTTCTACGCCGCCAACTCCTCCGACGTCGGCGACTACCTCATCGGCGAGAAGATCGACATCAACGGCGACGGCACCCCGCTGCGCTACATGGACAAGCCCAGCAAGGACGGCTCGTCCAAGGACAGCTGGTACTCCGGCATCGGCGGCATCGACGTGCACTACTCGTCGGGTCCCGCGAACCACTGGTTCTATCTGCTGAGCGAGGGCAGCGGAGCCAAGGTCATCAACGGCGTCAGCTACAACTCACCCACCGCGGACGGACTTCCGGTCACCGGCATCGGCCGGGACAAGGCCCTGCAGATCTGGTATCGGGCGCTGACCACGAAGTTCACGTCCACCACCAACTACGCGGGCGCCCGCACCGGCACCCTCGCGGCGGCCGGTGAGCTGTACGGCACCACGTCCGCCGAGTACAAGGCCGTGCAGGACGCCTGGGCGGGCGTCGCGGTCGGTTCCCGCTCCGGTGGCGGCGGCGGTGGCGGCACCTCCTTCGAGAACACCGCCGACGTGTCGATTCCGGACAACGGAGCCGCGGTCACCTCGTCCATCACCGTGTCCGGCCGGACGGGCAACGCCCCGTCGAACCTTCAGGTTTCGGTCGACATCGTGCACACCTGGCGCGGCGACCTCGTCATCGACCTGGTGGCCCCGGACGGGTCGACGTACCGCCTGAAGAACTTCAGCTCCTCCGACTCGGCGGACAACGTCAACGAGACCTACACGGTCAACGCCTCCTCCGAAGTCGCCAACGGCACATGGAAGTTGAAGGTCCAGGACCAGGCGGCCCAGGACACCGGCTACATCAACAGCTGGAAGCTCACCTTCCCGTAGGCCCTGCCCGCAGGGTTCCCGAGACAGGGCGCCGCCCCGGAGGTTCGACTCCCCGGGGCGGCGCCCTCTTTTTGTCACGCACATGCCCGTCGATGGTTTGCCCTTTATCCAGGTCAAGTCCGTTTACATTCCGGCAATGTTCACCCGAGGGTTGGTTTTCAGCCAACATCACTTGAGGGTCCTGACATGTACGCGCCTTGGTGTCACTCTTCCTCACAACCGCCGCACAACTTCACAGCAACTCCGGACGGCCACCCCACGGACGTTTCGGACTCCCCCACCACAAGGAGCTTGTGTGACCCCCCTCTACGCGCGTCACAAGCGCTCGACTCTGGCCATCGCAACCGCCGTTGCCGCCGGAGCCCTGCTCACCACCGGTCTGACCACCGGTACGGCCGCCGCCCAGACCCCGGTGGAGACCTCGGCCGCTGCTCGTCCCGCCGCCGCCCCGGAGGCCCTGTCCGCCGCTGCCCGCGTCTCCCTCATCAAGGAGGCCCAGGCGGACGTCGCGCAGACGGCGCAGAACATAGGCCTCGGCGCCAAGGAGAAGCTGGTCGTCAAGGACGTCGTCAAGGACGCCGACGGCACGACCCACACCCGCTACGAGCGCACCTACGCGGGCCTGCCGGTCCTCGGCGGCGACCTGATCGTCCACACCGCCGGGTCCGGCAGGACCGAGGGCGTCACCAAGGCGACGAAGGCCGCCATCAAGGTCGCCTCGCTCAAGGCGACGGTCACCCCGGCCAAGGCCGAGAAGCAGGCGGTCAGCGCCGCCAGGACGCTGGGCTCCACCAAGTCGGCCGCCGACGGCGCCCGCAAGGTGATCTGGGCCGGCAACGGCAAGCCCGTCCTCGCCTACGAGACGATCGTCGGCGGCCTCCAGGACGACGGCACCCCGAACCAGCTGCACGTCATCACCGACGCCGCGACCGGCAAGAAGCTCTACGAGTACCAGGGCATCGAGAACGCGACCGGCACCGGCAAGACGCTCTACTCGGGAACCGTCAGCCTCACCACGTCCGGGTCGGGCTCGTCGTACACGCTGACCGACGCCTCGCGCGGTGGTCACAAGACGTACAACCTGAAGCACACCACGAGCTCCGGCACCGGCACGCTGTTCACCGACACGGACAACACGTGGGGCACCGGCACCGCCTCCAGCTCCACCACCGACCAGACCGCGGCCGCCGACGCCGCCTACGGTGCGCAGGAGACCTGGGACTTCTACAAGTCCACCTTCGGCCGCAGCGGCATCAAGAACGACGGTGTCGGCGCCTACTCGCGCGTCCACTACGGCAGCTCGTACGTCAACGCGTTCTGGGACGACGACTGCTTCTGCATGACCTACGGCGACGGTGACAGCAACACCCACCCGCTCACCTCGCTGGACGTGGCCGGCCACGAGATGAGCCACGGCGTCACCGCCAACACGGCGGGCCTGAACTACTCGGGCGAGTCCGGCGGTCTGAACGAGGCCACCTCGGACATCTTCGGCACCGGTGTCGAGTTCTACGCCAACAACTCGTCCGACAAGGGCGACTACCTCATCGGCGAGAAGATCGACATCAACGGCGACGGCACCCCGCTGCGCTACATGGACAAGCCCAGCAAGGACGGCGGCTCGGCGGACTCCTGGTCCTCCTCCGTCGGCAACCTGGACGTCCACTACTCGTCCGGCGTCGCGAACCACTTCTTCTACCTGCTGTCCGAGGGCAGCGGCTCGAAGACGATCAACGGCGTGACCTACAACTCGCCGACGTCCAACGGCTCCACGGTCACCGGCATCGGCCGGGACAAGGCGCTGCAGATCTGGTACAAGGCGCTGACCACGTACTTCACGTCGACGACGAAGTACAAGGCGGCGCGTACGGGCACGCTCTCCGCGGCGTCCGCCCTCTACGGCTCCAGCAGCACCGAGTACAAGGCGGTGGCCGCAGCCTGGTCCGCGGTCAACGTGAGCTGACCCGAGGGGGGTTGGCGGGCGGCACCCGGGACGAAGGCATTCCCGGGCGCCGCCCTACTCTTGTGTCCCATGCGCCTGGAGGACTTCACCTACGACGACGTCGGCGGCACCCGCCGCGGCGGTTTCTGCCCGCCGGGCTTCCGCCCGCTGCATGTGCGCACGCGCATCGGCGAGGGCGAGAAGGTGTTCCGCAGAGCGTCCGAGGCGGTGCTGACCTGGGAGATGCACCGCGAGCTGGGCGTGGGCATCGACGCGAGCGCGCCGCGGGCCGCCGAGGACGTCGACGTCACCGTCACCCTCGCCGGGGTGATCAAGGCCCCGTGCCGGATCGTCTACACGGTCGAGGAGCCCCGCCGCGCCGGCTGGGCGTACGGCACGCTGGCCGGGCACCCGGAGTGCGGCGAGGAACTCTTCGTCGTGGAACGCACCGGTGACGGCACGGTCTGGCTGACGGTCTCGGCGTTCAGCCGCCCCGCGAAGTGGTACGCCCGGGCGGGCGGACCGGCCACGCGGGGCCTGCAGAACGCGTACGCGCGGCGCTGCGGAAAGGTACTCCAGCAGCTGTGCGCGCCCCTCTCCGAGTACTAGTCCGTCACCGGAACAGCACCCCCGCCCCTTCTGCCGTCTCCTCCGAAGGCACCGCCACCAGCCCCAACTCCGCGCCGGACGCGAGGAGTCGGTGCGTGGGCAGGATGCGGACCGTGTAGCCGTACGGCCCGGTGCGGTCCAGGGAGAGCGGGCCCTCGTACACCCAGCGTCCCTCGGCGTCCGGTCCGCCCGCCGGTTTCAGCGGGACCGTCACGGCGTCCGCGATGCGGTCCTCCGGGTCGACCCGGCCGGAGACGGCCTGGACCTCCACGTCGTCCGGCCCCAGCTCGCCGAGGCCGACGCGCACCCGCAGTGCGAGGGTGGTGCCGAGTTCCGCGGTGGCCGTCACGGCGGACGTCTCCACGTGGTCGACGGTCACTCCGTGCCAGGCGTCGCGCACCCGCCCCTTCCAGGCGGCGAGTTCGCGCGCCGAGTCGGGGACCATCGTGCGGTGCGCGTGCGCGGCCGGCGTGTAGAGCCGCTCGACGTACTCGCGGACCATGCGGCCGGCCAGCACCTTCGGACCGAGCAGGGTGAGGGTCTGGCGGACCATCTCGATCCACCGGTCGGGCAGACCGTGCTGCCCGCGCTCGTAGAAGCGCGGGGCCACCCGCTGTTCCAGCAGGTCGTACAGCGCCTCGGCCTCTATGTCGTCGCGGCGGTCGGGATCGGTGCCCGCGCCGTCCGCCGTCGGGATCGCCCAGCCGAAGTCGGGCTGGAACCACTCGTCCCACCAGCCGTCCAGGACCGAGAGGTTGAGGCAGCCGTTGAGCGCCGCCTTCATCCCGCTCGTCCCGCATGCCTCCAGCGGCCTGAGCGGGTTGTTGAGCCAGATGTCGCAGCCCGGGTAGAGCTTCTGCGCCATCGCCATGCCGTAGTCCGGCAGGAACACGATCCGGTGCCGCACCCGCGGGTCGTCCGCGAACCGCACCAGCTCCTGCACCAGCCGCTTGCCGCCGTCGTCCGCAGGGTGCGCCTTGCCCGCGACGACGATCTGGATCGGCCGCTCGGGGTGCAGCAGCAGGTCCATCAGCCGGTCCCGGTCGCGCAGCATCAGCGTCAGTCGCTTGTACGACGGCACGCGCCGGGCGAAGCCGATGGTGAGGACGTCCGGGTCGAGGACCCCGTCGATCCACCCCAACTCGGCGGTCCCCGCGCCGCGTTGGCGCCAGGAGGCGCGCAGTCGCGCCCGGACCTCGTCCACCAGCTGCTCGCGCAGGTTGCGGCGCAGCTCCCAGATGTCCTGGTCGGCGATGTCCCCGACGGCGTCCCAGCGGTCCGAGCCGCCGACGGTCAGCGCGTCCTCGGTGCGCTGGGCGCCGATCTGCCGGGCGCCGAGCCGGAACACCTCGGGGGCGACCCAGGTGGGCGCGTGCACCCCGTTGGTCACGGAGGTGATCGGCACCTCGTCGGGGTCGAATCCCGGCCACAGCCCGGAGAACATCTCCCGGCTGACGTGGCCGTGCAGGAGCGAGACGCCGTTGGCGCGCTGGCCCAGGCGCAGGCCCATCACGGCCATGTTGAAGAGGTTCGGTTCACCGCCGGGGTAGGTCTCCATGCCGAGCCGCAGGATGCGCTCGACGTCGATGCCCGGGAGCTCGGCGTCGAGGCCGAAGTGGTGGGCGACGAGTTCGCGGTCGAAGCGGTCGATGCCGGCCGGGACGGGTGTGTGCGTGGTGAAGACGGTCCCGGCCCGCACCGCCTCCAGCGCCGAGTCGAAGTCCAGCCCCCCGGCGCAGAGCTCGGCGATGCGCTCCAGGCCCAGGAAGCCCGCGTGGCCCTCGTTGGTGTGGAACACCTCGGGGGCGGGGTGGCCGGTGAGACGGCAGTACGTCCGTACCGCCCGGACCCCTCCTATGCCGAGCAGCATCTCCTGCAGCAGCCGGTGCTCGCTGCCGCCGCCGTAGAGCCGGTCGGTCACCTGTCGCTCGCCGAGGTCGTTCTCCTCGACGTCCGAGTCGAGCATCAGCAACGGGACGCGGCCGACCTGGGCGAGCCAGATGCGGGCGTGCAGCTGCCGGCCGCCGGGCAGGGCGAGGGAGACCTGGGCGGGGGTGCCGTCGGGTTCCTCGAGGAGGGCGACGGGCAGCTCGTTGGGGTCGAGGACCGGGTAGTGCTCCTGCTGCCAGCCGTCCCGGGACAGGGACTGGCGGAAGTAGCCGTGCCGGTAGAGCAGGCCCACGCCGATCAGAGGCACGCCGAGGTCGCTGGCCGCCTTCAGGTGGTCGCCGGCGAGGATGCCGAGGCCGCCGGAGTACTGGGGCAGGGCGGCCGTGATGCCGAACTCGGGCGAGAAGTAGGCGATGGCCGCTGGAAGTTCACCGGACTGGGCCTGGTACCAGCGCTCGCCGCTGACGTAGTCGCTGAGATCGTCCGCCACCGCGGTCAGCCGGCGCAGGAAGCGGCGGTCCTCGGCGAGCTCCGCCAGCCGCGCCGGCGACACGCTGCCCAGGAGCCGTACGGGATCGCATTCCGAGGCGGCCCAGCGCTCGGGGTCGACGGACTGGAAAAGATCGCGGGTCTCCGCATGCCAGGACCAGCGCAGATTGCGCGCCAGATCACTGAGCGGCCGGAGGGGTTCGGGGAGAACGGGTCGGACGGTGAATCGACGGATCGCCTTCACTTTCCACCTCGACGCGTGTGTCGCTGTGCGGACGCACAACGGTGTGCGCCTCGTCGTCAACCTCGACGGTATCGGTGTGGAGGGCTCCGGAACCACGCCACGTCCAAGAGCACGGCACAGTCGTACACAGACCGAAAAGCGCCGCAACCTTCACGGGTCCCTCATGGCCGACATGGCCGATTCCGCCCCCGTAGGCCCCCTTGTGGGCCCTCTACACCGCACGAGACGCTGCCAAGTGGAGTCAAGGGAGGGGAACTGACCATGGCACGGACGCGAACACGGCGTCTGCGCTGGACCGGGGGGCTGACCGCGGTGGCCTGTGCTGCCGCTCTTTCGGCCATCACCCTGCCTGCGCACGCCGCACCGGAGGGGCAGATACTCGGCGCCGGTGAGCCCGGTTCCGTCGGCGGAAGTTACCTGGTGACACTGAAGGGGGGAACGAAGGCTCCGTCGGCGACCGGAAAGGACATCGCCGAGAAGTACGGGGCGAAAATAAGCCACACGTACGGCACGGTCCTCAACGGCTATGCGATCAAGGCCAACGAGAGACAGGCCAAGCGCCTCGCGGCCGACTCACAGGTCGCATCCGTCGCCCAGGACACACGCGTGTCGCTCGACCACACGCAGAAGAACCCGCCGTCCTGGGGCCTGGACCGGATCGACCAGCGGAACCTGCCGCTGGACAAGAGCTACACCTGGCCCGAATCGGCGGGCAAGGGGGTCACCGCGTACGTGATCGACACCGGAATCCGGATCACGCACAAGGACTTCGGCGGCCGTGCGAGCTACGGCTGGGACTTCGTCGGAAACGACAAGACCGCCGCCGACGGCAACGGCCACGGCACCCACGTCGCCGGCACGATCGTCGGCAGGACGTACGGCGTCGCCAAGCAGGCCAAGGTGGTCGCCGTCCGCGTCCTCGACAACGACGGCTCCGGTACGACGGCCCAGGTCATCGCGGGCATCGACTGGGTGACCAAGCACGCGAAGAAGCCCGCGGTCGCCAACCTCAGCCTGGGCGGCTACCACAACGCCCAGCTGGACGCCGCCGTAAGGAACTCCATCAGGTCGGGCGTCACGTACGCCGTCGCCGCGGGCAACGACGGTCTGCCGGCCGCGCTCTACTCCCCGGCGGACGTGAAGGAGGCCATCACGGTCGGGGCGACGGACAGGACGGACGCCCGGGCGAGCTTCTCCAATTTCGGCTCGGCCGTGGATCTCTTCGCCCCCGGCGTGTCGATCACCTCGGCGTCGTACGCGAGCGACACCGGCAAGGCGACCTTCTCCGGCACGTCGATGGCGACCCCGCATGCGGCGGGCACGGCCGCGCTGTATCTGGCCGATCATCCGAAGGCCACGCCGGCCCAGGTCTCCAAGGCGCTCGTCAAGCTGGCGGTGTCCGGGAAGATCTCCGGCCGGGGACTCGGCTCGCCGGACGAACTGCTGCAGGTGCCGCCGTCCTGACGGCGGCACTGTGGGACCGGCCCCGTTCGTTCACGAACGGGGCCGGTCTTGTGTGTGGACATACGCGTGAGTAGTTAACAAAGTGCCGGAATGCTCACCCGAATAGGGTGGGAAGGCTCCTCCGGGTACCTTGCACGACAGACACCACGCAGGACCCCCTCCCCATAGTCATCCGCCCACCCACGTTGACGCGGACAGGAGCGGTCATGCCCGCCACGCACCACTCGTCATCACCCCCGACGCGCAAGCCCGAAGCGCCCCCCGTACGTCCCGCCACGGCCGGACCGCCCGCCCCGGAGCCACCCTCCGCGGGCGACGCCACCGGAATCGGGCGCATACCGGTTCTCGACGTCCGCCCGGTCGTCCAGCACGGGCGCCGGCCGGCCAAGGCCGTGACCGGTGAGTCGTTCGAGATCTCGGCCACCGTGTTCCGCGAGGGCCACGACGCGGTCGCCGCCAATGTCGTCCTGACCGGCCCGGACGGCCGCCCGGGCCCCTGGACACCGATGCATGAGCTCGCCCCGGGCACCGACCGCTGGGGTGCCGCCGTCACCGCCGGCGAGCCTGGCCGCTGGACCTACACCGTGGAGGCCTGGGGCGATCCGGTCACCACCTGGCGCCACCACGCCCAGATCAAGATCCCGGCCGGGATGGACACGGATCTGGTCCTGGAGGAGGGCAGCCGGCTGTACGCGCGTGCGGCCGACGGCATCCCCGAGGGCGCCGAACAGGACGTGATCCTCGCCGCCGTCGCCGCCCTGCGGGACGAGAGCCGCCCGGCCGCCTCGCGCCTGGCGGCGGCGTTGACGCCGGAGGTCGATGCGGTGCTGGCCCGCCATCCGCTGCGGGAACTGGTCACCGCCTCGCAGACCCTGCCGCTGCT